>JBKBVO010000191.1:0-4270 GCA_046289535.1 Deinococcales bacterium | reverse complement strand
TCTTTGACATTGTGCCCATCTACCGGACCGACATAACGCAGGTTCATTGCCGTAAAGGGGTTTTTGCTGTGTGGATCAAAAAAGGTGCGCGCTGCGTCTTTTGCCCTCGAGACCAAACCGCCCAAGGTTTTACCCACCAGCTTCTTGCCACCCTGTTCGGCGCTTTGGAACCAGCGCTGCACTTGCAGGGTGCGGAAATAGGCGTTCATCGCACCGACGTTTTCAGAAATGCTCATTTCGTTATCGTTTAAGACAATCAGCATTTTGGTTTGTTTGTAACCGATATTGTTGAGCGCGGCTAGCGCCATGCCACCAGTCAGTGCGCCATCTCCAATCACGGGAATAATGTGGTAGGAATCGCCCAATCCCGCTTGCATCAGTGCATCGCGTGCCAGCGCCATACCAAAAGCATTTGCCAAACTGGTGCTGGCATGACCCACGGTAATGGCATCGTGTTCAGATTCGGAAACCTTGGTGAACCCAGACAAGCCGCCTTCTTTTTTGATTGTGTCCATTTGGGATTTGCGCCCTGTTAGGATTTTATGCCCATACGCCTGATGCCCTACATCCCACAAAATACGATCCTTTGGACTGGAGAAAACCCGATGCAGCGCAACGGTCAGTTCAACGGTGCCGAGGCTCGAGGCAAGATGCAAGCCACCCCTCGAGCACACTCGGATGATTTCGTTGCGCACATCGCTGGCTAAAGTCTCGAGTTCGTCGAGTTCGAGTTTTTTGACATCTTCGGGCAGATTCACGCGATCTAAAATGCTCATCTTTTACCTCTTAAAGTTATAGCTTACAAGTACCAAACCTTCGCGGGTTCGCACTTCGCCAATGAATGGTACAAATCGAATGCGTTGCGCTTCGATTAAGGGTTCGGTTTTCCCATCTACAGACTCGAGACGGTTGTCCCGCAGGATTAAAAAAGCATCGTACTCGGTGTTGCCAATTTTGTATTTTTCTTTGGCAGCTACTCGAAACGAATAGGTGTACCGCAAACGCTGGGCTGGTTGACGCGCCTGGGTGAGGGTGACGAGGGTCACAGCGCTCCATGTTTTGCCCACCACCAACTCCTTTTGCGGCGGATACTCGAGCACTGGGGTATCGTAGACCAACTCGTAAAAATTAGTCGAGCCTTGGGAGATTAGTTGTACGCCGCGCTCATCGAACTGGCGATAATAGTAAATATCATGCCCGCGCCCCAAAAAGCGCATTCCTGTCAGGATTCTTCCGTTAAAACTCTGCGGTCCTTCAACCCGCAGTTGATAGGGTGGACTATCGGCACGTTCACCGTCTTTGAGGTATTGCCAAACTGCACCTGACTGATTGGGATAAAAGGCAACTGTTCCACCAGTGGTTTGCCCGCCAACCGTAGGCGGACTTGCTGGGGCACAAGACACCACCATCAGCAAGAAACCAAAAGCCAAAAAGTGCATAGGCTTGATGTTAGTCCAAATTTTGCCAGCAGACAGTGTGCTAAACATGGATTATTTTTAGCACAGCGCCCATGAGCTTGGTAAGTGGAAAATAACTCAAGGCGCGACACAACCGGTTGTTGACTGCGCTCTTTTGATTTGTAGCGAAAAATTACGTTAGAAATCTGTGTTTTAACTCTGGGGTTGGTGCCATGCAGCTTTTTTGTTGACCAAACCAGCGGTAGCGATTTCTGGCAAGAATTTTATAAAGAAAGTCGCGTAACGACTTTGGTACCAAAATCAAGACAAATGCCCAACTGTAGGGAGCTCCCAGAGCACGGGCAAGATGCAACACACCGCTTGAGTGTGTGTGGATTACACCATTCTCGAGAAAAACCAGACTCTCGAGCTGATTTGGATTGATGCCTAAAGGCATGAGACGGGCTTGGGCAGCCTCGCCTTGGAGTGGCGCAAAAACTATTTCTTGATTTTTATCGTGGCGCAAAATCCACTGCACAGTTCCATTGCACAGGTTACAAACCCCATCGAAGAAAAGAATGCGCTCCACGCTTTAATTGTAGTTTTCTTGGTACAAGATTTTGTCCCCTTTAGAATTTTTTTGGAGATTCGCTGAGATGATTAGAAACCGCAGCAAGGAACACCTAAAAGACATGAATACTACTTTGTTCCTCGCAAAAACGCTTCTGGTTCGACATGAATAGTCACACTAGCATTGGGGAGGGCTTGCTCGATAGCGTTCTCCAAACGATCACACAGGGCGTGCGACTCGAGTACGGTCAGTCTTGCTGGCACAATTAAATGAAAGTCTATAAACTTTTTTTTGCCCGAGATTCGGGTGCGGAGGTCGTGAATCTCGAGATAATGTTGCTGTTCTTGCTCAAATACTTGCTGCACTCTCTGAATGTCGTTTTGCTCGAGCGCTGCGTCCATCAGTGAATTGATATGCTGGCGTAACAAGTGTACTGCTGTATAAAAAAGCAGTACTGCAACAGCTAAAGCAAGCACGGGGTCAAGCCAGGGCAGGCGTGTCCACGCTGCTAAAAAGACACCAACAAGCACTCCCACACTGGTGAGCACATCAGACAAAACATGTTGCCCATCGGCTTGAAGTGCGGGCGAATCGAACTTTCGACCTACTGCTACCAAATAGCGCCCCAGCCCGAAATTAATTAAACTGGCAACGACGGTTAGCCCCATGCCAATCGGTGAAAACTCGAGTGGCGTGGGGTCAAAAAGTCGCCCGAATGCCGCAGACATGACCAGCGTGGCAGCAACACCGATTAGCAGCGCCTCGAGTAGGCTGGAGAGCGATTCGGCTTTGTCGTGTCCGTAGGGATGGCTGGAATCTGGCGGGCGTGAAGCAATACCCACTGCCCACGCAGTAAAGATGGCAGCGATAATATTCACACTGCTCTCGAGTGCGTCGGAGAGTACACCAACCGAACCAGTCAGCCATGCACCAAGCAATTT
The DNA here is from genome assembly GCA_046289535.1 of Deinococcales bacterium. Lineage (GTDB taxonomy): Bacteria > Deinococcota > Deinococci > Deinococcales > JAAFIG01 > JAAFIG01. Next base: position 1,361 of record JBKBVO010000191.1, on the reverse strand, counting down.
TAATACAAAAACCAAGGCTCCAAAAAGCAATGCCACCATTGCTGCTCGGGTTTTAGGATTGGTACTCATGGCTTTTATTTTAATCTGTTGCGGTCATCTCGAGTTGCCGCATCGCCTGTTGCTTGCGTCGTTGGGCAAGGATGCCATGCTTTGGAGCAAACACAAATGCAGTCAAAAACAGCAAGGTTTGTAGTACCACAATACAACCACCTGTCGCGCCATCTAAAAAGTAACTGATATAGGTACCAACCACTCCAGAAAAAACGCTCGAGCCAACAGCAAAGAGCAGCATCCTTTCAAAGCGGTCATAAAGCAAATACGCCGTTGCCCCAGGTGTAATCAACGTTGCTACCACCAAAATAATCCCAACCGTCTGTAATGCGGTGACAACAGTGAGAGCCAAAACCACCAATAACGTGTAGTACAAAAATGCGGTATTTAGACCAATCGAACGTGCATGGGTGGGGTCAAAACAAAAAAGTAATAAGTCTTTGCGGAGTGCCAAAACCGTAGCCAAGGTAATACTTCCAATAATAACGGTCTGAAGTACATCGCCATCCGAGATTCCCAAAACATCTCCGAACAGGATATGCGACAGATGCACTTCGGCAGGAACTTTGGACATCATCACCAAGCCAAGCGCAAATAAACCTGTAAACACCACGCCAATAACCGTATCTTCTTTCACTCGAGAACGAGCTTTAATAAAGCCAATCGAAACTACACTCAGTAAACCAAATACAAATGCCCCGAGTGCAAATGGTAAGCCCAGTACATACGCTAGCACCACTCCGGGCAAGACGCTATGCGAAATTGCATCGCCCATCAGCGACCAACCTTTGAGGATGACAAAACAGGATAACACCGCACAAATTGCACCCGTCAAGGCACTAATCAGCGTGGCTTTGATCATAAATTCGTATGTAAATGGCGATAAAAGCGTGTTTAGCAGTTCCATAATTTCCTTTTACTGGACAGGGTGCGAAGCTGCACCACCAAATACCCGCAATAGATTTTCTGGGGTAAATACTGTCTCGGTTCGACCGTACTCGAGCACGGTGCGGTTGGCAATCAGCGCGACCTGGTCACAAAAACTCTTGATACTGTCTAAATCGTGGGTACTGATGAGGACTGTGTGCCCTTGAGAGCGCAGTTCGGTCAGGAGCCGAATAATCACCTCTTCAGTGGTCGCATCCACCCCACCAAAAGGCTCATCAAAGAGCATCATCTGTCCTTCTTGGGCAAGTGCCCTTGCTAAAAACGCCCGTTTTTTTTGTCCGCCGCTCAGTTCGCCAATCTGCCGCTTGGCAAATTTATTCATGCCAACACGCTCGAGACTGTTTGCCACGATCTCGAGATCG
>JBKBVO010000190.1:0-4317 GCA_046289535.1 Deinococcales bacterium | reverse complement strand
GGTCGGCGGCGGCAGCGGTGAATGTAATTGCCGCAGTCAGAGTGGTTTTGCCGTGGTCAACGTGTCCGATGGTACCGACGTTGACGTGGGGTTTGGTGCGCTCGAATGTTCCTTTTGCCATGTCTTCCTTCCATCTCGAGTCGTCGCTGTTTTTGAGGCGCGTTCCTCGAGTCCCACGCGTGTGGGAGGTGATTTTTCATTTGTCAAGGTGCTCGAGTGTTACTCCGAACAACTCACCAGCGCAATGTTGAGGATTTTGGCTGGCTGGTACCGACAAACGTTGCCCAAACTCGGGCAGGCTTTGGGACATTAGCACAAAAGTCTGGGTTTGCAAAGGGCAGGTGTCTCTGACATTTTGTGCAAACAGGTGAAGCCTTGAATTACTCCGTCAAACTGTTAAACTGATTTTACGGATGCAGCAGAATGGTCTACGCCTCAGCTTCGAGCCTTGGAGTCCAGAATACAATACCAGTCTGTACGCAGATACCACTGCTCCGACTTCGTCTGAGGATGTGGATTTAACCGCCGAACTCGAGCTATGGGACAAGGTTCGCCCTGGTGCATACCGCGTGGATTTCTCGGCTTTGTACTTTATTGACGGGCGACGCAGACTCGAGGGGCGCGTCTGGAATAAGCTCCCAGACGGAACATTGGCGGCTGGCTTGCTCGGTGCTTTGGCGGTAGGAGTGGTGACCACCAAACACGACAGTCTGACCCCAGCCAAGGTGGTCGATAGGCGGCTCGAGCGGCATTTGATCTTATCTGGCGGTGTCGGCGCTAACCTGATTATCGAAAACCGCAGCCACGAATATGGCAGGCTCGAGTATGTTTATGAACCTTTTTCCGACACGCAAAATCTCGAGAACGGCTTGGTGCAGCGCTTGCAATTTTTGATGCGCCAAGCCGAAGACCGGATGTCTGGTGGTTTGGCGCTCGAGCAGGCGCTTTTGGTTTTGGATGGTCCACTACAACGCCGCGCTCCAGAGCGCAGTATGGGCTATGTCAAAACCCTGCATCAGTTGTATGTAGCTGGAGAACAGCTGGAGGTCTTGTCCCAACTCGAGAAGGGCGAGCGCACCCCGATTTTTCGCATTGATAGCCGGGTTTTGCCGCGTTATTCGTGGTATGTTCGACTCGAGCGCACTCCGGATTATGTGCACCCCTTTGCTGGTTTGGTGCGGCTCGAGGTGCGCGATAGTTTGGGGTTGACATGGGCACAAGCAGTGGCAGATTGGAGTTGCCGAGTGCTGCCACGCTATTCGGCAAAAGCCTTCCGCGACCCCAGAGCGCCGCAGCAACTGATGCCCGTTGCCTTTCTCGAGTCCGATTTAGGGCGCAGAATGGGCGACATGGCGATTATTCGCCGTCGAATTCAAGCGCACTTGCGCGGTATGAATGCAAGAGAAGAAGTTTTCGAGCCTGAGAGGGAAATAAATTAATGCCGCACAATCGAAGTAATCGTTTCTTTTCATACATGACCAAAGTCACCATCACTCCAAAAAATCAAATTGGCTTCACTCGAGCAGACGAGTGCATCGAATTTGTGAAATGATTTACCCTATGACACACACCTCTCCTGTCGGTATGGTACTCGGCACTCAGGACAGCGCCCCGCTCGAGTTTTGGGTGGGAGTCAATGAAGGACAAATGCTCCAACTCGATGATTTGGTGGTGGTTAAAACCAAAAAACCACTTGAGGGCACCAATGACATTATCTCCTTCTACGGTGTGGTGGATTCGGTACGCAAGCTGCACGAAGGCGTGCAGTTTGACTCCGATACCCGCCTTGCACTCGAGGGGACTATCCCTGTAAATGTCAGCTATGCCGCGCATGTGATTGTCACTCGAGTTGACCCCGAGGAATTTGTACCACCGCACCCAGGCGACGAGGTCTGGCACGCAGTTGGCAAGGAACTCGAGATGGCGCTCTATCAGGATCGTATGGAATCCTTGCTGCCTGCTGGGGTGCTGCGAAATGGTCAGCCTACATTTCTTAATTTTGCTTTTTTGAATGGTGAAAACGGCGCACACGTCAATATTTCGGGTGTTTCGGGTGTTGCGACCAAAACCAGCTACGCACTTTTTTTGCTCTATAGCATTTTTAATTCTTCGGCACTGGGTTTAGAAAAAAGCAATTCTCGAGCCGTGATTTTTAATGTCAAAGGTGAGGACTTGCTTTTTTTAGATAAAGAAAACGCCAAGTTTCGCGACCGCGAAGCCCGCCAAAGTGCGGCTCGAGGTCTGCCGCATGACCGCTTTACCGCTTGTGGTCTGCCGGCAACGCCCTTCGCCGATGTGCAGTTTCTTGCCCCTAATATTGGTACCGATGGTGTCATCACACATGGCGCTGTGCAGCGTGGTTCTGGGGTTGTGCCGTACTTGTGGACACTCAAACACTTTGCGCTCGAGCGGCTGCTGCCGTACTGCTTTGCCGACCGCGATGCCAGCCTGAATTTGGGCTTTTTGATTGGCCAAATTGAGGAGAGGCTCTATAAACTCGCCGCTCAACAAGACTCGAGCAGCCCCCATTTGTTGGTGGATGACTGGTCGCGCGAAGATGTTGCAGAAATGGATGACAAAATCGAATTTAACCAGCTTGGTAAGGCAAAACTTACCAGCTTTGCGCAATTGGTAGCCTATCTCGAGTACAAGCTAATAGACCAAAACGATGGCGAAGGTGACCCGCGTTGGGTGGGTAAGCAGCCCGCGGGCACGCGTCAAGCGTTCGTGCGCCGCTTGCGTGGTGTGGTCAAGCACCTCAACCCACTGGTTCGCGGCGATTTAGATACCACTCGAGCTGCTGGTTATCGCCCGGATTTGATGCGAAACCAGCTCAGTGTGGTGGATATTCATGGCTTGCACAGCCATGCGCAGATGTTTGTGGTCGGTGTGATTCTCAAGCAGCTTTTTGAAGACAAAGAACGCAAAGGGCGTACACCTTATATTTTTGTTGTTTTGGACGAATTAAATAAGTATGCACCTCGAGATGGCGAAAGCCCGATTAAGGATGTGCTTTTAGATATTGCTGAACGCGGACGCAGTTTGGGGATTATTCTGATTGGGGCGCAGCAAACCGCTTCTGAAGTCGAGCGGCGTGTGGTGAGTAATGCGAGCATTCGTGTGGTGGGGCGCTTAGACCCCGCCGAAGCCGAGCGCCCAGAGTATCGCTTTTTGCCGGGTGCGTTTCGCGTGCGCTCGAGTATTTTACAGCCTGGCACGATGATTGTGCAGCAGCCCGAGGTGCCTTCGCCCGTGATGGTGACGTTCCCCTTTCCCGCCTGGGCAACGCGCCAGGACGAGGTGCGCGACTTGCCTACGACCCAAGAAGAATCCGAAAAAGCGGCGGCGGATTGGTTATCTTAAGATAATGATATGTTTCTTGTAAAACGGGGGCGCAAAGCGCCCCGGATGGAGCCTGCTCCTCGGACTAGCCGAGTTCCAGATTGCGCAAAGCTTGTACACCAATGAAATGAGTATATTCAAATGACCCTCGAGGAAGTCCCAGTTCTGCCGACTCAGCCCGGTGTGTACATCTTTCGTACCCCTGCGGGGCGGGTGATTTACGTTGGCAAAGCCAAGAACATCAAATCTCGAGTTGGGCAGCACTTCAAAAGCGGCGGTAAGTCCAGCCGTATCACCCGCGATGCTGGCAGCTTGGAAACCATTGTGACCCAAAATGAAGTCGAAGCGCTGGTGCTCGAGGCAAACCTGATTAAACAGCATCGTCCGCGCTATAACGTGCTCTTGAAAGACGATAAGCACTACCCTTTCTTAAAACTGACCAAAGAAACCTACCCAATGCTGGTGGTCACACGCAAGGTTGTTAAAGATGGCGGCAAATACTATGGTCCCTACCCTGACTCGAGCGCGGTCTGGCGTGCCAAAAACTTAATTGATAACACCTTTAGCTTGCGCAAAAACTCGGGCATTCCTTTTACCCCAAAAAAGCGTCCCTGCCTGAATTTCCATATGAAGCGCTGCCTTGCGCCGTGTGTGGGTTACGCCACCCCAGAACAGTACGCCGAAGCTGTGAGCGATGTGGTTGCAGTGCTCGAGGGTAAAGCCGATGATGTTCTGCAAAAACTGCGCGATGCGATGCGCGAAGCTGCGCAAAACCGCGAATTCGAGATGGCAGCAAGTATCCGTGACCGTGTGCAGGCAGTGGAAAAACTCTTTGGCAAAGAACAACAGGTGGCACTGAACACCGGACTCGAGGACATGGACTTTTTGGGTGTGGCGCAGGCAGGCGAATTTGCGATGGTACAGCATTTTCAAATGCGCTCTGGGCGTGTGATTGGGCGCGACAAGCGCTTTTTA
>JBKBVO010000189.1:2721-4331 GCA_046289535.1 Deinococcales bacterium | reverse complement strand
GTTGTCATCTTGGCATCGGCGGGTGGTAGCATATCCAAAGCCCAAGCGCATATTTGGGCGAAGCACGGTGCAGTGGTGATTGATAACTCGAGCGCTTTTCGCTATGAAGACCATATCCCACTGGTGGTTCCAGAAATCAATGGCGATGTTCTTCAAAACCACGATTGGTCTAAGGGCGGCATTGTGGCAAATCCTAACTGCACAACTGCGGTAGCAGTGATGGCACTCAACCCAATTCATCGGCAATATGGCATCAAACGCGCCATTGTCAGTACCTACCAAGCCACTTCGGGCGCAGGTGCAAAAGGTATGAGCGAACTTTTGGAACAAACCAAGAATGCCCTCGAGAATAAGCCAGTCGTAAACGAAGTTTTTGCTCATAGCATCGTTTTTAATGTGATTCCACACATAGATAGCTTCCAGCCCAATGGCTACACCAAAGAAGAAATGAAAGTTGCTTGGGAAACGCGCAAAATCATGCGCGCACCAGCTATTAAAATCTCGTGTACTGCCGTGCGTATCCCTACGCTGCGCACTCACTCAGAAGCCATCAGCCTAGAACTTTCTACACCAGCGCAGCCAGAAGATGTGCGCGCCCTGCTCGAGACTGCACCTGGGGTGGAGGTGCGTGACAACCCATCGGAAAAACTCTACCCGATGCCGCTGACCGCCTCTGGTAAATATGCAGTGGAAGTCGGGCGCATTCGCAGCAGCGAGGTCTTTGATGGTGGCATTGATTTGTTTATAGCAGGTGACCAGCTGCTCAAAGGTGCAGCGCTCAATGCTGTGCAGATTGCCGAATATATGCAGCAGCAGCATCTGATTCCAAGTTGAATGACTGCGTATTGCGCGATTGCGCTCTAATTCCTGAACTCACTCAGGTGACTATAAGCCAGAAATCAGCGCAAAATAGTCTTTTTGTGTAAGAATACAAGCCGTGGCACAGGAACGCGGTAAATCTATCCCCATTCTCGATCGGGCTTTTCCAGGGTCAACGCTGCCTCTGCAAAATGCTTTGCCACTTGGCGAGCGCCTGTGGCAGGGCTTGCACTCGAGTTTTGCCGAATTGCCTAAGCTGTGCTTGTACCTTGATAAACTTGCTTTTGATGGGGCATTGCTGCTACCTGGTGGAGTAGCGCTGGTCTTAGAGGGCAAAATTGTTAATGCTTGTGCTGCCCGAGAAGAGGAAATTCTCTGGGGCGATGCTGCCCTGCTGGAGTTCTCGAGATGCTACAGCGCAGGCAGCTTGCTCGAAGGGTTGGTGCTCGAGCGTCCGATTGTGCATGCGCTTTCAGGGCTGCAAGACCGTCCTTGGCGAGTCAATCCCACCGATGGTTTTACAGGGGCGCGGGTCAGTGCGGGCTATATGATTTTTTTGCAGGATGGCAACGCGCTTGGACGTGTTCAGACTGGTGGGCGCGAGACAGGTGCATACCCTGCAGCATTGCGCCCCAAACCGCTTACCCTACCTCGAGTAATCGGTGCATGGGCTTCCGACCGCTATGCCCTGACCTTGCGTGGGCGCGATGCTGTAAACCCAATTACCGATACCTATAACCGCGCTCGAGCAGCCCATGGTAAACCAGCTTTGGAAGTGCTCGCACTGCTTG
>JBKBVO010000189.1:0-2711 GCA_046289535.1 Deinococcales bacterium | reverse complement strand
TGGACGTGGCAAAACCCCAATCGAGATCGCTACCATTCTGGAAAAAGACGCAACCGCCCTTGAAGCAATGGTGGAAATATTTATTCGTGAGGGATTGCTTAGTCGTCGTCCTGACCCAACCATGTAATTTCTTTAACTTTTCTTAAAACTTTATCTTTTATGACTTCGAGGCTGCTAAACTTGAGCCAAACCTTAGAGGAGGTCTTTTATGAAACCAGCACATCTTCTTGGACTCGGCGCATTGGCTTTGGTCGCAATTGCATTTACGCCTCTTGCCAGTGCTAAAAATGGCTATCGTCTACAAGCCCAAGAGCAATATATGCTCCTTGACAAAGACGGCAAAGGCGCAATAAGTTGCACCTATTGTCATGCCAGCCCAAGCGGTGGGAGCAGTTGGAATAAGTTCGGTCAAGCCATGCGCGACCTGTACTTTGGCGATGCCAAACGCAATGTGGGCAATATGCTGTATCTGGTCTTAAAGGCAAATATGGATTCCGATGGCGACAAGTACAGCGATGTGCTCGAGGTCGTGGCAAAAACCCTGCCCGGTGATGCAAACAGCAAACCCACCAAGACTATTGCTGCACTCGAGGCAGAGCTGAAAACCTTGGGTGGTGTGGACGCGTTTAAAATGAAGAAGTAATACCAATTTGGCGCAATTGGTTTTGGTTACAGAAAATAACCCCTTGGGATTTACCCTCAAGGGGTTTTGCTATCCAAGTAGCACCATATGGGTTTTTGTGCTATTGTAGCCGAGTCCTGGTGGAGTTTAAGGCGTTTGTGACAGGCTTCTCGAGTCAGTTGATTCGAGGGTGAACGTTGGGGTCGCACGATTCGGTTTTATACAAACTTGAGTTTCGTCTCTGACACAAAGTTTGGTTTCTGTCTACTTGACAAATTCGCTATTGCCGTAGCAAAGTATTGTGCGGAGGTAACAAAATATGGCAGATCGTATGGGTAAAGCACACTTGGTTCAAGAAGTCGCTGCAAAAGCGGGCGTAACTCGCAAAGCTGCAGGTGCAGCCGTTGATGCAGTCATTGGTGCAGTCTTGGCTGGCTCGAAAAAGGGTCATAGCGTTACGCTGCCCGGACTTGGTACCTTTAGTGTGGTCAAGACCAAAGCTCGCACCGGTGTAAAGCCAGGCACCAAAGATAAGATCAAAATCCCAGCTGGCAAGCGTTTGAAGTTTAAGGCTTCGAGCACCTTGAAGGGTAGACTCTAAAATCTTCTGTGTAACAAAAAAGGCGCATGTTGCGCCTTTTTTACTGGTTTTTTATCGGTCAAGCAGCCATTTCTCGAGTGCTTTTTGGTAACCACCGTTTTTTTGCCACACGCCAATGCTTGTATTGAGCAAAGCCACCAAGTCTGAATGGGCAGGAAGGGCATACACATACTTTTCTTGAACAAAAATGCCTTCAAGGCGGTCTATCGGGACCTTGCGTCTACGGTAGGCTTCAAAGGTAGGCAAATCCAAAAGTAGGCTTTCGATCTTGCTTGTTTGCAGTGCCTCGAGCGCTTTTTTGTTGGAATCAAAGACCTGAAGTCTTGCACCCAAGGGCACAAGTTGCAAGGAAGCCGCTAAAAATCCGATGGTATTGGCGCGGACTCCGATTTGTTTGGCATTCAGGTTAGAAGCAGGATAGGCAAATTGCGTTGGGTTGCCCGCGCGCACCACAAAGACCTGTGCGTTATCAAAATAAACTTTACTGTACAAAACATCTTTGCGTTTTTCGGGTTGTAATCCACTGCCCGCAAGGTCGGCTCGAGCGGTCTTGAGCGCGTTTAATAAACCGTTAAACCCCACCGATTGTACCTCGAGCAGTACACCAAGTCGCTCTGCCACAAAGCGTGCCAAGTCAACATCAAAGCCCACCAGTTTGTTTTTGGCATCGCGCAGTGCAAATGGCGCAAACTGCGGGTCTATTGCTAGAATCAAGCGTCCTCGAGCACGAATTGCAGCAGCCGTTTTGGAGGCTCGGGGCGCAGCGGGCTGAGTGTTTGGCGCACTGGGTTGAACGGGAATTTGTGGCAAGTTGGCAGGATCGGTTTGTGACAGCCCGAGAGAACCTAACAACAACACAGCAAAAAGCAAAAATACACGCACTTTTTCACCTTACCCCAAGCCAAGATGATAAACCTATTGCCAGCCCGTTATTCAAGCAGTAGGCTGAGAAGCGTGGAAGATATTTTTGACCCCGCAGCGCCTACCTACCTAACTCCTGACCTCAAAACCCAACTCGAGACGTTGGGTAACCAACTGGTCTGGAAGATTGGCAAAGACGAGCATTCGGGTCAGGTGATTGTGCGTGTTGGATATGCCAGTGCTACCCAATCTTTCCGCGACTTACCAAGATTGTTTGGTGCAACCGACCAAGAAATTGCTGCTGCTGCTAAAGATGGTGCGCTTGTTGTAGAGTGGATCGAGTGAAAATAGTCGCGGCTCGAGATTTTCTGCTCGACTTTCCAGCCTCTTTTGAGGATGCTCTGGACTTCTTGCGCGATGTGAAACGCAGTTTGGCGCAGGTGCGTTTTATAGATGACCTCCAGATTGTACGCGAAGAAATCCGCGCCAATTTACTGATTGATGTGCCTGTTTTAGGTAAACAGCGCTTAGATTTTGCCTCAAAGCTCGAGCCACACGAGGCTGGAGCAGACCTCGTTGCTCTGCCACGCATGGGCAAAGCGTGGGCACAAGTGGCTGGGCAAGGGA
>JBKBVO010000188.1:0-4356 GCA_046289535.1 Deinococcales bacterium | reverse complement strand
GTTTGGGTTTTGGCTTGATTCAAGCCATTGAATCTTCACTCATATTGCACAAAGCTGCTGCGTCCCATTGCGTCAAATTTCTTGCCGCCCGAAGCTTCCACAACTTTTGCTGGAAACGTTGCTGCAGGCTAGACATCGCGGCAGTTTTTTAACTTGACTTGAAAATCGTGCATACTACGATATTTATTATTGTGTTGTCAAAAGGGTGAGACATTCGACACTATGCGTGCCATACTATGATTTATTTATGTCAAGGATTTTTGGTTGGTTTTATTTTTGGTTGGTTTTAGTGGGTTGTAGCACGACTCCAATACCCACACAGACCGAAACACCAGAAGGTCAGCCTCTGACTTATGTAAATCGCAAATTTCTTGAATCTTTTCCTGGAGCAATTCAAGCCAGCAAAAAAGCGGTTCTTGCATCTGTTCGTTTGAGGGGTCAGGCTGTAGAAAACATTCAACTCGAGTGGACGCTTGCAGGTGAATACACTGATCCAAATACAGGTATTACAACGGCTTCTATACCTTATAGACAAATTGGTACTGACCAAACAAGCCGAGTACTGACTGTGCGATTTACTTCACATAGAATGATTGCAAGCAGGAGTGGTGTTTTAAAAAGTGCTTTTTTTGACGCAAGTCCAACTTTCTACCATTTCGAAAGTGTTGCCGATACGATGTCAATTGATGCCATCGATATAAACGGCGGAAGATTGTACAAAACAGCAATGACAGGTATCGGAACTGATTACTTTGAATCTACAGTCACAATTGGTAATAATGAAAATTCTTTTGAGGCAGGAGTTTCGTGTCGTGTTCCCAATAGTTTGCGGATGGCATTGCGTGTTGCAAATCAGAACTTGGCAATTAAAGCTGGTCAAAACGCGCTTGCCACAGTTGCAGCGGGTTATGCTTGTGTACCACCCGCAGTTATATGGGCTGGTCCATGTGCGCTTGCTCTTGCAGCCAAGGTTTTTTCAACGTGGGAACTTATCACAGCTTCTGATAGTGTGGTTGCGGCACAACAAGCAATTGATGAGTGGAAACAGGCAAATTGTAGTTAGGAGTGCTTAAATGGATTATGTAATTTGGCTTGTATTACTTGGTATAATTGTCTGGCGTACTTATGAGTTACACAAAAAAAAGCAACGAATAGTTGCAAAAGATGTCGCTGCAACAATCTGTGTCTTGTCTGCTATTGACTGTGTCATAATTTTAGCAATGGTTCCTTCTTCTGCTTGGGTAATTGGTATCATCGCCATAGTTTGTATTTCCAGCATTGTCTGGGCAATTTGGTATGATCAGCAAACTGCAAAAATGCAAAAATGATTGCATAACACGTGCGGCTTACGCTGAAGAATTGGGTGGTGACGCAACACTCTCGGGCAATACGCTTCCAGCCCTCAAGTCTCGAGCGCGTCCTTACTGACGATTTGCCGCCCTCTGTACCAAGTGTTAGACTGCAGCTATGACCCAAGCCCTCATTGCCAATACCCAAACTCAAGACCCCATTTTTGAGCTGATTGAACTCGAGCAGCGCCGCCAGCGCGACGGGTTGGAGTTAATCGCCTCGGAAAATTTTACTTCTGCCGCGGTGCGTCGGGCTGTGGGCAGTGTGCTCACCAATAAATACGCCGAAGGCTACCCGGGCAAACGCTGGTATGGTGGCTGCGAGGTTGTAGATCGTGTAGAGCAACTTGCAATAGACCGTGCCAAAGAACTTTTTGCTGCTGCTTGGGCAAATGTGCAGCCGCATTCTGGCTCGAGTGCCAATATTGCGGTCTATGCGGCGCTTTTAAAGCCTGGAGATACCGTTTTAGGTATGGATTTAAGCCACGGTGGACACCTCACGCATGGTAGCCCAGTGAATTTTTCGGGTTTGAACTATAAGGTCATTGGCTACCAGGTGCGTCAAGAAGACGAACGCCTGCACATGGAAGATGTGCGTGCGCTTGCGCTCGAGCATCGCCCAAAAATGATTATTTGTGGTGCGAGCGCCTACTCAAGACAGCTTGACTTTGCGGCGTTTCGCGCTATTGCCGATGAAGTAGGGGCATATCTGATGGCAGACATTGCGCATATCGCGGGCTTGGTCGCGGCGGGTGTTCACCCCAGCCCCATGCCCCATGCCCATGTTGTCACCAGCACCACTCATAAAACCTTACGCGGACCGCGTTCTGGAATGATTCTGTCAAATGACCTCGAGGTGGCTGCGTTGTTGGACCGCAGTATTTTTCCGGGTACCCAAGGTGGACCGCTCGAGCACGTGATTGCGGGTAAAGCTGTAGCCTTTGCAGAAGCGCTGCGTCCAGAGTTTAAGGATTATGCGGCGCAAGTTATACGCAATGCCCAAGCGATGGCAAGCGCCTTTGAGAAACGTGGTTATAAAATTATATCTGGCGGTACAGACAATCACCTCTTTGTTTTGGATGTTCGTCCGCTTGGTTTAAATGGCACCAAAGCCAGCAAAATGCTCGATGCGGCGCACATTACGATTTCCAAGAGCACACTGCCCTTCGATACTGAAAAGATTATGCACGGCGGCGGTATTCGTCTTGGAACTCCAGCAATCACCACTCGCGGTATGCTCGAGTCGGATATGGAAGTCGTTGCAGAGCTGATCGACCGCACCTTGCGTGGCGCAGACCCGGAAAGCATTCGGCTCGAGGTGGCTGCATTTGCGGGTAAGTTTATGTTGCCCTGAGTGCTGGTCAGATTATTGGTAATCTGGCTTCGATTAGATATATTCAGTGAAAGCCCTGTGTGTTTCTCCACGCCGGCTACTGCTTTAGGGCGAGTAGAATTTGGGCATGACCAAATACTTCTTGCTGCATTGCGTGTTACTCCTTGTTGCTTGTGCCAGCGGGCAAACTGCGCCAGAAGCTTTAATGCAGCATACATACCTTGAAAGCACAGAAAATTTCCCTAATCCCGAACGCGGTTTTTATCAACAATTTGCCCCGATGTGGCTTGGCACAAGCAAAAACCCACTCTCGAGTAGCCAACTTGCCAAGGCGCGGCTCGAGGGGGTTTCGGTGTTACGTTTGTATTTTTTGCTTGATGAATTTGTGCAGCAGGATATTTCTACGGAGGCTCTGGCATTTATCGAAGCGCAATTCCTAATGGCTAGAAATGCGGGAATGAAGCTGATTCCACGCTTTGCTTACAACTTTCCCCAAGGCGGAACATATCCTTACAACGACCCCGATGCAAGCCTGTCTCGAGTGCTTGCCCACATTGCACAACTCGAGCCAACTTTGCAACAAAATGCCGATTTGATTGCTTTTCTCGAGCTTGGGTTTGTTGGGGCATGGGGTGAGTGGCATTCCTCGACCAATAACCTTGTGGACTATACACCTGAAGGCAAAGGGGCTAATCCAGAGTACCGCAACGAGGTTGCTAGGCGATTGAAGGAGATGGGGGCTAATCGCAGTATCGCACTCCCACCTGGCTTCGATGTCAAGTTGCTCGAGGCAACGGCAAACACTTGGGGTACCTTCAAAGCTCAAATTGATATGGCTGATAGCGGTATGGCAATCGCCATTTTGGGACAAAACCTAACCAGTAAGGTTAAGGAGGGCAGCTTAGCCGCCGCTAACATTCACCAAGAAGTCCGCACAGACATCATCATCAGCGATGGTCGGGCGCTAGATACCACTTTGCACAAACAGCAATGGGTATGGTGGGCAGAATTTAATTTTGGCGATAAAAAGCTCACACCTTGGGCAGAGTTCGACACCACACCGCCAACTGATTTGACAGAGCAAGCGGAGACTATGAATAAAGTCGCTGATGCAGTGGTTAAACTTGAGGGTAAGGGAGCAGATGTTAAAAAAATACTCGAGCGTTTTGGTATCCCAATGCTTGATGAAACGCCAGCCACGAGCAGCAGCCAGTTATTAGCGAATCGCTTGAATGGTTTTGTGCGTGGTCAAATGAACACCGACCTACTGTCACAAACAGCTTTGCGCGACCACTTGGCATTGCATAAGGATGAGTTTGAGACCATGTACAACATTATCCTTGCAGGTGGTGATTACGAAACCCTCACCACAAACGCTATTGCAGCATTTGAGGGGATGGATACCGAGAAACTGGCACAGCGCCTTGAGCAAACATTGATTTTAGCTGAACTCCTCGGACGCTGGGCGGTGGATGAGGATGTCCAATAACCCACCATTGGGTGAATTTGAAGCAGCAGTATCTTGGCTGCGTAACCGTGTAGTGATAAGTGATAAAGAGTATGCAGCACTGACCGCTCGAGCCAAGCGCCGTGCTTTCTCGGTTGCTGGTGTCAAACAACTCGACCTCATTCAAGATGTACTGGACGCTGTAGATAAAGCTGTAGCTCAAGGTA
>JBKBVO010000187.1:0-4451 GCA_046289535.1 Deinococcales bacterium | reverse complement strand
CACCCATATGCTGTCCTGCAGCAGCACTAATACGCACCAAACTGGCGGTCTCTGCCGCCAACACCTGGCTCGAGATAACTGCTCCGCCTACGGCTTCGATTTCAAGACCATCGTCAGCGACCAAGACCACCGTCAACACGTGGGGCATCGAGGCGAGACTGTCGAGCCATTTTGCCATTTTAGAGCAGTCCTTTCAGTTGGCGCGCCGCCGCAGCCAAAAACAAGCGAGCCTTACCAATATTACCACTTGGTTCGAGTATCAAGGCAACAAAAAAGTCTGGGTTGATGCACTTAGTAAGCCCGAGCAGTTTCTCTGAAGAGACCAGAATCTCATCCACTTGCCCTGCCCCCAAACTGACTTCGTAGGCAACACGAGTGCTGCGTAAAAGGTTGCTGTGTTCGGCAACCACACTAGAAAGTATCAATTTTGCATCGTTACTGAACTGCTCTATTAACAATCCATCCATACCACCCAAAGCAGCCCCAAGTGCCCCATCGGTATTGTTTACAAGCTGAGTCAAGATTTGATCAAGTTCCACAGGTGTTTATACTTTACCGTATACTCTGGGTCAATGGTTAACAAACTTGTGATGGTAGACATCCCCGACTCCGTTTTGAGCTGGGAAACTCGGTCACACCTCGAGCGCTACCGCCCCGGCGGGGTTATTTTGTTTAAGAAAAACATTCAGACTTTAGAGCAAACCCGTGCGCTAGTACTCGAGCTTAAAGCGATTTTGGGCGAGGATTTACTGCTCGCTGTAGACATGGAAGGCGGTGGGGTCTGGCGCAGTGACTTTTTGCCCTGTGCCCCAAGCGCGATGAGCCTTGGAGCAGCAAACGACCCCAAATTGGCATACCAAATTGGAGCATTGGTCGGGCGTGGGCTACGAGCAATAGGTGCAAATTGGAATTTCGCACCGGTTTTGGATGTGAATAACAACCCCGCCAACCCCGTGATTTCCGACCGCAGTTTTGGACAAGACCCCAAGCAAGTGCAAGCCCTTGGCTTAGCTTGGGCAGAGGGTTTAATCAGTGCAGGTGTGGCTGCGTGCGGCAAACACTTCCCCGGACACGGCGATACACACCTTGATTCACACCTTGCCCTACCAACCGTAACACGCAATCTCGATAGCTTAGAGGAAAACGAACTCGTACCATTTCGCGCCGCAGTGGCACAAAACCTACCAAGCATCATGACTGCACACATTGTGTATCCTGCGCTCGACCCCAAGTACCCCGCCACGCTCTCAAAAATTATCCTCACCGATTTACTGCGCGAACGCGGCGGCTACACGGGCGTGATTGTTACCGACAGCATGGGTATGGATGCCATAGACAAAAACTACGGGCGTGGCGAAGCGGCTGTCCTGAGCCTGCAAGCTGGCGCGGATATGCTCGAGGCACTCGGCAGCACAGATGCCCAAGCGGCAACCTTTAGTGCACTCGAGCATGCCGAAGCCAGGGGCAAGCTACCCGACCTCGAACCTCGCCTCGAGCGCTTGCGCGCCTTGGCACGCAGATTCCCGATTGCACCGCTTGAATACAGCAGCGAGCAAATCAAAGCCGACTCGAGCACGCTGCAAGCCGCGTGGCAACGCGGTATTGTCGCCTACAAAAACCCAGTGCTTCCCGCGCTTGGCACAGCGGTCACTTTGCTGGTTGCAGACGAAGTACAGCGCGAAAATGTCTCTGAACTTGGTATGAGTGGTGCGAGTCTAGCAGCCGCTCTAGGCGAGGTTTACCGAATCACACCGATTTTATACGACCACAAAAACCCGCTTGCCTCACTCGAGCAGGTGCGGTGCTCGAGGCAGCCCGTGATTTTTGCCAGCACCGTGCGGCGGCGCTTGGCACCAGAGGTCAAAACCCTGGTAGCCGCCGCCAAGCCCATACTGCATTTAGCACTGTGGAATGCCTACAACGTGCAGGATGTGGATGCTCCCGCACTTATAACCTTTGGCTACCGCAAGGAAGCCATCGCTGCACTGCTCGAGATTCTGCGCGGTGCGCCTATAACAGGCGTACTCCCCATTGATTTGGATTAAGCCCTGCGCCGCAAAATCAGCCATTCGGCAAAAACCACATTGATAACCCAGCCTAAAGTCATCAGGATGTCTCGAGTCAAGCCATCGGGCATTCCAACAAAGAGTGTCCAAGGCAAAAACACCACAACCTGCGTGCCTGCACCCAAACCCAGTGCATAGCCGCGAAGCATAAAATCTTGGTGTGTTTGCACCTTACCGCGCACAATCGCCGCCCAACCGAGCACGAGACAAGCAAACATTCCCACACCCGAGAGTGCCCGTGCCGCGTATAAAACAACACCTTGGCGCTCTGGGAAAAGCGGGTACTGCACCGTCATCCAAACCCCAGACAATGCTGCAAGCAACCCTGCAACCATCGAAATACGCCCTAGAAAGCGGTGTAACTCGAGATTGCGTTTGCGCAAGTTAGGTGCAAACTGCAAAGCCCCAAGCAGGCTAAAAAGCAGCGAACCAACCACATGAATAGCAATTGGCACAGGAGCCTCGAGAAAGCGTGCGTTCTCGGGGTTGCTTGCCCCCGTCAAACTGCTAAGCCTCACAATTCCTCCAAGGGTTGGTACAAGGCTAAGTAAAAGCAGGGGCGCGATAATTTGCCAATCGTTTGTTTTGGGTTGCCGTTTTTGTGCGTACATAAAAATACTCCTTGCAAGACCAGCGGTGATACACTGACCTATCCCTGTGATAAAAATGAGGTTGCACTACTAGGTCTTAAATACACTACACCGTATAGTATAATTTGTAAAGAGGGTTTATCTTATGCACGCAACACCAAAAAAACGTGATACCACTCAAAAACAGCAGAGCATCATCCGTGCTGCCACCGAGATTTTTGCCCAACAAGGTTTTGATTTAGCAAGCATGGACAGCATTGCCGAATATGCCAAAGCCTCTAAACGCACGGTCTACAACCATTTTCCTAGCAAAGACGACCTCTTTTATGCCGTTGTGGCGCAACTGCTAGGTGAACAAGAAACCCTAAAAAAAATCAGTTACAACCCCGAGCAGAGCCTCGAGCAACAACTCGAGCAATTTACAACAGCACACCTGTTTTTAATCTCAACCCCGACTCGGTTGGGAATCAGCCGTATCCTCAATTCGATGGTGGTACGAAATCCGCAAAAGGTCATGGAAATCCAGAGTAAAATTGGCACCTTTGAAGACAATCTGGTGAATTGGCTGCAAAGCGCTGCTGCGGACAAGCGGCTCGAGTTGTCCAACCCCGTGCTTGCTGCCAAGGTCTTTTACGCGATGATTGAAGGGGCGTTTACCTACCCTGCGCTTTCGGGGTGCCTTGACCCGGCAGAGGTAGCACCGCTCAAAAAGGAGTTAATCCAGACTTTCTTGAGCCGATATGCGTCCAGAGGCTAACGCATTTTTTTGATTGAGTGTTCTGCACACTCGGTTTGGCTCAAAGTCTCTGCTCGTGTAAAAAGCGCTTTGGTCGTACTTGTACAGCCTGCTCAAATTGAGGATTTTGTTTGCAACGCACTCAGCTCGCCTAGCCCTCGGGCTTGAACGGCAACGCCAAAAATCGGTAAAGTTTGCCCCGATGCAGCGAATTCTGATTTGCGACGAGATGAAATTCCGCCCCGGCAGCTTCGAGCGCGAAGGCTTTTTGATTGAATATGTAGTCAATATGCCTCGAGAAGAGATTCTGCGCCGCTTGCCCGAATTCGACGGTTTAATCACCCGTTCGCGCACCAAAGTAGACACCGAGCTGCTCGAGTCAGGTACCCGTCTGCGCGTGGTCGGGCGCGGTGGCGTGGGTGTGGATAACATTGACCTCGCTGCTGCCAGCCGCAAAGGTATTGTGGTTTTGAATGCTCCCGAAGCCAACACCGTGTCGGCAGGCGAGTTAGCAATTGCCCTGATGCTTGCTGCCTCGAGAGGGGTCGTGCGCTCGGACAAACTGATTCGCGCTGGCAAATGGGACCGCAAATACCTTGGGCGCGAAGTCAAAGAAAAAACCCTTGGCATTGTTGGTTTAGGGCGTATTGGCACGATTGTCGCCAACCGTGCAATGGGCTTAAAGATGAATGTGCTTGCCTTTGACCCTTATATTTCTGACCGCAAATTCGAACTTTTGGGGGTCAAACGCGCACATAGCTTGGAGGATTTACTGCGTCAAGTAGATGTTTTAAGCGTACATGTGCCCCTGACCGAGGAAACCTTTGATATGATTGGTGCTCGTGAAATTGCCCTGATGCCTCAAGGTAGTATTGTGGTCAATGCGGCTCGAGGCGGAATTATAAACGAAGCCGCCATCGCCGCTGCACTCGAGGACGGGCATCTGTTTGCTGCGGGTGTGGATGTCTTTGTGACCGAGCCGCCAAGTCTGGATAATCCGCTTCTAGGACGAGACGATGTAGTCGTGACCGCGCACCTCGGAGCAAACACGCTCGAAGC
>JBKBVO010000186.1:0-4559 GCA_046289535.1 Deinococcales bacterium | reverse complement strand
GCGTGCTTTTTTGCGCGAAGTAGCGCTACAAGCCAGAGCCAAAAAGCGTGGGGTTTGGGCGCAGGATGTTTCCAATCAGTTTAAGCTGCGTTCACAAAAGGATATAGATGTGAACGGACAGCTTATTTTGCCCAAGTTGTTTAGGCGAGCCTCGAGTTATTTTGAGGCTGGTTTTCGGGGCAACATCAAAGAGTGGTTGGTTTGGACGCAGCAAAAGCAGTCGCAAAACGATTGGGTGCAGCTAAATGGCACAAAAAAGCGCCTATCCGATTTGCTCGAGGTGCGCGGAAGCACAGTGCGCTTTCTGGGTGATATTTTGGACGTGGTGTTTGTAGATTAGCCCTTGCAAGTTTATGCAAAAACTTGTATAAGTTTGCGGCTCGGATGGTTCTTGGTCGTTTCTCGAGATACCTGTAATTGCCCTAAGTACACTCTTAGAATCTTAGAAAGTGAGTCTGTCCATGCTTAAACGTGAACGCGCAGTCTTAGCCCTCGAGGATGGAACCGTCTACCGTGGATACGCCGCAGGCAAGCGTGGCGAGACCGTTGGTGAGGTGGTTTTTAACACCAGTATGACTGGCTATCAAGAAATCATGACCGACCCCAGCTACAACGGGCAAATTGTCTGCATGACCTATCCGCATATCGGCAATTACGGCATTACTGTTTACGATATGGAAAGCAACAAACCCTATGTGCGCGGTTTTATTGCACGTGAATTTTCCAAGCAGCACAGCAATTTCCGCGCTACCGATGCGCTCGAGACATTCACCAAACAGCACGGCGTGGTCAGCATCGAGGGCATAGACACCCGCGCTCTCGTGCGCCGCTTGCGCCAAGGCGGTGTGGTCAAGGGTGTAGTCGCGCATCGTAGCTACACCCATCCTGAAGACCCATATGGTGAATTCACCACCGAAGAAGAAGCAAGGCTGGTGGCTCGAGCCAAATTCCACGACGATATAGATGGGCGCGATATGATGCCTGAAGTGACTACGCAAATCCCTTATGTCTATCCAACACTCGAGAAGGGCAAGCGCATTGTGTTTATGGATTTTGGGATTAAGCACATGATCATTAAAAAGCTCGCAGAAATCGGCGCAGAGGTGATTGTGGTGCCTGCCAGCACTACACCCGCAGCGATTATGGCGCTGCATCCGCAGGGCTTGTTTTTAAGTAACGGTCCTGGCGACCCAAGTGCACCTGTGTACACACACGACACCACTTGGAAATTGCTTGGGTTACTGCCTACCTTTGGGATTTGCTTGGGGCATCAGATTCTTGGTCTCAGTGTGGGTGGCAAGACTTTTAAGCTCAAGTACGGACATCGAGGCGGGAATCAGCCAGTGAAGAACTTATTAAACGGTAAAGTCGAAATCACTAGCCAAAATCATGGCTATGCTGTAGATGCCGATACAGTCAAAGACCATTTTATGCCAACGCACATCAACTTAAACGACAACACGCTCGAGGGTATGGCGCACTTGCGCTATCCTGTATTCAGTGTGCAGTACCACCCTGAAGCCAGTCCGGGTCCGCACGATAGTTTTTATCTGTTTCAGCGCTTTATCGAAGAGGTCAATGCCTTTAGTGGCTCGAGTGGGCAGCCTGTCGCAAAAACAGGCAGTGGGCTATTGGGGATTTAACCCCAGATGCTCATTGGGGCTGCTGCTAATTTCTCGAGCAGCCTATATCCGACCTCGAGCGCGGCGCGAACATCGCCTGTGTTGACCGTTTCACTCGGGTGATGCGAAACCCCACCGGGCGAGCGCACAAACAGCATCGCTGTGCGCGTCAGCTCTGCCATAATCATCGCATCGTGTCCAGCACCAGAAGGCAACTCAAAACGCTTGCGCCCTGTATCCTCGAGCGCATCGCCTAAAAACCCTGCCAGCAGCTCATCGCTGGGGCTAGCAGCTTGTTCGAGCAAAATGTTGTGGCTAAAGGCTAAATTGCGCTTTCGGGCGGTTTGCCATGCAAAATCCAGCAGTTCGGCAACGGCGCGTTTGCGGATTGGGTTTTCCAAATGGCGTACATCCAAACTCAGGGTTACTTTTTCGGGAATCACGTTGCCTGCACTTGGTTCGACCTCGAGCTTGCCCACAGTTGCAACCAAGCCAGCGGTGGCTTTGGCGAGGCGCTCCACTTCTTGTACGACCAGCGCTGCTCCCACCAGTGCGTCTTGGCGTAGGTGCATTGGGGTTGTGCCAGCGTGCCCAGCCTTACCCGTGAGCGTTAGACTGGCTCGAGTCTGTCCTGCAATACCTTGCACTACGCCCAAGGCTAGGTTTTTAGACTCGAGAACCGGACCCTGCTCGATATGAAATTCAAAATAGCCGATTAAATTCTTGGCTTTGGCGTTGCCGAGTTCAAAAGGGTTCAACCCAAAGTTTTCGATTGCTTGGGCAACGGTTATGCCGTTTTGGTCTTTTTTCTCGAGCAATTCTGGGGTTAGGCTGCCCACCAAAGCCCTCGAGCCAATAAAGGGTAGTGCAAAGCGCACGCCTTCTTCTTCGCTAAAAGCCACGACCTCGAGCGAGAACGGCATCACTAAGCCCATCTGCTGCACGCCTCTTGCGATGGCGATACCAAGCAGCACACCGAGCACTCCATCGTACTTGCCAGCATTTGGCACAGTGTCTATGTGCGAGCCGACGAGCAAGGTTTTTGGGGATTGTCCCTCGAGCCGCCCAATGAGGTTGCCAACGGCATCGGTGCGAACAACCAAACCAGCCTCGCGCATCCACAGGGTTAAAAGGGTGTGTGTTTCTTTGGTCGGATACGATAAAAAAGTTCGTATTAGGCGATTTGGTTCTTCACTTAAAGCACCTAAGTCTTCACAGCGCTCTAAAATTTGCGTAGTCAGTGAGGTGAGCATAGCAGGCTCGAGAGGCATGGGCGGTAGTGTATAGAGTTTTGAGTTTGAAGTGATGAGTGCACTGCTGAAAAAAATCCTATGCATTGGTTTTATAAAGCAATGAACTTTGCTATTTGTTACCTGTTAAATCTCGCAAAAATGCTTTTGCATCTTTTTGCATTTGTGTCAGTTCTGCGCGGTGTTTGTGCAAAACGGCTTTCGGCAATAAGTCAAGGTATAAACGCCCGATTAGGTGGTCAAATTCGTGCTGTACAATTCTGGCGTTGTAGTCTTCCAGCTCGAGTACCTTTTGTTCACCGTGTTCGTTTTGATAGTGCAGACGTAGTGCTTTTGCTCTTGGTACATCATCTTCGTAAATCTGAGGGATAGATAAACAGCCTTCAGTGCCTAGTACTGTGCTTTTATCTAAGGACTCGAGCCGCGGATTAATGACCACGTGTTCGGCTAAGAGTTTAGAGCTGCTTTCCTCGCCCTCTTCTTCTTCGTCTGCGTATTCTGCCCAAACGAACATGGCAATGGATTTGCCAACCTGTGGTGCAGCCAAACCCACGCCTCTGGCTTCGTGCATGGTCTCGAGCATATCTGCTGCTAACTTTGGTATGGTCGAAAAATCGCTAACAGGGCGAGCTTTTTGGCGCAGAATAGGGTCGCCGTATACGCGAATTGGATAAATCATGTGTTCAGTATACTGTTGTTGGGTGGGTCAAAAAATATAAAAACCCCAGGCGCGTTGTCATGCCTCTGCTGGCAAGTTTTCGACCTTACACAAATCAAGAACCAGTACCAAATTGGTGAAAATATTTGCCATTGGGCAATTTTTTGGTATCAGTTGATTTCACCCAAGGCATTCTCCAGTTCGGTGCGTGGTACCGAGCCGTCTTTGACATACAAGCCACGCCACGCATCTTCAGTGGTGTAAAATCCGTCGGGCAGGGTCAGATTCAAATTGGGTTTGACGTACTGGCGGATTCTACCCTTGCCATCTGAGTCATAGGGAATTGCGCCGTACAAGTCGGTGTAAAACACACCATCGGCTGCTGCACCATTAACGACATCGAATGACTTCTTGTATGCCAACTTTAAGCCGTTCATAAAAATCGTGCGCTCGTCGCCGTGGTCGTTCTGATTGCGAGTAATGCTGGTGCACTCGAGAGTGGCACAGGCTGTAGCGGGGTTGCGAATATCGATCATCAGACCTGCATTCCAATCGGGAAAGCTAAACCCAAGTTCTTTTTGAATACCGCCGTCCCAACCTTCGTAACCATTGTTGCCAAAAGGGTCTGCGGCCACACGAATGCGCTTAAAGGATTTGGTTTTTACAGCTTTGCCTGCGTCAAAAATGGCTTGTTGATTGGCACAACTACCGCCTGCCATCGTGGTTTTTTGAATCACAAATGCTTTGCCACCCACTTCTTTGTTGGCAATGCTTGCGCCAAAATCACCCTTAAAACCAAGTTCGGCGAGCAATTCGCCTTTGGCAAACTGTGCGGTGTCGCGCAAACCCACTGCTGCGATAACAACGGTATGGAATTGAGTACACACGCGGTGTTCAAAGCCTGTTTCAGCGTGAACCGAGATATACCAACCAACCCCAGAGGTTTCATCGCGGATAACAAAGCTCTTGAAGCCCTCATGGATTTCGGCTTGATCGTTAAAAAGCTTTGCTACATACTCGAGCGCTGCG
>JBKBVO010000185.1:0-4565 GCA_046289535.1 Deinococcales bacterium | reverse complement strand
CGCACTGCAGCAGGTGCAGCGATATAACTCGCGCTTGCCGCCATCACCGCAAATACAAAGCCGCCACCCTCGGATAACCCGATGGCTTTTGCCAGCAGCATCGCCACAAGCGCATTGATGATTGGCACCAGCACCGCAAAACCCAGCAAAAACACGCCCACTCCATGCAAATCGCGCAGGCGCTGCCCCGCCACCAAACCCATCTCCAACAGGAACAGCGTCAGAATACCCATGAACGGGTCTATAAAAAACGGTTTGACCTGTTCCAAACCAGACGCTCCACCCAAAAGACCAATCGCTAGACCACCCAAAACCATGAGCAAGCTGCGCCCCGTAAAAAGCTCGCGCCAGAGGTGCGTATCACCTTTTTGTGCGAGAGCGAGGGCGAGCGCGATACCCGGCACCTCGAGAATCGCCAGCAGCGCTGGCAAATAGCCCTCGAGATTCTGGTAGCGCGTACTGGCAAAGGTCAGCGCGGCAGTGAAGGTCACCGCCGATACGCTGCCATAGTGCGCGGCTATAGCAGCGGCGTTGTCACGGTCGAATTTTTTTGAAAGGATAAAAAACGCCAGTGCCGCCTTGCCAGCCCCGAGAGCCAGCGTTGCCAAAATCGGCATCACCAAAGCAGCCACAGGGATGCTCGAGAGCGCCGCGCCGCCTTTTAAGCCGATTGAAAAAAGCAAATAAATCCCGACTACGCTCGAGAATTCTTTGGGAAAACTCAAATCCGATTTAACCCAAACTGCTATCAAACCCAGCAAAAACGCCAACACCATCGGTGAAAAGAGGTTCAGGCGCAATAATTCGAGAATATCCACGGGCAGGCAGTGTACCCTATGCGCTGAAGTCTCAGTCCAAACGAGTGTTTGGGTAAGCGCTCGGTGCGCTTTGCACCGCTTTGGTTTGGTGGTTTGTACCCTCCTTGGGATAATCGGCATTGCCTTGCCGGTCAGGTGGGCGCACAAAAACTCTCGAGTCCACCACAATGGGCATAGGCTGGCGCACCTTTTCGCGCATCGGTCTGGCGGGGATGCCATAAGCAATCTGATGCGGCTCGATATCCTTGGTGACAATACTCATGGTGCCGACAATTGCGTCATCGGAAATGGTGCTGCCCGCAAGCACAGTGGCATGGTATGTAATTCTTACGCCTGCACCAATGGTAGTGTGCTTTAGGGTTACATCGCTGCTCTCGAGTGGGCTGTGCGTATGGCTATAGATGTTTGCATAATCGGAAATCGAAACCTTGTTGTGCAAAGTCACACCACCGATATCGTCTATAAAAACGTTGCGGTGAATAGCCACATCGTCTCCTACAGACAGGTTATAACCAACGCTAAACTGCACTCCAGGAAAGATTCTGACATTCTGCCCGCAGCGCTTAAAAACATATTTTGCCAACACACGCCGAAACTCGATTCCAAATGCCATATTGTGGGCAGCAGGCGATTGGTCAAAGTTGTACCAAAGCCACAACAGTGGCTTGACGCGCGCCCATGCTTGCTGCTCGAGCGGGGCGTAGTGCTCGGCTTCGAGCAGTACGTTGTTTGGGTTTAGACTTAAGGCAACCCACGGCATTTTCTCGAGCAAAGCCTCATAGCTACTGCCATATAAGAACTCGGCGAGCAATCGACAACAAAGCACGGCGCGGTCGGTATTGATATCGGCAAGTTTCCTGTCCAAGTCGTGCAGAAACATTGCAAATGCCTCAGAGACATCTGAATCAATGTGGCGAGTCTCGAGCCAAGGCATAAGAACCAAAGTGTAGCGTCTAGAGGAAATTGGGCTTGTATTTACGGTAACGCAGCAATACAAACAAGGTGCCTGAAATTTCTCTGCATCATTCAAGTGAACTTATTTTGGGCAATCGGGCGACGCGCTGTGTAAATGGATAAGTACCGCCCTGGAGTGGTTTGCAACTTGTCTTGTTTGACTGCTTACAATATCCCTGTTAGACTTACCCACGCTCGTACAAATATATAATCCTCGAGCGCTCTTGGAGGAGATATGAAAAAAGCAGCATTGGCTCTAACCCTGCTCGGAGCTGGCGCGTTGGTTGCCGCCACTGCCCAAAGCAGCAAGCCCATTGTGGTTGGTTCGGTGGGTCAACCCGTGTCCTTGGCATCTGGTAAGATTTCTGATGGCAACAGCATTTTTGTTCAGCAGCAAATCTATGACCGCCTGCTTGATTTTAAGCCTGGCAGCACTGATGTCATACCCGCCCTTGCGACTTCGGCACGCCCCAATAAGAATGCGACCTCTTGGACATTTACCCTGCGCACAGGGGTTAAGTTCCACGATGGGACTGTATTCGATGCAAACGCAGTTAAAGCCAATTTCGATTTTTGGTGGGACGACACGCGCAAGGAGTTCTTCAAGAGTGGCAACAGCATTGTGCTAGATATCTTTGAAGGTTACAAAAGCGGTAAGAGCCTGATCAAGAATGTTGTGGTCGAGTCTGCCTACCGCGTGCGTGTGGACATGAATTCGCCCTTTGCTAACTTAGACGAGGTCTTTGCTACGGGTTACTTTGGTATTGTTAGCCCAGCAGCGCTGAAAAAATTTGGCGAAGACAAGTACGGCTCGGCAGCAACCCTCGCCGTCGGTACTGGTCCGTTTATTGTCAAAAGCTGGCAAACGGGCGACCGTATTTTGCTCGAGGCAAACAAGAACTACTGGAAGAAGGGTTTCCCCAAAGCTCCGGGTATGATTGTGCGCTTTATTAGTGATGCTGCAGCTCGAGTTGCCGAACTTCGCGCTGGTAATATTGACATGATTCCAACTGGTGCACTGCCGTACGATGTATTGCCTACACTCAAGAGCGACAAGAATGTTGCGCCTGTCTTCCGTCCTGGGTTCAATGTCGGTTACTTGGCACTCAACCAGGTCGCTGAATTTGGTGGTGCAAAGAATCCGCTCGCCAACCAAAAAGTGCGTTTGGCAGTAGCCAGTGCAATTAACAAAAAAGCCTTGGTGGAGAGCTTCTACGGCGAATACGGTACTACTAATGCTTACTTGCCACCGCTGGTCATGAACTGGAGCTACCCCAAGAACCAACGCGATTATGTCTATAACCCAGAAGCTGCCAAGAAGCTGCTTGCCGATGCTGGCTACCCCAATGGCTTTAGCATGGAACTCTGGTACATGCCCGTTTCGCGTCCGTACTTCCCTAACGCCAAGCCTGTGGCAGAAACCATGGCAAAAGATTTATCAACTGTGGGTATCAAGGTAGAACTCAAATCCAAGGATTGGGGTGCCTACCTCGACGATGTAGACGCGGGTAAATTCCAGAGCTACATGCTCGGTTGGACTGGCGACTACAACGACCCAGATAACTTCTATACCCCGCTTGTCGGACCTGGTACCTCCAAAGAGACTGGCTATAACAATCCTAAGTTCTTTGCTTTGCTTGACGATGCGCGCAAAGCCACCAGCAAAGCCAAGAAGGGCGAAATTTACGGTCAGGTCGCCGACATCCTGTTTGAGGATATCGTCAAGATGCCAATCGTGCACAGCCGTCCTTTGCTGGCACGACGCGCTTCGCTTGATGGCTGGGTTCCCGGACCACTTGGTAGTGAGCCTTTGATTGAAGTGACCTCGAAGTAAAAAAACTGTTCTCGAGTGGTGAGTTTTGTGCTCACCACTCGAGAGTTTATTCTAAATTATGACTGCATATCTTTTTCGCCGTTTGCTAGGTTTAATTCCGGTGCTTTTAGGCATTAGTATTTTGGTTTTTGCTTTTGTGCGCGCCATTCCGGGTGACCCTGCAAGGGTGATGCTTGGCGAACGTGCCACCGAGGAAGCAGTACGCCAAATCCGCCAAGATATGGGCTTGGACCGCCCCCTGCCCGAACAATATTTTAAATATATGGGCAATGTGTTGCGCGGCGATTTGGGCACCAGTATTTTTTCGCAGATTCCTGTTGCCGATGATATGAAGCGCCGTTTTCCTGCAACCCTCGAGTTGAGTCTTGCGGCAATGTTTTTTGCGCTCCTCGTGGGGGTGCCACTTGGAATTTTGGCGGCGGTGCGACGCAATAGCCCTATAGATAATGTAGCAATGGCAATAGCCTTGGTGGGCGTTTCGATGCCCGTGTTTTGGCTTGGCATGATTTTGAAGTTTATTTTTTCAATTCAGACCAAGGTTTTTCCGCCTTCGGCGCGCATTTCGGATCTATTGTCTTTCAGCTTTGTACCAATTACCAATATGTATGTTTTGGATGGTCTGTTGCGTTTTGACTTTACAGTGGTTTGGGATGCGACACTGCATCTGGTGATGCCTGCCATCGCTCTTGGCACAATTCCAATGGCAATCATTGCACGCATGACCCGCTCGAGTATGGTCGAAGTGCTCAGCCAGGACTACGTTCGCACCGCTCAAGCAAAGGGCTTAGTGCAACGCACGGTGGTTTGGAAGCACGCGCTGCGCAATGCGATGTTGCCGGTTATCACCGTGGTCGGCTTGAGTTTTGGTGGCTTGCTTTCGGGTGCAGTGCTCACCGAAACTATTTTTGCGTGGAGCGGTATTGGCTCGTGGATTTACGAAGGTATTTTTCAGCGCGATT
>JBKBVO010000184.1:0-4601 GCA_046289535.1 Deinococcales bacterium | reverse complement strand
AGCTCGAGCGCCCAAGGGCGTTTAGTTTTCGATGGCACCTATGCGCTTTCGGGGACCAACCCCGACGGTAGCAAGTATAATGGCACTCTGACCATTACCCCATACGGCGATGGTTACCGCCTGACCCAAGTGGTTGGCTCAGATACCTACCGTGGCATTGCCAATGATATTGGCGACTACTTGGCAGGTGCCTATGTTTATAACAATGGCGTTCCAAGTGTGTCACTCTACCGTGTGTCTGCTGCCAATACCTTGTCTGGTTACTGGCAGGACTATAACAACCAAAAAGAAGGTACCGAAGAAGCCGTTTTGGCAAGTCGTAGCTTTGCTTTTGTGCCAAGTGCTCCTGTAGCAAATACATGGGACTACGCTGGAACTTATGGTATTCGTGGCACCGACCCAGATGGTGACACATACACCGGTACCATGATTCTCTCGAGCTATGGCGATGGCTATCGTGCTTCATTTTCAAGCGGTGGAAATACTTGGCGCGGCATTGCCAACTATATTGGCAATAACCTTGCGATTGCATGGAATTCGGGCGGCGTAGCCAGTGTCAACATTTACACTGGAAACCCTCGCACTGGCGATTTGAGTGGCTTCTGGCAGGATTACAACAGCCAAAAAGAAGGCACTGAAACAGCCACCTTGCGTTAAACCCAACAAGTAAGAGAAAGGCGCAGTTTGTGGATTGCGCCTTTCTTTTTTGATGACTCGAGTTGGTATACTCTTCTGCATGCAGCTTGATATCTTGCTTACGCTCGTACTTGCGTATGTGCTTGGTGCTTTGCCTCTCGGTTATTGGTACGCCAAACTGCGTGGACTCGAACCTCTGAAGGGGTCACCTTATAATATCGGTTTTGAAAACAGCATGCGGGTTTTGGGAAGCGAAATCACGGTGGCTTCCTTCGCTTTGGATTTCTTAAAGGCGGCGCTGGTTGTCGGTTTGGTTTCGCCGTTTGAAGGAAATGAACTCGCTTTCATCGCCGCATTTGCTGGTTTTGTCGGGCATCAGTACCCTCCTGCGCTTTTGTTCCAAAAATATTACCCAATACGTGGACGCGGCAATGTTTTTTTGCTTGGTGCAATGGCAGGCATGGCGGTCTTCGCCGAAATGCCTTATTGGACTTCGGTGTTGCCTGTGGTGGTTTTTGCGGCAGTGCTGGGTTGGACACGCTATGTCACATTGGGTACGTTGGCAGGTGTGGTTACGCTGGGTTTGATCGTTTTTTTAACCCCTTCCGACCTCGGGGCGCGTTGGGCGGCGGTGGGGATTTTGCTGGCAGCAACTTGGCGCTTTAAGGAAAACCTGGGCAGAATTCTCGAGAAAAACGAACCAAAGGTTGGCGAAATCCATCATATTGCTGGAGAGCGCGATGACCAAGTGGTGGCAGCATTTATTATTCATCCATTGGCGGTTGAATACATGTTTAAGTCTGACCGCTTTGGTTGGCTTAGGTTTTTGTACGACCATAAATTAGTTTCTGAATCTCAGCTCGAGTGGCTCGGGAAGCAAGTGCGTCCGTTCAAAATTGGCGAATTGCGCGGGATGTACACCACCGATGGCAAAGAGATTCGCTGTATTTTGTTGACTGCACCGCTTTTGCCACGAGTGTTCAAGAACGAACCAGAACTGGTGCTCAAGCGTGCTATTCAGGGCGCGAGGTTGGCTCGAGAACTTGGTGCAAGTGTGTACGGGTTAGGCGCATTCTGGGGAACGATTGGCAAAAAGGGACTCGAGGTACAAGCGGCAGTGCCAGAAATTGCTGTTACCAATGGTGGGGCATACACTGCGGGTAGTATCCGTGCTGCGATTCCGCAGATTTTGGCACACTGGCGCGAGCAGGGCACCGACCTCAAGCACCTCACAGCGGCTGTGGTGGGCGCAAATGGCGTGGTTGCTTTTGGTATGGCGCGCATGGTTGCGCCCGAGGTAGGAAAAGTCATTTTGATTGGACGCGATTTGCAGCGCCTGGACAAAAGCCGTGCTACGCTCGAAAAAGCCTATCCCAACACCAAATTTGTCTCGAGCATAGACCCGCACGATTGCGTCGAAGCCGACCTGATTTTTACGGCAACCTCCGACCCCAATCCTGTGGTCTTTGACAAGGATGTCAAGCCCGGTGCATGGATTTACGACGAAGGCAGACCCGCCGATGTTGACCTGGGTGTGCTCACCGTACCGGGTGTGCGGCTCATTCCCGGCGGTGTGGTGCGACCACCTAATGGGATGACGGCTACCAATGGTTGGGCAGATGGCAAACTCGATTTTGGCAAGGGCAATGTTCCTGCCTGCCTTGCCGAGACGCTGATTATCGCTGCTAACCAGTGCTACGAACGGGTGTCTTTGGGCGAAACGACCAAGACCGAGAATATCAACTACTTTGTGAGCGAAGCCGAGCGCTTAGGCTTTACTGTGCTCGAGCATATTGAGCCAGCACCTGTGCAGCTCGAGTTGGCGCGCGTTTCCCTGAATAGTATGAATTAAAATCCTGACGGATATTGCTCATCAAGTGCTGTTAGACTCACCCCCATGTTTGGTTTTGACTTGGAGAGTTTAGTTCGTACAGCGGGCTATTTGGGTATGTTCGCCATTATTTTTATAGAAACAGGTTTGCTCGCTGGTTTTTTTCTGCCGGGCGACACCCTGCTTTTAACCGCAGGTATTGTTGCAGCAAGCGGTAAGCTCGAGCTTGGGTTGGTGATTTTGGTCTGCACCTTAGGCAGCATTTTGGGTGACCAACTCGGGTACTGGATTGGTAAAACCTTTGGTGGCAAGGTCTTTAGCCGCCCACAGTCGCGGCTTTTTGACCCTAACAATGTCAAAAAGTCTCGAGCTTTTTTTGATAAATACGGTATGCTCACGATTATTGTGGCGCGATTCATTCCTGTTATCCGCGCCTTTGCACCCACAATGGCTGGGGTTTCTGGTGTGCCGTATCAGAAATTTGTGGGTTTGAGCGTTTTGGGTGGGATGCTTTGGGGTGCGGGTGTCACAAGCCTTGGTTATTTTTTGGGACAAATTGTCGGTGCTGCAACGCTCGAGAAATACCTGCTCGCGATTATTGCCATCGGTATTTTGGCTGGGGTTGTGCCCAGTGCGTTGCATTTACTGCGCCATAAAAAAACAACATAAGCCGCTTTGTACTGCCAGCAAAATTGTTTTCTATAGCCCAGATGTTGTTGCCACCAAGCGTGAACTTGAAGGCAGGGGCGAAAAGCTGGGCAAGCTCGTCAAAGTGCAAGACTTTGGCTTTTGCAATGGCGTAGAACCCGAGGGCAATCCGTTTTCGGTTTCGAGCTGTGTTTAAGGGCAAATATCGGCAATGATTTGGTCGGGAATAGGAAAAAACTTGGGTTTGCTGTTTTCAATTCGGTAGACCACAATTGGTTGCGAGATAAAAGTGTCGTAGCGTTTGCTTGGGTCGCGCACCCGCTTGCGGGTTTGGCAACTGTATCTGATGCTTTGGTCTACGATTGCTACACTAAAGCCTCTCGAGGGCAAAATTTTCAAGCCAAGCTTATTTGCATCCTGCATACTCGAGCCAGCAGGATAGCTTTTGGTTTGACCCGAAACCCATTTTTCTAAGTTACGAAAAAATTCTGAGTCGTATTTGGGACTAAGGAGTATTTTGCCGCTCGAGACATTTTGGGGAGCGAATAAGACTTTTTCGATTGTTATGGTCTGGCTTGAATCGTTAAAAATTCGCATTGCTAAAAATAACCTCTCGTTTGGTTGCTGCTCGAGTTTTTCAAAAGAGAGCGGATATGTTGGTTCTGGTTTGAGGTACAGCACCCGAGTTGGGGCGACACCAACATTTACGCCATTGACTTTGAGGCTCGAGAAATGGCTATCTAGTCCTGCTTTGAATTTTACGTTAAGTCCAATTTCGCTTTTTCCAAAGGAGTTCACAATATTCCAGCCTTGAATTGGCAACCCAGCCACTGTCACGCTTTTAATCTCGAGTGCGCTGCTTCCAGCTTGTGCACCAAATCCTGTTTTAGGAACAAGTTCTTGTGGGATTTCGTAAAACAGCGTTACGGGATCGCCGCCTTCCCAGCCGTGCACAAAATGCACCCGAGGCTCGAGTTTTGGTATCGGAGCTGCTAGGGCGCTCCATAGCACGAACCCACAAAGCCAGATGTTCGATTTCATATGGTCCTCTTTTGGCTTGATGGTTTTAAGTCCACCAAATGTATTGCTATATCTCTTTCTAAGCTCAAATGACGCTATCCCCAAGCTCGAGTTAAAGCTTAAATTCCTAGGCTGGTTTTGCTAAAGAGCGGCGCACCACTAAAGCCAGCCGCAGCAATATTTTCTTGAGCGCCTTGTTCGCGGTTGACCACATAAATAATTCGCTTCACACTTGCACCAAGTTCGGTTAAAAGCTGTGCAGCGCGAATTGCCTGCGCGGCAGTGGTCAGTACATCTTCTATCAGCGCAACCTGCGCATGTTCGGGTAAAACGCCTTCGATGAGTTTGGCGGTGCCATAGTCTTTTGCGCCTTTGCGTATAATCACAAAGGGCAACCCGGTCTCGAGCGAAACCGCCGTGACCAGTGGTACTGCACCGAGCTCCACCCCCGCTAAACACGTGATGC
>JBKBVO010000183.1:0-4624 GCA_046289535.1 Deinococcales bacterium | reverse complement strand
GTCTATAACCCAAGTGTTTTGCCACCTAACTTCACTTTGTCTGCCTATCAAGAGGTTTTTGCTAAATACCCTCTGTTGCGCTTTTTGGGCAATAGTTTCTTGGTCTCGAGTCTGGTCACGCTTGGGGTGTTGCTCGTCTCGAGTTGCACTGCTTACGCGCTGGCACGGATTTCTTCGCGTGTTACGGCGGTATTTTTTGCCCTGGTCATCGGTTTGCTTTTGGTGCCTGGCGAAGTTACATTTCTGCCGCTTTACATTATTGTGAACCGGTTGAACTGGACAGATACCTACTTGGCGCTCACACTGCCATTTGTTGCTAGTCCGATTGGTATTTTTTTGTTGCGCCAGTTCTTTAAGAGCTTGCCTCAAGAGCTTTTCGATGCCGCTAAAATGGATGGTGCCGGACACCTGCGAATGCTCTGGTTTGTAGCGATTCCCCTGGCGCTGCCTGCAATGGGTGCGCTGGCAGCACTGACTTTTTTGGGAACATGGAATATGTATCTTTGGCCCCTCGTGGTCACCAATTCCGAAAATAACCGCACTGCGCAGATTGCGCTGCGTTTTATCAGTTCAGATGAAGCCGTGCGATACAACCTCGTGGCGGCGGCAGCAGTGGTTATTTTGTTGCCAACCCTGATTGCTTTTTTGTTCGCCCAGCGCGCTTTTGTGCGCGGCGTGGCGATGGGTGGACTAAAAGGATAAAGCAAGTATTTAGGAGGACGTATGAAAAAGCGGTTCTTGGCACTTGGTCTGGGTATTCTCGGGGCAGCTACGCTAGCTGTGGCACAACAGGGTCGTACCAATGTCACCTTTTGGTATGCTCTGGGTGGTAGCATTGGTGAACAAATCGAGGGCTTGGTTAAAACCTATAACGCTAGCCAAGATAAGGTCACACTCAAAGCCGAATATACGGGTAACTACGACGACACTCTCAATAAACT
Organism: Deinococcales bacterium; assembly: GCA_046289535.1. Taxonomy (GTDB): domain Bacteria; phylum Deinococcota; class Deinococci; order Deinococcales; family JAAFIG01; genus JAAFIG01. The sequence continues at coordinate 3,683 of JBKBVO010000183.1, read as the reverse complement.
CCGCGCCTCGCTGCAGGCGGGTAAAGGCTATCCGAACGTGGTGCAAGTCTACGACATCGGGACGCGTTTTATGGCGGATTCGGGCGCGGTTGTGCCACTCGAAGATGTTGCCAAGAAAAATAACTTCGATATTTCCAAGTTTGTCAACCAACCACGCAGCTATTACACCGTAGATGGTAAAATGTACAGCTTGCCATTTAACTCGAGCAATCCGCTTTTGTATTTGAATGCCGATGCGTTCAAAAAGAGCAACCTCGAGATTAGACCATTTTATAACCTTGCCCAACTCGAGGATACAATCAAGCGCTTGACCATCAAAAATGCAAGTGGTAAAACCACCCGCTACGGCATCACTTGGCACGCCGATTCCTGGTTTATTGAGCAGTTTGGTTATAACTCTGGCTACCACTACTGCAACAACGAAAACGGACGCAAAGCACGCGCCACCGCCACGAGCTTCAACAACCCCGCCTCGGTTGCCTTCCTCGAGATGATGGCGCGTTTGGTCGAGGGTGGTTTTGCTGCCCCAGTCGGACGCGATGGTACTGCGAGCCTGAACAACTTCGCCAACGGCTTGGCGGCAATGTATGTCACGAGCACTGCCGGACTCTTTGGTACAACTCGTGCTGTGGGTGGGAGGTTCCCGATTCGCACCTCGTTCTACCCCTCCCTCAAGGAGCGTAACGGGGTCGCTATTGGTGGCGCGAGCCTGTGGATGCTCAAGGGCTTCTCGAGCAACGAAGAAGCCGCTGCTTGGGACTTCATCCGTTACATGCTCGAGCCAGCTACCCAAGGACGTTGGCACTTGGGTACGGGCTATTTCCCTGTGATTCAGGGCGTGACCGAACGCCCTGAAGTCAGGCGTGGTCAGGTGGCAAACCCCAACTTTATCACTGCAATCCGTCAACTCGAGACCAGCAAGGTCAACACCGTCAGCGCAGGCTGTATGATGGGACAGTTCACCGAAATCCGCACTTATGTGGTCTCGGCATGGGAAGAAGTGCTAAAGGGCAAGCCTGCCAAGCAAGCACTCGACGAGGCTAAGCAAAAAGCTGACGCAGCACTCGCACGCTACAATGCTACAGTAGGTAAATAACCTTCCACCCGCTTTGGGTGGCTGAAACCCCATCCAAGGCGCACTTTCTACACAACGCCCCGCTGCGAGAACAGCGGGGTTAGTTTTTACAATTTACCTATTTGATGCAGCACAAAACCTGCGCTCTCGAGCACCTCTCGAGACAAAGCATTGCGTCCGTCAAAGAGTTGACGCTGTTGCATCAGTGCGCCTAGAGCCTGCCAATTCGCATTCAAATAATGCTGCCATTCCGTAACCAAAATAGCGGCATCTGCACCACTTAGAACTTGCTCGAGTTCCTCACTTACAAAAATGTTTGGTAACTTCTGAGTAGCTTGTTTAGAAGCAACTGGATCGTGTGCCGAAACCAACACGCCTCGAGCCTGTAACTCGAGCGCAATGTCAATCCCTAGCGACTCGCGCAGCGCTCTGCCCTGACGCAAAAACTCTGGATTACTGACTAAAGACACATTGTTTGTGCCCATTGCTGCCAAGAATGCTTGTTATGTAAATTGTCAGATGCTGCCAAGACCCGCTCGAGCATCGCTAAATCATCGGTCTGACTCGAGACTCGCCCCACACGGCGCAAATGAAAAGCAAAAGGCTGTTTTTGCCAAAAAAACTCTTCCCAGCCACTTTTATAGGCTTCTGGGTTTACTGCGCGTAGAAAACTTGTTGTGCTATAAAAGGATGTATTTTTGGGCAATGGACTAAGGGTCTGTGGCAGCCAGCGCTTTGCTAAGTGATGCAGTTTTGGGGCTTGCGCTGTCAGTGCATCCATATCCACAAAAAGGTCAAGGCATTCAAAACGCTGCTGTCGAAAGAGTTTTTGCAAACGGTATCCCGTGTCTCGAAATCGTCCAGTCTGTAGCAGCGTGCGCAATGCTGGCAAGAGAGGTATTTTTGGCGAGCTGATCAAGTTGTCAAAATAGTTGCCAGCAAAGTCTGGGCTAAAATCCAAGGTCTTTAGCTCTACTTTTTCAAGGTCAATCAACATAAAATGCACGCTCGGCAAGCGCTGTGGCTGATACGACCAGCGCGGATGCCACTGCGACGCTAAAAATGTTAAGTTGTGTTGCTGCATATAAGCCAGCACTAGCTTGATCCAATTTGGGCGAACGACAAAGAAGTCGTGATCCAACACCAACACAAAGCGACTCGAGACTTCTGCAAGCGCGCTATTGATTGCATTGGCATGGTGTGTACTGCCTTTGTCTTGAGCAATGGGTTTGGGTACAGCAGGCAAAATTTTAAATTCACTACTCGACAAATTGGGGTCTGAATCGTTATTCACTACAATCCAGTGGTAATCGGTGTCTGGGTTGAGGATTCTGCACAAATTTGCATTGCGTTCTAAAAATGCGCTCGAGCCATACTTTACCGAAATTAAACTCAGCACCCTGGCATGATACAGTGCAGACAAAAATGCATTACCGTAAACCATGCTACGAATCAGCATTGTCACTGCAACCCGCAACCGTCCTGTGCTGTTACGCCGTACAATTGAAATGGTGCAAGCCCAAAGCCTGTTCGATTGGGAAATGCAAATTGTAGACGATGGCGATGGCTCTGCGCTCGAAGTTGCTGCCAGTTTTGGCGATCCGCGAATCCATGCTCAAAGAAATACTGGTCAGGGGCAAGTAGATGCCCGTAATATGGCTATTGGCGCAGCTCAAGGCGAATATATCCATCTTTTAGACGATGATGATCGTTGGCAGGATGTTCGGCACCTTGAGTTGGTTGTAAATCGTCTCGAGCAGCAGCCCGCTTTGTGGGTGCGCGGTGGCTGGTTGGTGCTTGAGGATCTTGAGACTTTGAGTGAACTCGAGCGGCGTGAATTTAACCCGATTGTCACAGCTCAAACGCTGCGGCGTGACAATACGGTTTTGACTTCTGGGGCGGCGTACCCTAGGGTTTTTCATGAACAGTTGGGGTTGTTCGATAATGCTATGGGCAACTACTGGGACTGGGATTGGTGGTTGCGCGCCTCGAGTGTACATGGGGTGCAGCAGATATTTTCGCCTTGTGTATTGATAAGTTGGCGAGGAAACAACACCTCTGCTGACCCTGGTGCGCCGAGCCGCCGTGCGTTTTTGGATGCGCTGTGTAAGAAGCACGTTTTAGGTGCTATCGAAAGCAAGAATCACGCTACGGTGCTGTAAAACTTTGCCTTGAGCTTGTAGTGCTCCTCGAGTCAGGGTAATGTCAAACAGCAAAAGCCGGCAAAATTTGTGGTTTGGGCAAGTGCTGCTTTGGGTGGCGGTGATGAGAAAATAACCCCTACCTTTAAGGTAGGGGTTGGAATGAGCTATTGATTTCACAGCTTGGGGTGAACCATTTACTTCACAAAGAGCATTTCGCGGTAGCTTGGCAAACTCCAGTGCTGGTCTGCCACAACTTTTTCTAATTCATCGGCGGCAGCACGCACCTCGAGCATGGCAGGCAAAACGTTGTCGCGCAAGTGATAGGCTTTTTCTTGAACTGTGTCTCCACCAAGCTCGGCATTTTGTTTTTTGAGTTTTTCCAAAGACACTGCCAATTGGTCAGCCAGGCTCGAGACACTCTGGGCGACAATTTCAGCTGCCTTGGACTTCACTGTCACTCCACT
>JBKBVO010000182.1:1780-4644 GCA_046289535.1 Deinococcales bacterium | reverse complement strand
ACAAATTTCCGTAATGCGTTAAAAATATTAGTTGAATTTTCAATTTCGATCAAACGAGCAGGCATTTGTCTTTGGTTGAACCAAACCACATCAATATGAGAACAGATTTTGACCAAACGTGGATAAGTAAAACTTGGCATCTGCTTTAGGCTCGCAAGTTCACCAAGTTTGCCACCCAAGTATGGCTGGTTTTTATCCTGAGACGGCAGATAGGTTTGATACCCTTCTAAGTTTCCAACATCGAGAGCAAGACCTTGATAAAACCAATGTTAGCTTTCTGGCTTTTGAATTTTTTTTTGGCTGCTCTTAAGGGCAGTTAAACCCCATAGTCCAGCCTCAAGACGATAAAACTTCTCATGGGTCTGTACAATACGACGAATGCTGGCAAACGGAGTTTTTGTTTTCCACAAGCAGTCTTCAATTTTCAAAGTCGCCTCGTAAAGTTGACCCAATGTAGCTATACCGCCAAGATTTTCCAAGGCAATTTCAACCGCTTCATGTTGTTTCATCATTCAAACCTTTTACACCCGAAGCGGATTCACAATCGCTAAGTAGCCTTTATCCGACTCTGCCGTAAACTTAGCTGGCGCATTTAATCCCAAACCAATATGCACTTCGCCTTCGATCGGCGCTAGGGCTTCAGTCAGTTGCTTGGCTCTAAAACCAACAGTAATGGCTGGCTCAGACCCAGACTGCACCACATCCAAAATATCCTGAGCGCGTCCAAAATCGCTTTCGGCAACCAGCTGTAGCTTTCCCCCTGCGACAATCAGTTCAACCTTGTTATTGGTGCTCTTGTCCGCCACCACTGCCACTCGAGCCACCGCCTCGCGCAGCGCTCCCGCTGAAACAGCAATGGTCACGCTCGAGTTGCTGGGAATCACCCGTGCATAGTCTGGCAGTTCGCCATCCATCAGTTTGGCATTCATCCGTACCCGCTCAGTTGCCACCGACAAGACCCCTTGGGCAATTGAGAGCCGCACTTCACCATCTTTGAGAACGCGAATCAGCTCATCGGCATTGCGGGCGGGAATCACCAGCTTGCGGCTCTCACTGGTGCTCGACGCGGCAAAATTGCGATACGCCAGCCTGAAGCCGTCGGTTGCCACCACCCTCGAACTTGCGGTGTTGAGTTCTAATTGGATACCACGAAAAATCGCACGGAACTCTTCGGCGGCTGCGGCATAGCGCACACTGGTCAGGCTTTTGGAGAATTCGCGAGCATCGAGCGCCAGATGTGTTTCGGCAGCAAACTGCAGTTCGGGATAAGCCGCCAAGTCGCCCGTTTGTAACTTAAAGGTGCTACCACCACTGGCTAGAGTCAGTTCCGAGCCGTTTAAGTGCAGCTCCACCAACTCCCCTGGTAAGGCTTTGGTGACTTGGGCAAAGAGCTGTGCGGGTACAACAAAATCCTGTCCATCCACCACTTGCGCCTCGAGAATATATTCGATGTCTATTTCTAAATTGGTTCCCGAAAGCGCCAAGCCACGTGGGTGCAAGGCAACCTTTAATTGAGTCAGGGCAGTGTTGCTGCTTCGGGCTGGCACAATCCGCTCGAGTATGGAAAGGGCTTCACTTAGACTTTTCTTAGGAATTTGGACTTGCATGGCATCCTCGGCTTTCTGGTTTTTTGGTTTTGGTTTGACCACTAAGAAATTTGCAATGCGAATTTAATACTAACAGATTAAATTATATAAATAGTAGTAGTAGTAATAGGGGCTGTGGATAGTGTGGATAAGTGGCTTTAATGTTGTTTTTGACAATATTTACCCTGTGGAAAAAACTGTGTATAAGTCAGGGAGTCCTTGTGGATAACTGTCTAATAACTCGGTAGTTGTCCACAAGGTGTGAGACAAGGTCTGTTATCCACAAGTTATCCACAAGTTATCCACAAGATTTCCACAGGGTTATGAACAGGCTTATCCACAAGCTATTTAGGCTAATTTTGCCCGAATCTCGCGGATATTAGCCTGCAGGTCAGCGTCTTGGTCTGCTTGTTCGCTGATTTTTTGGATTGCATACAGAATGGTGCTGTGGTCTCTGGCAAAGAATGCGCCAATTTCAGGCAGGCTGTGGTTGGTGAGTTCGCGAATCATAAACATTGCTACTTGGCGTGGAATGACGACTTCTTTGGCACGCCCTGCGGATTTTAGGGTCTCAGCAGGGATGGCGTAGTGCAGTGCAACGGTCTCGAGGATATCTTGCATCTCTAAACTGACCTCAGATTCGGTAAAGACATTTGAAAGCGCTTTGGCAGCAATAGTGCGCGAGACTTGGCTGCCCTCTAAACCATTCAGGCTGGCAAAGGCAATTACGCGCATCAGTGCCCCCTCGAGTTCGCGGATATTGCTTGTGACCTGCTTTGCCACAAATTCTAGAACCTCGTCGGGAATGTACATCTGGCGATATTCAGAGTTCATGCGCAAAATAGCAACTCGAGTTTCAAAATCTGGAGTGCCAATATCGGTGATTAGACCCCATTCGAAGCGCGAGCGCAGCCTTGCCTCGAGTGTCAAAATATCCTTAGGTGGACGGTCAGAGGATAAAATAATCTGTTTACCAGCTTCATAGAGTGCATTAAAGGTGTGGAAAAATTCTTCTTGGGTACGCTCTTTGCCAGCGATAAACTGGATGTCGTCCACCAAGAGCAAATCCACACTCCGATAACGATCTTTGAAGGCGGTCATTTTGTCTTCACGAATCGAGTTGATCAGGTCGTTGGTAAAGGTTTCAGTAGAGATGTATTCGATACGTTTATCGGGAAAGCGTTCGGCAACACTATGTCCAACCGCGTGCATCAGGTGGGTCTTGCCCAAACCCACACCGCCGTAAATAAAAAGCGGGTTATAGGCTTTGCCTGGTTG
>JBKBVO010000182.1:0-1770 GCA_046289535.1 Deinococcales bacterium | reverse complement strand
ACAAATTTTTCGAAGGTGTATTTGACGTTTAACTTTAAGCGTCCATCATCGAAATGTTGTGTGGGTGTTTTGGTTTTTGGTTCAGGCGAAAGCATCATTTCAGGGGTACTGGGGACAACCCTAAAATCTACTTTGGGGTTGGTTGCACCAATGTGACGCAGTGCTTCCTCGAGCAAACCAAGGTAATACTTTTTGAGCCAATCGGCGGCAAAAGAACTGGCAACACCCAAAACGTAAGTACCATTCTCTAAACCGAGTGGTTTAATTTTTTGAAACCACGCATGATATTCCACGTCGGGAATTTTGCGTTTTACATAATCTTTGACTTGCTCCCAAATATCCAGTTGACTCACAGTTTGGCTATTCTATAACTTATCCACAGGCTGGGGATAGTGGGTGCAAAAACTTTAACAGTAGATTTTAGTGCGAGAAATAACTGTATATTCACCCTAAAACACAGCGTAAATACATACAAAACAACCCGCGCCTCGAGCCGCGCCAAATCGTTAAAATAAAAGTGCGAGTTTAGACTCAAGTTCGCTATTTTTTTAAAAAGTATTGTGCTATAGAAGTATTTAATCTAAAAAATGTAGCCACATACGCTATCTTAGAGTTGATTAGCTTGGTGTTGATAACTTGCCTTTAACTGTGGATAACTTCGTCAGGGATTGGTCAGCATGGCTATGTCTGCTGCCGCTAGTAAGCGCCCAATTCTCGAGTAGTCTGCAACACCAGCGTGCACTCCTTGGCTTCGCAGGTAGCCTCCATAAAAAAATTGTGCGATTTCAGCTAAAAGTGGTAATGAATAACGTCTCTGCGCTTGGCGCATGGCTTGGTAGTCGGCTCGTGCTCCTTGTGGCAATTCTTTTGCCAATGCTTTTTGCATGTCTTCGGGCAGATTGCCCAAGACTCGAGCAAAGTACCACAGCGCTACACCGTAGCGCGCATAGGGGTTTTCTGCCTTCAGACCCGCCAATGCTGCCAATAAATCAGTATCCGCTTCACCAGCAAAGCCAGAAGTATGCACTAATTCATGTGCCGAAACCGCCAATAAAAATGGTTCGGGCAGAGCACCATCTACATGTGCCTCGAGTGTAAACGGCGAAACCACGCCACTGGTGTTTAAAACAAATAACACCCCAGCGGGCGTGACCTTAACTCGAGAAGGCAGCGTTGGGGTCACACCAGTGACGCTTTTTATTTGTTGCCGAATAGCGTGGCGGATAGACTCAAGCGCAGGATGAAATTCTCGAGCTGCGTTTTGGGTGGTTTGAATCGTTTTGAGCAGTTTTTTGGCAATATTTTCGAGATTGGCAGCTTGTACTTTGTTTGGTTCGAGTTTGAGTAGAGTCTCGGTGCCTAGTCGCCGATAATTTGCGCCCCAAAGCAGCAAGAATGCGCCATAGATTGCCAGAGCGCCTAGAACAATATGCCCAAGTATTGGAATGAGTGGTGGTTTTTTTTGCCAGAAGCTTTTAACTCGAGTGAACAAAACAATAACCCCAACGAATAATGCAATCAGAACTGTTCCCATTAAGGAAAAAGGTAACCAGTCTGTTAGGTGAATAACTACAAACGCCACCACTGGAAAGATATTCCTCGAGTAGCTGTGTTCGATCGTGTCTGGAGGAATTGGCAATTGCCAAAGTAGTGCAATACCAGCAAGGCACCAAACCACAACCCGGGCGAATTTTTGCAGAGTCGTTTGGCTTAAAAAATTGAGCACCGATGCCTCTTAAAATAATTTACTAAGCGCTACAGGAGCAAAAC
>JBKBVO010000181.1:0-4678 GCA_046289535.1 Deinococcales bacterium | reverse complement strand
CGCTGGGCAAACCACACCGATTGACCTGAGCTTATACAGGCTCAGTTGCACCGTGCGTATATCCATACCCAAACGGAGCGCCAAATCCTCGACACTGATACCGTACTCGAGTAAAGGCTCGGCACGCTGCCAAAAAATTTGCAAACCACCCTCGAGCCAAACCAATTCCTGGCTTGCCAAGGTAAAGCGCGTTTTGGGGTCGGGGAGCTGGTCTTTGTAATTGTTCCACTCGTCATCAATCGCAGCACCGCGCAGAAGAATCTCGTTCACATTGATAGCAAGGTCGTTTTGCATATTCGGCGAGTTGGGAGGCATACGGCAAAACTCAAATTTGCCACTGCGCGTACTCGCAAGCCTAGCAAGGATGCGCTTAGCTAGATTGGCATCACGCGAGATCGTGGCACCAACAACGACCCCCTGCAAAACACCAGAATTGATATGCAACTCGAGCGCCTCGTAACCTTCAATTCCACTGAAGCGCAGAATCCCACAGCGCCGCTCGAGCATGCTCATCACCTCGAGCATTGGGAACTCAGACAAATTGCCAAATATCGCCACGATGTATCAGCCTTTCTACTCAAAGAGTATACAGTAAAATCCGAATAAAACTCTGAAGGTATTCACCCAAACAACACCGCTAATAATGTGTAGGGTTTGTAAAAGGTTATGGGGTTTTTGCGAATCAAACCACAAATCTATAGTGATCCAACTCAAAGAAACACCACTTCAATCGTGCGAAACTAAACAAATGAAGGCATACACGCCAACGCACAAACCTTCGACAACCAAATCCGTGGCCTGTGCCGCGCTCGTGAAGCTCGAAGGCTTACCAAGACCGCTTTTTCTGTATTTTGACTCGGTCAAAAGCCATGCAAAGGACTATCTTTTGCGCCACCTGAAGCTCCATTGGGAGCAGGTCTTGCAACGCAAAGAACCCCTGCCTCGGTTCGAGGTCGTAGCCTGCGAAGAATTTTTGAGTCGTCATCAGGATATTGACACGCTCGCACGCTGGCTCAAATCCGCCCTACCCAAAACCGAAGACCGAGGCACCTGCTAGCGCTTCTTTTTGCTTGAGTACGGCTAAGTGTGAACCAAAATTGTCTCGAGGGCGCTCAGATCGCTTGTCCAAAACGGGTCTTGTAAATCTACCGAGCCGATGGCTGTGCCAATTAAAACACGGTACGAAGTTTCACCGCTGTTGGGAATCGCTCGAGCCTCGAACTCGAGACCCAGTTCCCCGCTTATGCAACCTGCAAGCCAGCCACTGACCAACCAGTGCGCCGGTTCTGTGTCGAGTCCATTTTTCTTGCGCGACTCGGACAACACGCTTTCTATAACCTGAGCAACAAAATACTGCTGGTTCCTATGTGTCACTTCAGTCAGTTCGAGCCGAGGAGTCAAACCCACATGCATCGGGAAAAAGAGTGCACCATACTTGACCGCCTCACCCATAAAACCATGCTTTTGTGCCCAATTCTTGAAATGCTCGGCACTGAAGCGCCCCCAAGTTTTGCCAATACCATAGAGCACAAGATTTGAACCAACTTCGCCCAGCGTTTGATCGAGGGCGTTAAACAAGTCTACCGCTAAAATCTTGGCAGGCAAAACAATTTTCGGACCCGCTTCAGTGGAAACACGACCCGCCAAGGGATCGCGCTCGAAGCTTTCCCAATATTGCTTGGTCATTTGCCTTGCGTGTTCAAGAACTTCCTTGCCTTGCCGGGCATAGTGAATGTAATCTGCCACATGTACCCCCTAGGCAAGCAGCTGAGCAACGGCTTGTGCTGTCTGGCAGACAGAAGCCTGAATATCACCCACACCTTGCGATGTAACCAGCACCAGCACACCCTTACCCCCGGCAGCATAAAGATGTATCTGCTCTGCACCGCTCGAGACTACAGTGCTTGTCATATCCGTGCCAATCAAACTGCTGGACATGCGCCGACTGAGTGCAAGCGTAGTCGCTGCAAGGGTGGCAATTTGCTCGACATCATCAGAAGCCTGAATGAACTGCGCCACACTGGCACCATCCTTGGCAACGACCAGGGCAGCCTCAAGTTGCGGAATCTGGGTTTTGAGATTATCAAGAAGCGCCTTCAATGTAGCTTGTTTTTCCATAGGTTTTCCTTTCGCGACAAAGGTGCCGAACCTTGCTTAAAGCAAGAGTAAACAGAGTGTAGCACATAATTTTGAAAATATTTCCAATTGTGAAACCTCTGTAGCAGGTTAAGCGGTAATCGAGTCTTTACAGCAAAATTTTGATATAACCTCGGCAAAACAACATACTTGCATTCAAAAATCAACAACCTTCTTCAAAGCTAATACCAGACCACCAAAACACCAAGCAGGCTACAAAAAACGCGGATTACAGGGCAACCCCACAGAATTACAACTCGGCTCGAGGTGGCTCGGGCAAACGCAGGGTAATAAACCAGGCGGGCAAAAGCAGCACAATCGTGGTCAACATCGCAAGCTGCGGGCTGGTGGCTTCTGCCAGTTCGGCGACGAGCTTATACAACACCCCTGCTGTACCCCAACTAAACCCCATCATCAGCGCGCTGGTCGTGGCAGTTTTGCCCGGAGCGAACTCTTGGGCTGCTACAACAGCGACCGGAATGGTGGCATTGGCAAGCCCACCCACAATAAAACAGAGCAGCAAAAAAGACCCAAGCCCAATGCTCGAGGGGCTAACAAAAATAAGCAAAACAAAAAGCGGTATGAGCAAAAATACGCTCGAGCGAAGCACCGCTGTGCGCCCAATTCTGTCCGAGAGCTGACCACCCACAATTCCCCCGATAGCACTGGCAAAAGAAAGCATAAATAAACTCGCGGCAATGACCCACTCGGATTCCTTGCCCTTGAGCACAAATGGCAGCAAACTTGCGTAGCTCACAGTGGATAAACTGCGCAACACCCCCATCACCCAAAGCCAGCGAATCGGGGTTTTGAACAACTCGAGAAAATCCTGCAGGGCGATGGGCTTGCTCGCACTGCGGCTGCTTGGGGTCACCCAAAAAGAAACAACGCCCATCATCAGACCAAGGGGCATCAGCCACACGATTCCCTGTAAGCCGAGCGCCGTCGCGGTGAGCGGTCCAAGCGCCAAACCCGCCGTACCCCCCGCACTAAAAATACTCGCATACAGACCACGCTTCTCGAGTTGGCTGTGCTGTGCTACATAAGCCGCCCCACTTGGATGAAAAACCGCACTGCCAATACCACCCAGAACAACCAGCAACGCCACGATAAAAAACGAAGGTGCATAGCCCATCAGGGTCATGCCGAGCGCTGCCAACACCGGTCCAGCCGCCGCGAGCCATTTACGGTCTAGGCGATCGCCCAATGCGCCAAAAAAGGGTTGTGAAACACTGCCAACAAAACTCAAAATAGCCACGAGCGTACCCGTACCTCCGAGTGTGACAGCAAATTTTTCTGCCAAGGCGGGTTGTAGCGGGGTAAGTAGGCTGGTGAAGTTATCGTTGATAAAGTGGCTAGCGGTCATCACTGCGATAATCGTGGTGCCAGATGCAGCAGCGAGTTTGGTGGTGGAAGTTTGCACTCATGTAGTCTAAGCCAAAAAGGTTTAGGCGTTTGTCGTACCTAAATCCCAAAAGCATTTGGTAAGAACACAAGTTATTTTTGCCTCGACTCCGTAGTTACACCTATAGCAACCCCTTAGGAAAAAAGTCATAATACAAGCGATGTCAGTAGCAACCCTATCGCGTTTTACTGTTGTTAAAGAACTCGGCTCCGGGGCAATGGGGCGGGTTTCTTTGGCACTGGATAGCAGCACTGGCGAATTGGTGGCATTAAAGCGTCTACATGAGGTGGTAGCGCTACAAGGTGGCGCACGTTTGCGGCGCGAAGCCAAAGCGCTTGAGCGGATTGCACACCCCAATGTGGTCAAGGTGCTTGGCTACGGCGAAGACGAAGGTGTGCCGTATCTGGTGATGGAATATGTACGCGGTACAGACCTAACCCAATTTATTGCCGAAAAACCAAGTATCGAGCGTTTGATTCAGGTTTTTATCGGCGTTGCCAACGCGCTTGCGGCAGTGCATGGTCAGGGTCTGATTCACCGCGACCTCAAGCCCGACAATATCCGTGTCACCCCAGACGGAGAAGCCAAACTCATGGATTTTGGTTTAGCAAAATCGCTCGAGGGCACTGTCGCACTAACTCGAGCGGGTGCAGTGGTGGGGACGGTGTTGTATATGCCCCCTGAGCAGTGCCGAGGAGCGCAACTCGACTACCGCGCCGACCTCTATGCTTTTGGAGCCGTGCTGTTTTGGGCACTCACCGGACGTGCTCCATTTAGTGGCGATGGTTTAGCACAAGTCATCATGCAGCATATTCAGTCGCCTCCACCCAAGCCAAGCAGCATCAACCCACAAATCCCCGCTCCGCTCGAGGTTCTTGTACTCAAACTGCTCGAGAAAAATCCAGTCGACCGCCCTGCCTCTGCCATCGCTGTGCGCGATACTTTGATTGGTCTTTCAAACCAGACCATGGAGTTTGATATCTCGAGCGAAACCGCCCGCGCAGATGCGCTTTTAATTGCCCCACTCATCGGGCGCGATAGCGAAATCGCGCAACTGATGCCGCTGCTCGAGCAACCTGAACCCACATACGGCATCTATGCGATTACCGGCGATGTGGGTGCGGGCAAAACTCGTCT
>JBKBVO010000009.1:18629-25492 GCA_046289535.1 Deinococcales bacterium | reverse complement strand
TTTGGTCTCGAGCGCCCATTGGGTTGGTACGTTGCCCAGTGTGACCAAAAGCTGTGGGCGCACAATTTTTAATTGCTCGAGTAGCCAGTGCTCGCACTGCGCGATTTCGTCGGGTTCTGGGTTGCGGTTGCCCGGTGGGCGGCACTTGACCATATTGGCGATATAGACTATATCTCTGGACAAGCCGACCGTTGCTAAAATTTGGTCTAAAAGCTGCCCAGCCTGTCCTACGAAGGGTCTGCCTGTACGGTCTTCTTCGGCGCCAGGTCCTTCGCCAATCAGCATCAGGCGGGCATTTGGATCGCCCTCACCAAAAACCACATTTTGACGTGTAGCTGCAAGTTTACAGGCGGTGCAGCTCTGGCAGGTGTGCTGTATTTCGGCTAAAGACATAGCTTGATTCTACAAAATTGTCACCTCGAGCCTATTTTGGCTGCACTCGAGGCAGAATTGTGTGGTTATATCGTGCAATTGTGAGGCGTGATTTTATTTGCTTGCTGCTGCGTGCCGAGAGGTGTGTGCGCAGAAAATCCAATAACAGGATTGTTGGCTCGAGGCCCAATGCCTGTGGAATTATTCTATTCACCCACCCACGCTCGAGACCTCAAAGACCAATCTGTGCCAACCACCACGCACCTTATAGGCATTGCGGGTATCGGGTCCGCAGCTACCTGTACCCACACCGCGCATGGCACAGTCGAGGTGCAGCACCACTTCGGCTCGAGGAGTCAGCTCGGAGGTGTGCAGCGCCTTGTATAAATCTTGTGCGCTAAAGTGCAGTGCACTGAAGCCAAATGGCACTTCGCTCGAAAAGCGCAGACCCTGTCCCGCAGCATTGGTCAGCTCTAACCAGCGCGTTTGGGTGTGGTGTCCAGATTCTTGGGGCATGATGTATGGAAAATACTGCTCTGTAACTGTAGAACTATAAATTCCTAACATCGCTCCAGCCTGACGGTCGGGGTAGGTTTCTACCGCACCCATGCCAAAGTAGCGCAGCTGCTCGAGTGAACCATCGAGGTGCAATTCAATACCAACGCGTGGCAGGTCGTCGCAGAGCGGATTAACCCAGATGTCAAATTCAAATCTCGAGCCGGCAATGCGGCTTTTGAGCAAGGCGAGGTTGGGTATTTGCACACTCGAGATACGCTTTGTTTGCTCGAGTACGGTGATGCCGTTTTCCAGGCGTTGCTCGAGTCGAGTTAGGCTTTCTGTGCTGTATTCAGACTCCAGCCCCCACGCTAGCCACTTGTTCAAGACCATCTCGGGGCGCAAAGGCACGGTGTAAATACCGTCGTTGTCTGTTGGTGCACGAAACAAGGACAAACGCGGTGCTTTTTTGAGCATATTTTGCCCAGCGACTGCCCAAGACATCGGTTGTGGTGCAAGTACGGCGCTTGGTGCTGTGCCAGAAGGGAGGCAGAGTTGCTGCCACGCCACCAAAAAGTCGGCTTCTGCCCAGGCGGTATCGTGTGCTAAACGAAAATAGAGATTGAGGTGGTGCTCGACCCCAGCCAAGGCAGGTAACTCGAGCTTCAGGGTTTGCGTCGCTTGCGGCGCAGCATCGAGTTCGGGCAGTGCGCCACGAGCCACGACTGCGCCATCGGCAAGCAGCTCCCAACTGCCGTGCAACCATGCCAGGCTCGAGAAGCAGTTTTTGTTTTTTACAGCGATTGTGATACCCCTATCGTTCAACTCGAGCAAATCCACAGCAACGGGTTGCTGTAGGTATTTAACTTCCTGCATCGCAGGGTGCGGGGTGCGATCGGGGTGCACCAAGCCATCGGCGCAAAAATTGCCGTCGTGCGGCTGTTCGCCATAGTCGCCACCGTAGTTGTAGTGCTTTTTTTGCGCGTTCCAGATGCCGTGGTCCGCCCATTCCCAAATAAAGCCGCCCTGCATTTTGGGGTGGCGCTCGAACAGCGCCCAATACTCGTGCAAGCTGCCGTTGGAGTTGCCCATCGCATGGCTGTACTCGCACAAAATCAGCGGGCGCTGGGCATCGGGCAGGTTTGCCCATTGCTCCATCTGCTCGAGGCTGGGGTACATCAGGGTCATGACATCGGAGGCGCGCGCGCCAGCTTTTCCGCCCACGCTGCGCGCTTCGATAAAACAGGCGCTTTCGTAGTGTACGGGGCGCGGGTCGGCATGGCGCACCCAGGCGGCGGCGGCATCGTGATGTGCGCCGTAGCCGCTCTCGTTGCCCAAAGACCACATGATGATGCTGGCGTGATTGCGGTCGCGTTGCACCATCCGTGCGACACGCTCCAAAAAGGCGCTCGAGTAGCGCGGGTCGTTGCAGATTTCAAGGTAGTGCATGTGCGACTCAATATTGGCTTCGTCGAGGACGTACAAACCAAGCTGGTCACAGATTTCTAAAAACAGTGGGTGCGGCGGGTAGTGCGAAGTCCTGACCGCGTTAAAATTAAAACGCTTCATCAGCACTGCGTCCTCGAGCATGCGCTCGAGTGTGACTGCTCTGCCTGTGTGCGGGTCGGATTCATGGCGATTCACGCCGCGCAGCATGATGCGCTGCCCGTTCACCAGCAAACTCGAGCCAACAACCTCGCTGCGCTGAAAACCTAAGCGCAGCCCACTGGTTTGCGTCACCTCGCCGGTTGGGTCGAGCAGCTCGAGCACCAAGGTATACAAATGGGGTCTTTCTGCACTCCAGACGTTGACTTTTGCCAACTCACCCTTTAGGTTGGCGCGTTTGCGCTTGTTTGTAAAATCGCTCGAGACATAAAAACTCAGGCTCTGCTTGACCGCAATTTCACCCTCGAGTTCGAGCAGACACTGCTGCCGCTCGAAGAGCATAGCGCGTACGCGGTAGCCTTCTGGGGCATGCGGCAGGTCAAAACCGAGCGGCACTTCGATTTCGAGTTTGCCTGTACCGTCCGTGTGCGGTGTGGCGCGGGCGATGATATCTGCCATGTATACGCGCGGCGTTGCATGCAGCAGCACACTGCGCGTTAGACCAGAAAACCACCACTGATCTTGGTCTTCAATCACACTCACATCGCCCCACTTGACCACAACCGCCACCAAAACGTTGGGGCGGTCGTGATGCAGGTACAAGGTGATATCGAATTCGGCGGGCAGCCTCGAGTCCTTGCTCATGCCAATCGCTTGCCCATTCAGATACACATACAAAATGCTTTCAGCTGCGCCAAAATGCAGCACCACGCGGCGCGTGTTCCAAGATTCTGGCACGTCGAAGCTGGTGCGGTACACGGCTGTTGGGTTGTTGTGCGGCACAAAGGGTGGCTCGTGAGGAAAAGGCATCTGCACGTTGGTGTACCAAGGCGTATCCAAGCCGCGCATTTGTATCACGCTCGGCACTGGAATACTCGAGAACTCGGGCGGCAGGCGCTCGCCCAAGACCTCGAGCGGTACGGCTTCGGGGTTCTCGTAAACCGCCACATCCCATGTCCCATCCAAGCGTTGTAACCATGGCGATAGTGGTGCAGTCAGATACCTTTGGTTCAGCGCAGCTTGGCTGTTCTCGAGCGTCCAAAAAGTCGTGTGCATCGGTAGGCGCGAGAGCTGCAACAATTCGGGGTTGGTGTAGCTGGGTTTTTCGGCAATTTCGAGCATTGGTAGCATGGTGTTCATTGTGCTGCGTGGCGGTTTGAGATACAAGTGGGTAATCGGTAATCACTCGAGTGCAAAAATCACTGCTCGTGTTCTAGCCAGCCCAAGGCGTAAACGTTGCCGTCTGCAATCTCGAGTTTGATACCGCGCAAAGGTTTGCTGGCGGGTCCGAACTCGGCTGTGCCATCTGCTGCTGCAAAGATGCTGCCATGACAGCCACACTCGAGTTGGCGCAACCCATTGGGCAGTTCTAGGGCGCAGCCCGAGTGCGTACAAATACGGCTGTAGGCGCTGTAGAACATCTTTTGGTGCTCGACCACCCGCGGAGTTGGCTTGCTTGGCGCTGGCACGCGCAGGAGAACACAATCTTCACCTTGATAGACAAACGCGTGTTTGTCCCACAGCTCTTTGAGTTGCTCGAGTTCGACGATTTTCACTTTTTTGTCGGTCTGCGCTTGAACCCGTGTACCGAGTGCAACAGCAAGGGCACCACCTAAAACCTGACGACGATTCATCAAAAGCTCCTTCATAAAAAATCGGGGTGAACCGCAGAAGGTTCACCCCGAGGCAGGACAAGTTTAGCCAACGATATCGTGTGGGTGGAAAATCTCTGTCGAAGCGGCGGTGCGCTGTGCTTGGGCAGCCAAGATAGCCAGAGCTTCTTCTTCGCTCATCACAGGGTTCTTGGTGCGGATACCCAAGGCGCGAGCCATGACCGTGTACAAGTAGGTGTTGTCCACCAAACCGATGCGTCCAACGCCCAAATCTTTGCCATACACGGCAAACAAGGTGGGTTGACCGGTGTGCTGACCAGAGTGGAAGCCAATGTTTGGGCGGTCTGGGGTGGGTACACTGGTTTGGCGCATCACCCAAGCGAGGGTGTTGCTGGGCTGGATGCTGTAGCGCACCGAGTCGGGCAGATAGACCTTCTTGGTGATTGCGTCTACCACGGCTTGGGCTTGGTCTTGCTTGAGTTCGATTGCCTTGACCGTGCGGTAGATTTCGCTCACCTGCTCGACGCTTGGATTAGCGCCCAAGCGCCCCAAGATGAATTCGATCGTGCCCTTTTGCTTATCGAGCAAATCCAAACCGATGCTCGAGTTGCGGTAAGAGGGTCCAGTACCGTAGAGCGCACCGTTACCGCAGGCGTGGTCGGAGCCAACAATCAAGAGTGTGTCTGGGTTAGCATCCACGAAGTTCATCACGACCTGCAGTGCTTCGTCGGCGGCGATGAGGTCCCACATCAGCGCGGCTGGGTCGTTGAGGTGCCCGGCGTGGTCAACGCGCGCGGCTTCGACTTGCAGCACAAAACCGCTGCTCTTGGCAGCAAGAATCGCCAGCGCCTTCTTGGTCATATCGGCGAGGCTGGGCGCATCGACATTTTGGAAACGGCGGTCGGCTTCGTATGGCACGTGGCTGCGGCTGAACACACCGAGCAGCTTGCTCGAGTTGTTGCTCATCAAATCGGCTTTGGTCTTGACCACACCGTAACCTCGGGCGGCATAGGCGGCGTACATGTCCTTTTTGTCGCTGCGAATCTCTGGATTGAAGAAGCGGTCGCCACCACCCAGGTATACATCGGCTCCGAAGTCGAGGTACTGCTGTGCGATTTCCTCTTCGGCGTTGCGGTTCTTGTTCGAAACGACAAAAGCCGCAGGAGTGGCGTGTGTCACCGTTGCCGAGGTGACCAACCCGACTGCCTTGCCAATTTGTTTGGCGGACTCGAAAATCGGGGTGAGCTTGCGTCCGTCAATGTGGATTGCCAAACCGCCGTTGACCGTCTTGACACCCGTGCTCCAGGCATTGGCAGCAGCCGAGGATTCGGTCACAAAAGAGGTCAGGCTGTTGGTGTTCTGCAGACCATTGGGGCTGGTTGTAAGCAGGCGCTCGAGTGCGAGCGGACGACCCAAAAAGCGGCGCGAATAGAACTGTGCAATCGCGTAATCGTCCCAACCCAAACCGTCAATCACGAACATCACCACGTTGCGCGCTTTTTTGGTGAAGCTGGGGCTGTTGCTTTGCGCCTGAGCAGTTTGGCTGGCGAGCGCACCCGCCACACCTGCGAGGACACCGGACTTAATGACATCTCTACGATTCATGGATACTACCTCCGCTTTTGATGCTATGTGGCTTGTGTCAGTGCGGTGTCAATCTGATGTCAGATAATTGTCATAGCTGGGATTTTTGACGCTCGAGCGGCTGATGATTTGACCACGTACAAAACGAGTGATGATTTGACCACGTACAAAACGAGTGATGATTTGACCACGTACAAAATAAATTATAATCGCCGACAATGCGGATTAAAATTTGCGGTATTCAAACACTTGAACACGCACTTGTTGCCGAGCAAGTCGGCGCAGACGCGATTGGCTTTATTTTTGTGCCCGGTACCAAGCGCTACATCACAGCACAAGCTGCGCGCTCCATCTCGAGCGGCTTGGGCGGTTTAATGGCTCGAGTCGGGGTGTTTCGCCACGCCACGCTCGAGCAGATTGTGCAAACCGTACAAATCGCGCAGCTCAGTGCGGTGCAACTGCACGGGCAGGAGTCGCACGATTACATAGCCGCACTCGAGCAGCAGGTCAGCGTGATTCGCGCAGTCAAGTACAGCGACCCGCTCCCCCAAGCCCAGACGCTTTTGATAGACGGACTCGAAGCAGGGTCCGGGCAGCGCTTCGATTGGGCAAATTTTGACACCTCGAGCCTGAAGGGTAAGCGTTGGCTGCTGGCAGGCGGCTTAAGCCCAGAAAATGTCGCACAAGCCATTGCGATGTTGCAACCGTGGGGTGTGGATGTCTCGAGTGGGGTAGAGACCAGCGGGGTCAAAGACCCACAAAAGATTCGCGCTTTTGTTCAGGCGGCAAGAGACTCAGGCTTGTATTCAAGCACTGTGGTGCGTTGACAAGCTAGCCTGATATTGATGCCGTGCGTGATTTTTTGTGTTCTATTATCGAACGCGCATGAGCGTGAGGTTGACCGTGGAGCTTGGCGCACCACCACCACTCGTTCGGAATACTATATTTGCGCTACTAGACGGTAAAATGGCAAAGCGTGCATGGGTTGCGCCACCACCTGCGACATAGCTGAGTGTCAAGGTTGTGTTATTGACTAAGCTGCGCACCCCGAGCTGATAACTGGCGTTCAGTGCAGCATAAAGTGAGCGATAATTCCAACTTGGGTGCGTGTACTCTGAGGACACGCCAACCACAGCATCGTCGGTGTAAAGTGCTGCCGCCCAATCACGCAACCACGTGGTGAGGTCGTTTCCT
>JBKBVO010000009.1:5719-18619 GCA_046289535.1 Deinococcales bacterium | reverse complement strand
GCCGTCAATGGAAACCGTATTTTTATAACCATACATTCCGGGCCAGATTGAGGTCGTTTCCTGCACCTATGGCGTTTTGTAGATTGGCGCTTCCTGTGAAGCTGCTATCCACCAAACTTGCCCAAAATGCACTTTGGCTACCACTAGGTATTTTGCGGTCTGCAATGTAGCGTAAAAAATTCCACAGTGCTCCCCGACGACCAAGCTCGTCGGAGGCGGAATTTGCTGCAAACGGGCTGCGTATATCAGGACGGCGCAAGGCATCGCGCAGTCGCCCATAGTTGGGGTTGGCAAAGGTATTAAATGCTTGGACGCGCAACGAGGCGTTAGGTCCTGTGGTGAGGTTGGCAGTAATAATGTTGCTGTTTGGGCTTAAGCCAAGCGAGTTGTGGTAGAAAATCAGCTCTTCGGCTATGTCGCTTAAACCGGTCTCGAGCCAGGAAGTCTCGAGACTTGGGGCATTGGTAATATAGATTCGCCTCGAGGCATTGATGAGACGCTGAAACTCTGCGCCAAGAACACGTGGCGCAGTGCCAGCAACAAAAGAAACGGTGGGGACGTTGGAGTTCACCACCCCTGTGGGGTCTGGTACCATCATATATAGAATTTCGCCTTCGTTGCTCCCGGGGCAAGATGCTTTCGAAAACAGGTCTCGAGCGCTAAAATAACCAACCACACCCGAACCCGTTGGGTCGAGTTCATTGACCGCGCTGGTGAAGAAAGCGATAATCCGTCCGTTGTTGTCTCGGTCTGCGGGTGTACCAAATGCGTTAATCACGCTGTCATAGATATCTTCATCAAAACCGTAAGGGGGACTTCCGCTACCCAGTTGCCCCGTGGTGGCGATTTGCTGATACTGCAAATCAGTGAAGCCACCAGGAGGGTTATTTTCATCGGCGATGACAATCAGGTGGTCACTCACGAATTTAACAATTCCTCGGCGTTGGTCTAGCATGGCATTGCAACCCGAAGCTACATTTAGCACCATTGTAGAGCCGACAGCAGGAACCCCAGGCGTGATGCCTTGTGTGCGAATCTTACTTGTTTGTATAGGTCTTTTCAGCGGAATTCTCGAGTTTGGACGGCGCAACAAAGCATCGAGGTTTTCTTGTGGTGGGCGTACTTCGATTGCGGTTTGAGCCCCAAGGTTTTGCGGGTGCAATGGTGCCCAATAGGGTGTGATTGTTGGTGCACTTATATTTTGTGCCAATAACGATAAAGACTGATTGCCACTAGAAGCGAGATTGCTTGGGATTGCAATGTATTCAGCCGTGCTGCTGTCGGTGTTTTTGATACAGCGCGTGGCAGAAGTCTCGCCCGTGAAGTGTGCTGGTTGTCCGATTGCCAACACGGGCGAGGCAAGTAAAACGGCTTCCACAGCAGCTGCACTACCGGCGGTACGCACATCGCACAACACCTTCACTGTTGCGACGTTGGTTGGGTAACTCGAGCCGTGCAGCACGACCACCTCTGTTGCACCTGTCTGCGCTACACGCTGGTCTATGTTCGAATTCGACAATTGTTCCTCGAGACCCTGTACCACTCGAGTGGTGCCAGTTGGGTTCTCGAAGACCACAAAAGTCATGGAAAAACGATAGGTCGAAGCCACGGGGTCATTGTTAGCGGGGATATTCAGACCAATGTTAATTGTGCCAGTGGGACTGCTGGTGTTTGTGGCAATGCTTCGTCCGTTTACTGTATTGCGAGCAACATAGCCGTAGGGCAATAGGTATTCTGTTTCTTGCAGAATACCTGCGGCTTCAGTCTGGAGTGTGCTGGTTTCAGCTTCAGAAAAAAGCATCAGATCTGCTAAATTGGAATTGACGGTGGTATCGCTGTTGACCCCCGGAGCTGGGCGAATATCCTGGACGAAAGCATTCAGGTCTAGGGCTGCACCAACAAAGTTTTGGGCGTTTTTAATCGCTGTTTGCGCTTGATTGCCAGATTTTACATAAGCCACCAAAGTGAGGTTATCAATTGCGGCTGGTGAAGCGTTTTTGATCTGAAAACTTGCACTTAAAAATCTTCTAGATGCGGTTTGTACTACCTGCACGGCAGATGCCGAAAAAGTGAGTTGTGTTTCGTCAAGCAGCCCCTGTGGTTTCAATTGGGATTTGGGTGTAAATCTTGCTCGGGTCGTGATTTTTTCTGTTCCAAAATGCACCTCGAGTGTACCGATTGCTCGAGTGGGTTTTGTCAACGAGGGCGATGTATTGATTTGACAAGCGGCGAGGGCAATCACCAAGGTGAATAAAGCGAAACGTTTCATACACGCCTCCAACTAAAACAAAAGTTATAATCCTGCTGCATATAAATCGGACTATAGCACAAAAAAATTCTTGTAGGAGTTTGCTTGCGTGCGTTTTTAACGAAAAACAAATCCCAGCGCCCACGCACCCCTGCTCGAGTAGCCAAACTCGAGTCCAAATACAAATAGCGTGCTGTAATTCAGCACCCCATCGAACAAAACCTGTAACCCTAACGCTGTTTCACGGCTCGAGAGTGCTCCCGAAAGCAAAAGCGTTAGCCGCTCGAGCGCAAAAACGCCATCCCCAAAACGCCAGAGCAACGGGTATGTGGCGCGCAGTGTGGCATTGCCCGAAAACCCCGCATTGCCAACGCCCATCCTAAGCCCGACAAAACCACCCAAGAGTGCATCGGTCATGTTCCAACTCAGGGTATAACGCCAATCGGTGTTCACTTGGGCTGCAAACTGCCAGTTCTGCGTGGTATAGCCCCAAGTATCGCTGTTGCCGCTACCGAGTACAAAATCCAGCCAACCAAGCAGTGCACCGTTCTCGAGGCTCAAAGAGGGCGAAAAAACCAGCGCGACACGCTCGCCACCGACCTCGCCCGCACCGGACCAGGTCGCGCGCAAGAGACTGCGGTATTCCTGCCGGGCAAAGCGCCCTGTCCAATTCCAAACCAAACCTTGTATTGGTGCCAGGCGCAACTGAAAATCGGCTCCCAAGCCAAGCCCAAAAAGGTCGTAGCCGCCTGCAAAACGGTAAGAAAACGCACCAATAGCGCCTCTGACTTCTAAGCCCGGCCCACTCGAGAATGCCAAACCGAACTCGGGCAAAAGATTTGCGGGACTTGGCGCGACTGTGACCGTGGGGGCAATGGTGGGCGTGCTGCGCTCGAGGGCGTGCGCCACACCCTGCCCCAACTCGAGCTGAGCGAGCGTGCTGGTGTTTTGCCAAAAGGTATAAAACCCGATGTGCCGTGCATCGATCAGGCGTGGCGCAAAAACGCCACCAAGTGCAGCGCTCAGCTGTTCTGCTGCGCTGTCGCCGATGCGCTGCTTCCAGAGCTGCGGCGTACCAAGGCGGTCGCTCGAGTAAATCAGGGTCTGTGCATCGAGCCAAAGCGGGTCTTGGTCGGAGGCGGCATCCGAGGTCAAAAATTCGAGCCGACCATCTGCTACAAGGGCGATATCGGAAAATGAACCACGCTGCACCGTCAGAGCCATTTTTCCCGCTCGAGTGGCGAGCTGCGACAACACCCAGCCGCGCGGTGCCGCTAGAATATGTGTACTGATGCCCGCACACCAGCGCCACAGGCTCGAGAATGCCTTGATATACACCACACACGCGCCATCGGGAGCCGCATCGGTCGCATTGGCGTTTTGGGTAAGTTGGATTTCGCGTCCAAAAAAAGAAAAAACCTCACCTGAAACTGCTCCCAAGGCTCGAGAGCGCACATAGATTAATTCTCCAGTTGCTGCCTGACGTAGGCGCTGTGGTAAGTAAGGCAGTTTGACCAACAAGCCAAGTTGGCTCGAGCCAATTTGCCCGCGCTGTAAGCCTGCGCCTTGTGCCACCACAAACTCCTGTGCCCCCGTCCAGACCAGTGCCCCGAAAACAGTTTGCAAGATGCTTGTGCCTGCGGGTAAACCTGTGCTTTGCAATTGGCTTGTTGTGCGTTCTGCCTCGAGCTGTGCTGCTTTGTGCCAGTCGGCAAACAATTGCTCGAGCGAAACGGCTTCGCTTTCTAAAAAGGCATCCGAGAGTGTGAGATTGGCGTAATACAAACGCAAGACATTTTTTAGTTTGGGCAACCCAAAGCGATTCAACAAGTATTCGGCGAACTCGCTTCCAAAATCGTCTCGAGCCACAAAATTGGTACTGCTATAACTGAGGTTTAATTCGCTCAAACTTGGAAACAAACCTGCCAGCACCCATGCGCGCACCCGCGCTTTGGCACTGCTGTTTGGCAAAAGAGTGGCTTGGCGTTTGACCAAACCCAACCAAAACCATGTGGGCGGTGGGCGGGCAGCAGTCTCGAGCGCCCAAGCCACCAGTGCGCGCACCCCTGTTCGTGTTGGTTCTGTTTCGGCAACAAGCCGATAAGCGCAAATTTGCGGTGCAAAACAAAGGTTTTGCGGCAGCATCTGCCCGCCTGTCTCGAGTTGTAGTTGCTCGGCAGCTCGCCAAAGCGCCAAGACCTGGGCAGCATGAGGCTCGAGTTCGGGTCTTGATTCAAGTTGTGCGGCACGAGCAATACCTAGCATCAACCACAGCACGATAAGCCACTTCATGGCAAATCCTCTGCGCGATTGGCATTCAGGAAAATACCTGCTCCAAAATGCGGCTCGAGGTCTGCCCAAGGTACTACCCGCACGCTTAAATTGCTGTTTTGCCACCATCCGGAAAGTTGAAGCCTACCTTGCTCGAGTGCTGCTTGTACCACGGGTAAGCAACGGCTCGAGTAAATTGCGGCTAACGGCTCGAGTTGCCCGTTTTGGTTTTTGGGAATAACCACATCGGCATTGTACTGCTCGAGAAAATGCCAGTAACTCACGCTTAGATTAGGCATATCGCAGGCAGTTGCTGCTATGCGTTCTCCCAATTCAAGTGCTCGAGCTAGTCCGTACAGCGCACCTAAAAAAGGCGTTGGGTCTGGGTTGCTCTGCCCACCAATGACCACAGGGCTAAAATCTGCCAGACCAGCAAGCGCCCACTCGAGCAAGGTTTGACCGTTCCACACATACGCGGCTTTGTCAGACCCAAAGCGGCTCGAGCGTCCTCCTGCTAGCACTGCGCCAATCACAAGCGATTCTAGCAAAATGCTAGACTTGAAGGTATATGGCAGTGGCACTGGTGGGGAATGGTTTTTTAATCGCCGAAGCAGCGCGGCTCTACCTTCAAAAACACGGACTCAGCCTAAAAGATGTGCCTTGGCTCGACCAAGATCTCACCGCCCAAAGTGTTAGCCCGCACCTCCAAGGAGGTCTGTTTGGGGCTGCCAGTGCTTTAATAGATTTGTCAAACAGCAAAGAGCAAAAGCAGATTGCCGAAGAAGTCGCCAAGCTACCAGATGCGATTGTGGCGCTCTTGGATGCCGAAAATTGGACAAGCAGCGAAGCTGCAGGCGAAGTCATGCGCAAGAAAAAAGCCCAAGAAGGGCGGATCAAACACTACGAAAAACTTGGGCTCGAGTTGCAACGCTTTCCCACTCCAACCAAGGGTGCTTTGATTGCTTGGGTGGCAGAACGCGCCAAAAAAATGAAACTCCCACTCGAGCGCGAAGCCATAAAATTGCTTGCCGATACTTTTCCCGACGACCTTGCGAGTATTGCTTCGGAACTGAACAAATTGGCGCTTTTGGAAGTAAAACTGGATGAAAAAACCGTTGCCGAGGTGGTCAATGCCGTACAACCCAGCACAATATTTGCTGTTACAGATGCACTGGTCGCCAAAAAACCCAAAGAGGCATGGGTGCATTTGGAGCGCCTACTCAATACAGGCGAAGACCCGTTTAGGCTGCTTGGTGCTTTGCAGGGGCACTATGCACTGCTCGCTCGTGCCTTTGCTCTACAGCAGCGCGACGCTGTGGTCAACGCCAAAGAAGCCGCCAAAACCCTAGCGGTTCACGAATTTCGTGCCCAAAAAGCACTCGAGGCAACACGGCGCTATTCAGAAAAAACCGTGCGCCTCGAGCAAAAGCTACTGCTTGGAGCAGACGTGGGGATGAAGAGCGGACTCGAGCCTCGCCTGACATTAGAACGACTGATTCTCGAGTTGTGTGTAATCTAGCGTTGCTCGAGAGGTACCCAATGCGCTTCTGCAGGTCCAATATAATTTGCCGTAGGGCGCAAAATGCTGTTTTTGCGTGTGTACTCAATGATACTGGCAGTCCAACCCGCCATTCTCGAGAGTGCAAAAATCGGGGTGAAATAGGTTTTGGGTAGCCCCAAATCCGAATACACCACACCACTGTAAAAATCTACATTGGGGTAAATCCCCTTTGTACCCAAACGCCCAACGACAATCTCTTCGACTTTTTCAAGGGTGCTGTATGCCAGACTCTTGCCGTGCTTGTTGGCAACAATTTGGGCATACTCTTTGAGCACCCTCGAACGCGGGTCAAAGAACTTATACACCGCATGACCCACGCCCATAATTTTTTCTTTGCGCTCGAGCTTGGCACCAATGTACCCTTCGGCATTTTCGGGGCTGCCAATTTCGGCAAGCATATCCATAACAGCCTCGTTTGCGCCACCGTGCAGTGGTCCTTTGAGGCTGCCAATCGCACTGGTGATGCTCGAGTACATGTCTGACAGCGTGCTGGCAGTGGCGATACCCGTAAAGGTACTGGCATTCATACCGTGGTCTGCGTGCAAAATCAGGGCAATATCAAAAAGCCGTGCTTGTTCGAGACTGGGTTCTTGTCCGTGCAGCATGTACAAAAAGTTTGCTGCATGACTTAAATCGAGGCGCGGTGCAATGGGTTCTTGCCCTTGTTGCAAACGAAACAGCGCCGCAATAATCGTAGCGGTTTGGGCAGTTAAATTAAGTGCCTTCTCGAGCTTGCCACCTTCGCTGGTATCGTCGGCGTTTGGGTCAAACATTGCTAAACTCGAGACGGCAGTGCGTAAAGCGTGCATTGGGTGCAGGTCTTTGGGGTATAAGCGCATCAGATCCACTAAGCCTGCAGGCACGGAGCGGCGCTTCTTGAGTTCGTCATCAAATGCCGATAGCTCTGTGGCATTGGGCAGGCGGGCGTGGAACAACAAAAAGGCAGTTTCTTCGTAGGTGCTGTGTTGGGCAAGTTCTTGGATTGGGATACCAACATACTTGAGAATCCCTTTTTCGCCATCAATAAAAGAGAGTTTGGATTCGGTGAATACCACACCTTTCAAGCCGTCCATTACGGCTGGTTTAGTGCTAATCGAGATGTCGTGCATTGTCATAGGCTGATTCATCATATTCCTCTATTCTTATTCTACACCGCAGCTTTGCGGCTGTTTTGGGATGTTCCTAACAGAGTGATATACCCCAGATTCTACCCGAAAAACAAACCTCTAACGTTTGTTGGGACGCTAGAGGTTGTTCATGAGTAACGGCATCAGCTGACATACTTGCACTACTCACATAGCGCCATGTAGGTGTGAGTGCTTGAGTAACATTTTAATATTTTGCCAAATCGAGATTCAACAAAAAAGGGCAAGCCCAAGGCTTGCCCGAAAGAGGTCTTAATCTAATTAGGCACGATTGACATTAGCGGCTTGAGGACCCTTGCCGTTCTTGCCTTGCTCGATCTCGAAGCGCACGCGGGTGCCTTCTTCGAGGTTGCGATAGCCCTGACCTTGGATCGCACTGAAATGCACGAACACGTCTGGCTGACCCTCGACGCTGATGAAACCATAGCCTTTTTCTGCACTGAACCACTTTACTGTACCTTCAACCATGAAACTCCTTGCCGCACTCTGTGCGGTTACAACTTCCCAAGGAAAGCATCGCTCCGAATTCACCCCCGCATTTCACGGAGTGCCTCGAGTCGAACCTCGGACAAGCAATGGCAGTCTAGCATGAAACCAGAAACTTTGTGCGTTTTGTAAAGGTTTACCATTTTGGATTTAGATACAGTTCAAAAAGTGGCGACCGTTGACTTTTTGTTCGCAGGTGCAGGCGCAAGCGGCTTAGCGTTGGCGTATTTTTTGCCGCCCCAAGCCCGAGTACTACTGATAGACAGCGCTCCGAAAACCCACAACGACCGCACCTGGTGCTTTTGGGAAGCCAGCCCTAATCCGTTTGATCATTTGGTACATCGGCGTTGGCAACATTTAATGTTTCACGGCACCCATGGCTCGAGCAGGCTTGATATTGCACCTTACGAATATAAAATGATTCGTGGCATCGATTATTACAATTTTATGCGGCAAGAATTGCAAAAACGCCCCAATGTAGAGTTTGTGTATGGGCAAATCGAGCGCCTCGAGTCTGACCAAACCGAGGCGCGCGCCACTGTAGGTGGCAAGAGCTATTGCGCCGCGTGGGGCTTTAACAGTGCTTTTCGCCCAACTTTGCCGAGTGGCTACCACAATTTGTTACAGCACTTTAAGGGTTACTTGGTGCGGACACCAAAACCACTTTTTGACCCCAATGCCGCCACCTTTATGGATTTTCGGATTGCGCAAAATAACGAAACCCGTTTTGTTTACGTTCTGCCACATGACCCACACACCGCACTGATCGAGTACACGCTTTTTTCTGCGGCACTCCTGCCAGACCATGAGTACGACCGCGATTTGCAAGGCTACATACAGCACTTTTTGGGCTTAGGGGAATACACTATTCTCGAGACAGAATTTGGCATTATCCCCATGACCGATGCGCCGTTTGCGCCATTGCACAGCCCAAGGGTGGTGAATTTGGGGATTGCTGGGGGCAGTGCCAAAGCCAGTACCGGTTATGCTTTTAAGCGTTTACTGCACCACGCTCGAAGTATTGCCCGCAGTCTCGAGCAGTACGGCACACCGATACGAGCAGCTCCATTTTTTGACCGCCATGCTTGGCAAGACAGCATTATGTTGCGTGTGCTGCATGAAAAACGCCAAGGTGGAGCTGAATTTTTTAGCCAACTTTTTGCTAAAAACGATGCAACAACAGTGCTTAAATTCCTAGACGAAGCCACCAGTCCGCTCGAGGAGCTGAAACTGATGGCAAGTGTGGATATCCCAATTTTTACTCGCGCGGCGCTCGAGGTGATGTTTTACAATGCGCGGCGCTCGCTAATGCGCATTGCGCCCATAATGACGCGGTAAACTGACCACACGAACACGCCAAAAAGAATCGGTAAACCGATTAAAAATGGGGTTAAAATTGCACCCAGAAAGCCAATTCCAAGTGTCCACCAAAAGGTTTCGGCAATCCATTTACAGTGCGACTCGAGGTAAGTGCCAGCTACGTCGGGGCGTTTTACGTACGCCATAATCACCGCCACAATCGAAGACAAGCCGCCCGTAAAAAGCCAAACGCCCATCAGGATATGCGCGACCAGCATAAAGGTGTGGTCGCTTTCTCGAGCCGCAGGAGTGCTGGGTGCAGACGGTGGCACGCTACGCATCGCGGGTTGTATTGCGGCGGGTATAGGGGGTAGCACACTGGCCAGTGGCTGCCACTCTTTCATGCCCTCGGTCCAGACCAGACTGTTGCTGGGCAATTCACCGTTTTTTTGCAAACTCTCGAGTTGCGCGACCGAATAAGGTCCGGATTGCCTGTTGTCGGCAAAAACCATGTAAAAGCGTTCCATCGCACCATAATACGCGTTTGGTTAGGCTTTGGTTGCACTGATACTTTGGTATGAAGTCAATCTACAGCATTTCCCGCAAATTCGAGCGCTACCTTTGCCAATAACTCGGTGGC
The DNA here is from genome assembly GCA_046289535.1 of Deinococcales bacterium. Lineage (GTDB taxonomy): Bacteria > Deinococcota > Deinococci > Deinococcales > JAAFIG01 > JAAFIG01. The sequence continues at coordinate 8,969 of JBKBVO010000009.1, read as the reverse complement.
AAGCGGCAGACTGGCGGTATCATCTATGTCGAATTTGGGGTGGTGATGCGGATACCCCGCCCCACTGCCCACCAAAAAGTAAACCCCAGGTACTCGAGCCAAAAACTCGGCGACATCATCGCCGCCCATGGTTGGGTTGTGGGTTTCAACGCTCGACACCACACCAAGCGCCAGTTCTTTGAAGCGTTCCGTGCTGGCGGCATCATTGACCAAAGGAGGCACGCCAGTTTTCCATTCGAGCCGCGCTGAAGCACCAAAGGCTTCGGCGGTGTGGGTACAAAGTGCTTCGATGCGCTTTTGCAGTACCAAGCGCAATTCGGGGTCGAAAGTACGCAGTGTGCAGCGCAGTTCGATGTTATCTGGAATGATGTTGTGCGCACCTTCGCCTGCAATAATCGTGCAAACCGAAACCACGCTCGAGTTTTGCGGGTCGGTGTTACGGCTCACCACTGTTTGTAGCGCCAAAATAAGCTGCGCCCCAACCACGACAGGGTCTACGGTCTGGTGCGGTACAGCCGCGTGTCCGCCTTTGCCCTGAATAAAAATACTAAAAGCATCTGCCGAAGCAAAACTGGCTCCGACTCGAGCGCCAACCCAGCCAACAGGTTTATCGTTCCAGAGGTGTAAACCCACGACTCGGTCCACGCCCTCGAGCAGGTTCGGACGGTCTGCGAGCATGGCTTTTGCGCCCGATACAATTTCTTCTGCGGGCTGAAAAACAAATAAAAAATTGCCATGCAATTCGCTTTGATGTTTGGCAAAAATACGAGCGACATGCATGGCGATGCTGGCGTGTCCATCGTGTCCACAAGCGTGCATCGCACCTGGGGTCTGCGAAGCATAGGCTGCCCCTGTTTGCTCGGAAAAAGGCAGTGCATCTATATCGGCACGAATCAATACGGTTTTGCCAGGCTTGGCACCGCGCAGCTTGGCAACCACACCCGTTTTGCCCACATGGCGCTCGACCTCGAGTCCAAGTGCTTCGAGATGATCGGCAATAATTGCACTGGTGCGAACTTCTTCAAAAGCGATTTCGGGGTGCTGATGAAAATCACGGCGCACCGCCACGAGGCTTTCAGTCAGGGCAGATACTTCGGCTCTCAGGTTCATGGTCTGCGAGTATACAGTTTTGTAGAGGCAAAAAGTGCGACAATAACTTTAGGATGATCAAATTTTTCGCTAGGCTTTTTTTTGAGAACCAAACGGCTATGGCAACACATGCACAACATCTCGAGCAGTCTGGCAACAAGCTCTTCGAGCGATTTAGCAGCATTGGCGACACACCACAAAGCCGCAAGACCTTGCGCCATATCATCGCCATCGAGCGTTGGGGAACCAGTCGTTTGCGAATGCTCTTGGGTGAAAAACCGTTTGTGCTTGACTCGAGCAGGGATTATTACCCACCCGAACAAAGCGCTTGGAACGTGCTTTTGGATGATCTCAAAACCACACGCAAAGACCTGATTACACTGGTGCCTTTTTTAGAAGGAAAAACCCAAAAAGTTGCTCACAATATGTTTGGCGAGCTGAGTGCCAGGGCTTGGCTCAAGTACCTGAATTTTCATAGCAACGCCGAAGCGATGCGAGTAAGGGCGCAATAACCCTGTAACTTTTCGTAAAATACAGCGGCTTTGTATCTCATCAGCCCGGGCAAGTATAAGGCTTGACTACATTTTGACCCTGCTGACATGCTAATCTCCTGCCATTACCACAAGGAGATACCATGAAAATTGCTTTGGTTACGGATTCGACTTCGGATATTAAGCCAGATGGTGCGGCTAGAATGGGTGTAACGGTTGTTCCGCTTTATGTCAACTTTAAAAATGGTGTGCATAAAGATGTGCTCGAGATTTCCACGCATGATATTTTTGAGGGTGTGAAGGCGGGTGCAGCAATGCCCAGCACCAGCCAGCCCACCCCAGTGGATTTTGGGCGTGAATATGAACGCCTACTGCAAAGCCACGATCATGTGCTGAGTGTGCACCTCTCGAGTAAACTGAGTGGTACCTACAATTCTGCGGATTTAGCCAGCAGAGGATTTGCGGGCAAGGTCACAGTGGTGGATTCCAAGGTTGCTTCGGGTTCTTTGGCGATGATGGTTGAGCGTGCCTTGCGTTTGGTTAGTGCGGGTAGCAGTGTTGAGGAAATTAAAGCCACACTCGAGAAGGTTTCGCAGCACGCCAACTTGCGCTTTTCGGTGGCCAGTTTGGACTACCTTAAAAAGAATGGACGCATTGGCGGAGCACAGGCGCTCTTGGGTGGTTTGCTGGGTGTAAAGCCCATTTTACACCTTGTAGACGGAAAAATCGAGGCTGCAGGGCGAGAGCGTGGTGCTCGTGCGGCACTCGAGAATGTGGTCAAGAATTTGCGTGAATATGTCGCCAAACACGGACAGGTCAGAGCAGCTTATATTTATACCGACAAACCCGAAGATGTCGCGCTGGCTCGAGAAGAAGGACAAAAACTGGGTGTGCAGGAATTTGGCACCATCCAATGCGGTGCAGTGATTGCAGCCCATGTCGGACCTGGTACTTACGGGGTCTTGGCAGAACCGGTCAATGTGTAGCCTTGTTTTGGGGTATACTCTACGCCTTTAGGTTTTACCCCATGCGCTACTTATTACTTGCGGATATTCATAGCAACGCCGACGCTCTCGAAGCGGTGCTCGAGGATGCCCAAAAACGCGATTATGGGCAAGCTATTTTTCTGGGCGATGCTGTTGGCTATGGGGCGGATGCAGGGGCAGTCTTAAAACAGCTTGAAGCCCTCAAACCGCGCTGTATCCAAGGCAATCACGACCTGATGTTGCTCGAATTGGCGCGCAATGGTCGTACTAAAGCCAATACGCCCGTGGGTTTAAGTTTGCGCCACAATATTTCGCAGCTTTTGCCCAGCCACATTGACTGGATGCAAACATGGGTGATTGAAGCTGCGGTGAAGCTAGAAGGCGCAAGCGTAGTTTTTGCTCACGGCTCGCCTCGAGACCCTAAAGAATACGTGGATACCGTCAATGTGGCGCGTGCGGTTTTTGCGGGTTGGAGCGGGAAGCTGGCATTTGTTGGGCACTCGCATTTGGCGGGTGTATATGCCTCTTTGGACAACAATACCGAAGTCACATTTTTTTATCCCTGTTTTGAAAACGAAAACCGCTTGCCAATGCCGCCGCGTGGGCGTTGGATTGTCAACCCAGGCAGTGTTGGGCAGCCCAGAGATGGCAACCCCAAGGCAAGCTATGGGGTTTTTGACACCT
>JBKBVO010000009.1:0-5709 GCA_046289535.1 Deinococcales bacterium | reverse complement strand
GAGGTCTACCGCGTGAATTATGATATTGCGGCAGCGCAAAAAAAGATTCGCGCTGCTGGTTTGCCTGAAGCACTGGCTTCCCGTCTTGAGGTGGGAAGGTAAAATAAATATGATTGGTCACGAGCATAGCAAAAGAGATTTGGCGCAAACCACCGCCAATGCGGTGCTGCTCGAGGGTGTGGCGCGAGTGGGGCGCAAGTCTTTGGCGCTTTGGTACGCAGCGTGGCTGAATTGTAAACAACCCACCGAACTCGAGCCATGTGGGGTTTGCCCAAGCTGTCAGAATATTGCGACTCAAACCCATCCCGATGTGCTGCTGGTTTCGCCGCGTGAAGAAACCAGTACAGGAAAACGCGCGCGCAACAGCCTGATTCCGATTGGCATGATTTCTAGAGCGCACGATACAGGCAGGGATTTTGAACAACACGTGCTGGAGTTTATCGAACTTGCACCGCACTATCGCCACAAGGTGGTCATTTTTGATGGCGCACAATTTTTGAATGAATCAGCTGCCAATGCACTCTTAAAAAGCGTTGAAGAACCACCACACCGTGCGCGTTTTGTGTTTATTGCCGAAGATGCTTCTGGTGTGATTCCAACGATCGTTTCGCGCAGTCAGCGCTACCGTGTTGCGCCCGTGCCAGATGCACTGCTCCAGACCTTGCTACCCAGCCCAGACCCAGAATTGCTGGCGTTTGCCGCCGGCAGGGTCGGATTGATTCAAAACCTCGAGCCGACCAAAAATGCGCTTTTGGCTGCTCAGACTTTCTTGCAGCAAATCCAGCTTGGTTTACTCGAGGCATTGAGTGCAGCAGATGTTTTAGAAAAAGCTTATGACCGTTCTTTAACTCCAGATGCGCTGCGCTTTGCCCTGCGCCGTTTGGATGCTGCGGTTCGGATTCAAGCCGATGCCGCACTCGAGACAGCCGTACAAGCCCTCGAGCGCTATGCCACACCGAGTTTGGTGTTCTCGAGTTTGGCACTTGAATGGCGAGCAGCTATGGGGCTGGGGCTATGAGGTTTTAAGCCACTACAGCAAATGCGCTACATCCACCGCACGCAGTTCTGGAGCTTTTTGTTCGGGTAGCACATCCATTGCCACCAATCCTGCTCCGAGTTCGGTTCCAGCCAAATACTTGAGCTTATCTTTGGTGCGGTATGGAGGGTAAAACTCGAGGTGCAAATGGGCTTCTGGATGAGGCTTTCCATCGGTGGGTGCTTGGTGCATGACCATCAGGTAAGGAAAAATCGGGCGTGTATCAAAGAGATGGTCAAACTTTAGGAGCAGGGTTTTTAAGACCAGCGCCATGTCCTTGCGTTCTTCTGGAGTGAGTGCAAGCAGGCTCGGCTTGGCAGCAATAGGGGCTATCCATGTTTCATAGGGGTATCTCGAGAAAGCAGGAATAAAGGCAACCACTGTTGGGGTCTGCACCACGATGCGTTCACCATTTTGTAACTCGGCAGCGATAATTTCCTCGAGCAGACCTTTGCCTGTCTTGGCATAGTGTGCTTGCTGTAATTCGAGTTCTCTTTTTGGTACGGGTGGGATGTGGTCATAAGCATAGATTTGCCCATGCGGATGATGTAGGGTTACGCCCATCTCCACCCCACGATTTTCGAAGGGCATGATGTATTCAATATTTGGCAGCGCACCGATTTCGCGGTAGCGGTCTGTCCAAACTTCAATCAGCAATTCGATTTGTGGCAGGGGTAGTTTTCCTAGGCTGGTCGTGGCATTTTGGTCAAACACTACGACTTCGCATTTGCCAATTCCAGCAGTGGTGGGAACTAGCCCATTGTCCAGCGCAGCAGGTGGGTCGTGGGCATCTGGCTCGAGACTGGGAAAGCGGTTGTCAAAAACCGCAATTTGGTAGTTGCCTACAGGTAATTCGGTAGGAACCTCGGGGTTGGTCATCGGTGCAAGTGGGTTGTAATCCGGTGGTGGTAAAAATGGGCGGCTTTGGCGGTGTGCAGCAAAAGTAACCCATTCACCGCGCAATGGGTGCCAGCGCATATGTGGGTTGCCGTGGATTGGGTCTGCGCCGGGGCTTGGAGCAACAATGCCAGCTTGAATCGGATTGTTGGCATATAAATGCAAGCTGCGCCCATCGGGTTTTTGTAGAGTCCTTTTATGCATGATAGCAGTATAACTGATTCGGTGATAGCATTCTTTTATGCTTACTGATGCAGCACGGCAACCAAGTATAGAAATTATTTGTGAAATGCCAAAATTCAAACTGGGGCTTGAGCAATACATGATTAGTCTTGGTTATCAAGTACAATCTTTGGGCGAGGTAGTGGTTTTAGTAGATACGCGAATGGGTACAGCGTTGCGCTATCTCGAGACGCATAAAAAAACCGACCAATCCTGATTGTTACAGACAATACCTGCCCTCTTTATCAGATGCCCGCCTCGATCCAAAATCGAACGAACTTGTACCTTCTTCTGGAAAACTCAACATGTGGATTGGCATGGCTACCTTCGTGTTGCAATTGTAGATGCTGGTCGGCAAAAAGATGGAGAGTTATTTCCAGGAGTGCCAATTATTGCTGATCCAACCAATGTACTTTCTAATGCTTGGGGGCGTACTGGATTGCCGTAAGCCACTATTTTGGATTAGGGGAAATACGCAGGCACAACACCTTTTGCAGAAAGTCAGTTTACACGTCAGTGACGAGCCATGTGGGGTTTGCCTAAGCTGTTAAAATATCGCAACTCAAATGTGATGCTGGTTTTGCCACTTGGTGCAAAGTATGTGCGTCAGCGCACGCCCTGCGCCTCGAGTTCGGCGCGCACCGCCTCAAAGCCTGGTCTGCCCATCAGTGCATAGGTAAATTTTTTGCCAAGCTCTACCCCTGGTTGGTTGAAGGCATCAATACCCCATAATTCGCCCGTAACAGCGGTGGCAAGCATCAAGGTTTGCAGCAAATACCCTAAATTCTGCGCGTCGAGTTTCTCGAGCGAGATGGTCAAATTGGGGCGCTGCATTGCGGCAAGGGCATTGGCGGTAGCGGCTTGCTCGGCATTTAAGAGTGTCTGAAAGGGCTTACCGCCCAAGTAGTTCATGTCGGGTTCATCGGGTTCGGCATTGGGAATAAGCGTGCCACGCTCGTCTTGCTCGAGTCGGACAAAAATATGCAGTTTGTCGTTTGGTCCTTCCATAAAAAGCTGTACCACGCTGTGCTGGTCAGTTGCCCCAAAGCTTTTGATTGGGGTTGTGCCTGTGTGCAAGCCGCTTGGGTGTACCTTGCCAAGGCTTTCTGCCCAAAGCTGGGCAAACCAATCAGACACAAACCTCAAGCGGCTCGAGTAGGGCATTAAAACCAGCATTGGCTTGCCTTTAGTGGCAAATTCGGCAGCAATTTGCGCCAACTGCATTGCCGAATTCTCGAGCGCACTTTGTGTCTCGAATTCTTGTTGTGCTTGGGCTGCACCCGCAATAAGCCCGCGCACATCCAGACCAGCCAAGGCGATTGGAAGTGTGCCGACAGCGCTAAAAACACTAAAACGCCCACCCACGCTGGGCGGAACACTCAGGCTTTGGAAGCCATATTTCTGCACCATTGGGCGCAAAACACCACGCTCGGGGTCGGTGGTAGCAATCACGTGCGCTGCCCACGCCTTGTCAAGGTGTCGCTCGAGCCAGTGCTTGCACATCAGGTAAGCACTCATGGTTTCGGTGGTGGTACCAGACTTGGAAATCACATTGACCAGCGTGGTCTGTGGGTCAAGCACTTCAAGCAAAGCAGTAATGACATCGCCATCCACGTTGTCTACGAAGTGCACGCGCAAGCCAGCCCCATTTTTTTGCAGATTGCGATAAGGGTGCTTCAGGGCTTCAATAACTGCAATTCCACCCAAGCTCGAGCCACCAATGCCCAAAACCACAAGGTCGGTAAAGGGTTTTTGTAGCAAAGCCTTGGCTAAATCGAGTGCAAGCTCGAGTGCTTGAGTATCTTGGGGAAGCTGCATCCAACCAAGCATCGCGCTTGGATCATTGCGCCGTGCAAGCAGGGCATCTCTTGCTGCCTCGAGGCGAGTTTGGCTACTTTGCAATACTGTTTTCCACTCGAGTCCGTGTGTGCCGATTTTTGTTTGTTCGATATGAGCCAGGTTCAACATGGGGTTAGCTTAACATCAGATGTTTTATGCTTCAAAAACGAGTGTTTGCCGTTTTTGAGTTTGTCTGAAATCAAATTTTAAAAAGTATCAGGTCTGCCATGGCGCGCTGAAATCTCGCCTATTTCGCCAATCAGTTCTGGGTCGCGCAGGCTATCGTTTTCATCGGCAGATAAAAAAGCCCGCAGACCATGTGTCAAAATGGCTTACCGCGCAATTTCTTGCTCGAGCCACCGCGCAATTCTGAACAGCGAAACCTGTGCTGTGGCTTTGCTCTGTGTTTGATCAGCCTGGGCAATCGCAAAATACACCACAAACGCCACAAAAGGCGACAACAAGGCTGTCGCCAGACCTAAAAGCAACACTTGTTGAGCAACGTGTTTAAATTTCTCCTGCTGCACCAACGCAGTTTACAAACTATGGCACAAACCTGATTTCGATCGCGCGCGCATGGGCTTCTAAACCCTCGGCTCGAGCCAAGCGCGCAGCATCGTGTGCGCTGCTGGTGAGTGTATTTTTGTTGACCGCCACCACGCTGATGATTTTTTGAAAATCGCGCACATTGACCGGGCTGCTAAAACGCGCCGTACCCATGGTCGGCATGACATGGCTCGGTCCTGCCAAGTAGTCGCCGAGCGCCTCCATGCTGTACTCGCCGATAAACACCCCGCCCGCATTGCGAACTTGCCCGAGCACTGCCCAGGGGTCGGCGATGAGCAAACACAAGTGTTCTGGCGCATACAGATTTGCCAGCTCGAGCGCACGCTCGAGATTCGGCTCGAGAACGAGTTTGCCCCGCTCTTGCCAAGCGTTTTGTGCCCAGGTGCGATTGGGTTCGGGCAGGGTCGTGATTTGGTGCTCGAGTGCCAAAAGCGTTTGCTCGAGCACACGGCTTGAGAGGGCAATCAACACCGGTTCGGCATCTACATGTTCGGCTTGAGCAAGTAAATCGGCGGCAACGTGCTCGGGCTTGGCGCTGTCGTCGGCAAGCACGAGCGTTTCGGTCGGTCCGGGCAGGCTGATGATTCCCACTTGTCCATAGACTTGACGCATTGCAAGCACCGTGAACACATTGCCTGGTCCGCCGATTTTATCCACCTTGGGTAGGGTGGCGGTGCCAAAAGCCATCGCCCCGACCGCCACCGCACCGCCAAGTGCAAAGATGCGTGTTACGCCACTCTCGAGTGCTGCTACGAGCGTGGTTGGGTCTATGCTGCCATTTTTGCTCGGCGGTGTGCAGAGCACAATTTCTGGAACACCTGCCACACTGGCGACGGCAGCGGTGTGAATCACGCTCGAGGACAGCGGGTTTGCGCCTGCGGGAGCATATAAGCCCACACGCTCGAGCGGGCGCACTAACTGTCCGAGCGCTCCCTGCTCGTTGTGTTCCAAAAAGCCCTGCGCGGGTTGGCGCACATGAAAGGCTTTAACCCGTGCGACCGCATGACGAATCGCGCCAAGCAGTTCTGGCGACAGGCTGTCTCGAGCCGCTAACCACACCTCGCGCGGTACCTCGATACCCCCTTGTGGTACACCGTCGAGCTTGGCGGCGTAGTGCAGCAGGGCGCTGTCGCCCTGCTGCTGAATAT
>JBKBVO010000180.1:0-4694 GCA_046289535.1 Deinococcales bacterium | reverse complement strand
TGCGCGAGCGGCGCAATTCGGCTTCGGTTTGCTGCCGTTGGTGCAATTCAGCGCGAAGCTGCTCAAATAGTTCGGCGTTTTCTAAAAGCGGTGCAGCGGCAGCAGATGCCGCCTGCACGATTTCGATTTCGTGTGCGTTAAATTCGCGTGGTACGTAGGAGTCCAGACCCAAAGTACCAACCACACGCTCCCCGGCAACGATTGGCACGAGCAACATACTCACGACCCCAAACGCCTCCGCGGCTTCACGTCCCGAGCCCATACGCGGGTCATTTTGCGCATCCAGCACGGCAATAGGCTGACGGCACGCAATCACCAAACGGCTGATTTCGCTCTCCTCGAGGGCAATCTGCACCCCGAGGCTGCCAGACTTCGTCTCGCCATACTCAGAGACGATGGTGAGGGTTTTTTCGCCTTCGTTCAGTCGCGCAAAACCTGCGTGCTGCACGCCAACAACTTCGATAAGCTCGGCGCAAATCACCTTCAGAACCGTCACCGGCTCGAGCGGTGCGCCAGCCGTTGCGACAATCTGTTTGAGCATTGTCGCCTCGGTCAGACGTTTTTCCAGCTCGTGCTTGCTAAAACCAAAGTTTACAGTTCTACCACTCATGGTTGCCGCCGATATTGTACAAAGAACACGAAAGCCAATGACCTAGCCAAAAGTTGAGTGCTTTTTACACGCAGTGCCTCGAGTCTCGGTTTTCGCGCCGGTGCACAGACATACTCGCCCCGCTCGCCAAAATGTAGTTATGTTTAGTAGTCGCGCCCCAAACGCACAGTGATATCCGCACCCAGAACTCCCTCTCCACTGACGCGCTCCACACCCACCCCAAGCTGACGCGTGAGCACCCTCGCCTCGAGCAGGCTACTCGAGGCGAGCACCTCGGTTTGTATCGGGTCTTCATGCACGCCATCGGCAATCCACACCGCGCGAAAACCCGCCTTTTGCAGAGCAGTACGCGCACGTGCAGCACGGCGGGTATCGCTCGAGATAAGCGCGATACTCAAGGTGTAGGGGTCGCGCTTGCTGCCATCGGGCAAGTTGCGCAAGTTGGTGTCTACAAGTTGGGCAATTTTCTTTTGGTCTGGAATCCAAAAGGAGTAGCGCCCCAAGCGCCCGAAGTCTCCGGGCAAAAGGAGCGTATCGAGGCGCGGCTGCAAGGTCAGAAATCCGAGTGCTGCACCAGCCTCACGCCGCGTCAGGTTGGTGCGCGCGTACTGCTCGAGCACGCGCAACACCTGCGGCAGGCGCAACCAAGCTTCAACACTCTTGAGTTTTTCGAGCAATGCGCGAAAAAAAGCCTGCTGACGCTGGGTGCGCCCAATATCGCCAAGGCTGTCGTAGCGATAACGCAAAAAACCTTCGGCTTGGGCACCGCTCAGGGTTTGCCAACCCTTTTTGAGGTCAATCTCGAGTTTGGCAGCTCTATCCAGATAATACATGTCTTGTGGCACCTGAAGTCGCACCCCACCTAAGGCATCAACCAGCGCCCTTGTGCCGTCTATCGAAACGAACACATAGCCATCGAGTTTGAGTTGCAATAGACCCTCGACTGCACGCACGCTCGAGTCAAACCCACCGAGCATCGCGGCATTGATTTTGTCTCGAGTGGTATTGCCTGCACCGACGTGCGTATCGCGCGGAATAGAGAGCACCTTGATCGCTTTTTGCACGGGGTTGAGCTGCACCACCAACAAGGTGTCGGTTAACCCCAAGGCAAAGTCGTCTTCGAGCGTGCCCCTTGTGTGGTGCGCAACATAGTGATGTCCCACACCGGCAAGCAGAAACGTAAGGGGTTGGTTTGGACGGCTTGGCAGGGCAGCAAAGCGCCCGAACATGCCCCAAGCGGGGTAACTCCAGACTACACCCACAAGCACAACAGCCAGCAAAAGCAGCCACAACACACGTCTCATTCTCGAGCAGTGATTGTAACGGTTTGCAATGAGAAAGCTAAGAAGTCTCGGCGGAAACTTTTAGCAAAGCAGCACCAAATTAGAGAATGGCTTCAAGCACCAAGTTAATACCCGTGAGGTTTGCACCGGTGTAGACCTGATTGAGCGCACTGGCTTTGCCCAAGTCGCCCGAGTCACAGGCTGTACCATTGGCGTTTTTGTTGACGCAGGCAACCACGCGGTAGGTTCCCGCTTGAATCGGTTGCCCGTTTCTCGAGAGGGTGATGCTATAGGCAACCGCACCACTGGTACCATTGATGGTCACAACCGCACGACCTGCAAACGGAGAAGTCCCATCGTAGCAACTGGGGTTATTTGCATCTACGCTCGGGCAACCCTTGGCGGCATCGGCTGTATCGCGCAAGCGGTCAGCATAGAGGTAAACGCTTGTTTTGACGCTTGGGGCGCTCTGATTCGCTGCCTTTGAGAGCGCCGCACCGGCTTGCAGCAAACCCGCGCCAAAGCTGCTGTCCTTGCCGGACTCACCCAAATCCTTGGCGGTGGACTCGAGAATACTCTGAACCTCTGTGCGCGTCAGAGAAGGGGTTTTGGCGAGCATTAACGCGGCGACCGCGGCGACTTGAGGAGCGGCAAAGCTCGTACCAGACTTTTTCTCGTAGGCATTATTGTCAAACTTTAAGCCGACTAAGTCCCTGCCCGGTGCCATGATGTCGAGCGCCGCACCCGTAGCGCTAAAATCCGAGCGCGTATTGTTGGCTTCGACACTGCCTACGGCAATGACGTTGGGATTATTTGCCGGGAACTGTACAGCAATATCGGTACCACATTGGGGGTTACCGCTCACGCCATTGTTACCCGCCGCCGCAACCAAGACCGCACCCTTACCTGCAGCATAACTGATTGCATTTTCGGTGAGCTTGTCGGGCGTATCGAACGCAGAGGCTTGTGTAGCGCAAACACCGAGCGACATATTGATAACTTTTGCACCTTGGTCGGCTGCGTATTTGATGCCTTTGGCAAGCGCGACCGTATCTGCAGTCGCCCCGCCTGCGTCAAAACCAAAGACCTTGACTGCCAAAACCTTCCCGCTTTGCGTGATTCCAGACACACCTAGGCTGTTGTTGGTCGCTGCGGCGATTACGCCAGTCGCAAAGGTACCGTGCCCAATGCCACCATTGGCGGCGGGTATTTCGCTTGGGTCGTCGTCCTCGCCTTGGCAGGCGTTATTAAAGGTTGGACAAAAATCCTTACCCAGGGTAACGCGCCCAACCAAATCGGGGTGACTCGCGTTAATTCCCGAATCCAAAACCGCGACCAAGCCATCTGGCACACTCGTTTGCGTAAACCACGCCCCCGCAGCATCAATTTGCGTCAGGTAGCCCTGGTCGGCAAAGAACGTATCGTTTGGCGCATCGAGCAAGTGGTACTTGTAATTGGGCTGAACCGCCGCACCGGTCTCGAGTGCGAGCTTTTGGGCAAAGTCGCGCTCAGACACGCCGTTGGGCACACGCACGCGCACAAAGCCAGCCTCTTGTTTGGCGCTCGCGCTGCGCAAGGTCGCACTCTGGCTCGAGAGCAAACCAAGGTCGCTCGAGACCAACAAGACCTCACCGCGCACGCGCGGAGCGTTCCAATCCGGAACATAGCGACGCTCAGAAAGCGCCTGCGGCAGGGGACGTGCGGCTTGCGGCTGCACACCGGGGGCAGCCAACAAGCCCGGGTTGAGCGTGACCGTACCGCTGATACCGCCACTGGTGATAATTGTCAGCTGGAATTCGCCAAAATTGGCAGGGTCGGTCTTGCTCGTTGCGCGGATCGTCGCGGTCGCTGGGTTTGGCACGCTTGCAGGAGCGGTATAGTTACCTTCTGCATCAATAACGCCTCGAGTCGCACCCTCGACCACACTCCAATTGACCGCCGTAGTGGGGTTACCGTTCTCTGTTGCAGTGAACTTGACCTGGGTATTGATAGCCACAGAGCGCAAAACCGTGCTCGAGGACTGCTGCACAGCGATGCTTTGTTGTGGCTTGGGCGGCGGCGGGCAGGCGACCAAAGTGGTGGCGAGGCAAAGCATTGCAAACCAAGGTTTTGTTTTCATGGGTGTATTCTCGAGCATAGATTAGCGCAAATATGTAAGCAAAACCTTAATGTTTGTTTATAATCGCCGCATTATGCCATCAGGAAATGTTCACAATTTAGTCAATACCATTGCCTATGTTGGCTTTGCTGGGGCATACGGTTATGCACACAGCGCCCAGTGGGCGCAGCTCGAGCCAACCACACTGCTTTGTTTTTCGGGAGCGTTTATGGCGGGCACATTCATGCTCTCGCCCGACCTTGACCTTGCCGAACAAAATGTAAGCTCCAAAAAAAACTGGGGTATTTTGGGGTTTTTGTGGGTACCTTACGGTCTGATGTTCAGCCACCGCGGTTTATCGCACACCTGGATTGTCGGTCCACTCACGCGGGTGCTTTACCTGGGCTTGCTCTTGGCATTGCCGATTTGGCTGTTGCGCCGCCCCATACTCGAGACCGAGCTCGAAGGTGTGACCCGCGGTCTTGTGCACGACCTACTCAACAGCCTACAGCATGTCTTTTCGAGCGGGGTCTTGGCATCGCAAGCCGGCTTGGGGGCGGTGGTTGGTTATTACGTGTCGCAATGGTTGCACCTGATTGCCGATGGCGTTGCCCCAGATGTGCGGTTGAACGCAAAAAAGCGGCGCACTAGGCGCTGATTTGGGTTTTACACTGCCTCTCATCAAATAAAAGCTAGAATAGTG
>JBKBVO010000179.1:0-4708 GCA_046289535.1 Deinococcales bacterium | reverse complement strand
GCTGTGATTGTCAGTGCCACACGCAGCCCGATCGGGCGATTCCTGGGCGGTTTAAAAGATTTAGGTGCGCCAGAACTCGGTGCTCGAGTGATTGCAAGCGCCATACAACAGGCTGGTCTCGAGCCTGCTGCTGTGCAAGAAGCCTATATGGGTCATGTGGTACAAGCTGGCGTTGGGCAGAACCCGACGCGCCAAGCAGCGCTCAAGGCGGGAATGCTGCCGCAAAGCGGGGCTACCACAATCAATGTGGTTTGCGGCTCTGGCTTAAAGGCGCTGATGCTTGCCGCAAGTGGCATTCGTGCCCTCGATTTTGATGTGGCTGTAGCCGGTGGTATGGAAAGCATGAGCAATGCTCCATATTTGATGTTTGGTGCACGTGAAGGCTTCAGGGCAGGACACCGAGAACTCAAGGATGCCAACATGCACGATGGACTCTGGTGCGCCTTCGAGCACTGGCGCATGGGTGACGCTGCCGAATTGACTGCCAAAGAGCATGGTATTACTCGAGCCGAACAAGACGAGTTTGCGCTTTTATCGCACCAACGTGCCATCGCGGCTTCGGCAATCTTTCAAAAAGAAATTACACCAATCACGCTCGAGGGCAAAAAAGGCACAACCACCATCCGACATGATGAATCACCGCGCCCCGACTCGAGCTTGGATACCTTGGCTAAACTGCGCCCGGCATTTCAAAAAGATGGCAGTGTGACCGCAGGCAATGCACCGGGTATCAACGATGGTGCAGCCGCTTTAGTGGTGATGTCAGAAGCCGCCGCCAAAGCCCATGGGCTAACCCCCATCGCCGAAGTTGTGGGCTACGCAACCAGTGGACTCGAGCCAAAATGGTTTACGCTTTCTCCTGTACCCGCCATACAAAAACTACTCAAGCAACAAAATATGAGCACTTCCGACATTGATTTATTTGAACTGAACGAAGCTTTTGCAGTACAAGCACTGGTAGTCATGCGCAAACTTAAACTCGAATCTAGTCGTGTCAATATTCATGGCGGAGCAGTTGCACTCGGACACCCGATTGGATGCAGTGGGGCAAGGATTGTCGTTACTCTACTTGGTGCATTGGCTGAACAACAAAAAGAACTGGGGATTGCAAGCCTTTGCATGGGTGGAGCAAACGGTCTAGCCCTAATGCTCAGGCGGCTTTAAGTGAATTACTAAATTGATGTAATCTGAGCACAACACACAACACCTGATTGGGGTAAACTCAGTTCATGCGCGAAAACGACTCAGACCGCGATACGTTAGCAACGGTTGTGGAGCTGTGCGGTGTGGTTTTTGCGGCAGATGGAGCGGCGTTGTTTGTGGTTGCAGGCTCGAGCCTGCAACGCGTTCAAGCGGTTGGTGTGGGCAACGAACTACCGCTCAAATTTGCTTCTGGCATTGACCTTGCTGGTCAGGTTTGGGCTAAAAACGAAGCGCTTATCGTGCCTAACTACTCAGAATGGTCTGAACGTAGCACCGAGTTAAACCTCGCAGCAGTGGCTGCCGTCCCAGTTGCGATGAAAACGGTTATCGCGGGAGTGCTGATGTTGCTGTACAATCAAGCCGTCAATATTACGCCGCAGCAAACGACCCAACTTGCACGGATGGCAAGATTGGCTGCAAATATACTCGAGACTGGGTTTTTGCGCCAACAACTGGGCAAACAACGGCAAGCTCGAGCACTTGATCAAGCCGCACTATCTGAGTACGACCTCAGGCTTGGAATTTTTGAATCGGCGATTCAAAACGCCAGTGAAAGTGTATGCATCAGTGAACTCCAAGATAGCGATGGGGAATCAAAAGACTACAAAATTATTTTTATCAATCCTGCATTTAGCAAAATGTTTGGCTACAGTTCGCAAGATATGTTCTTTCAGTCTGAAGCACTTTTGCACTCGAGCTTTATGAGCAGTGAACAATACCAGCATAGTGAAGCACAGTTGAATTCGGGGATTCCAATAGAGATTGAAGCACTCGAGTATCATAAAAATGGCACTCCGCTGTGGGTTCAGCTTTCGGTTGTTCCAATCCGCAACGAATCCGGACAATTGACCCATCGGGTTTCTTGGCGACGCGACATCACCGACCGCAAAAACGGCGAGATGCTCGAGGCGTACCGCAATAAAATTTTAGAACTCGCGTTGCGCGATGCTCCAATAGCTGAAACCCTACAAACGGTCGCTCACCTACTCGAGCGAGTCTTTGCTGGTGCAACTGTAGGTGTGTTTTTAAGACGCAATGATCGTTTAGCGCTGATTGCCGCCCCGAATTGGCGACCGATTGTACGCTCACTTTTAGATGGCGCTCCGATAGCCTCAGGATATGGGAGTGCTTCACATGTTTGTCTGGAAGGCGACTTGGCTGTTGTGGAATCCATTCAAGACGACCCAAGGTGGGCAAAAATGGATCGGGCAATGCTGATGAGCGGTGTAGTCAGTGCATGGGCAGCCCCGATTTTAGCTGCTGATGGCACCATAATTGGGGCACTCGAGTTGCACTTTACCTCACAAAGCCTGCCTGATTCACTACAATTTAAGCAGCTCGAGAACATTGCACGCCTGGCAACATTGGGTATTGAACGCAGTAACTTCGGTGAACGACTCGAGCAACAGGCAAGTACCGATAAGCTCACGGGGTTGCCAAATCGCTATGGTGTAGAACGATTCCTCGAGGAAGCACTGCGCAACGCTAAGCAACGCAATGCCAAGCTGGCTGTACTACAAATAGATCTTGACGGGTTTAGACGCATCAATGATACCCTCGGACATGAAGTAGGCGATGCTGTTCTGAGAACAGTAACGCAACGCTGGCAGACAAAATTGCGCTCCAGGGACTTGCTCGCCCGTCCAGGCGGCGATGAGTTTACCCTGATTGTCAATTACCTCGAAAATGAAATCGAAGCCGACGCTTTGGCAAAAGAGATGTTGCAAGCCTTGCAGTACCCTATCCAATTGCAAGGCATCGAGTTATTTTTGGGTGCTAGTATCGGGGCTGCTGTGTATCCTGCTGATGGTTCAGCCGCTGATATCTTGCTAAGAAATGCCGACACAGCGATGAATTCAGTTAAACAAATCGGAAAAAGTGGCTATAAACGCTATGACCCAGCGATGAACAAAGCCTCCAAAGAACGTCTCAAACTCGAGGTGGATTTGCGCCGTGCACTCGAGCGCAATGAGTTCAAGGTGCGTTATCAGCCACAAGTCAATAGCCAAGGGCGAATGGTTTATGTCGAAGCCTTGCTCTATTGGCAGCATCCGCACGATGGCATCGTGTCGCCAGGACGATTTTTACCAACCGCCATCGAATCTGGCTTAATCGTGCCAATGGGTGAATGGATTTTACGTGCCGCCTGCATCGAGGTGGGCGCATGGCGCAAAGAAGGATTCGATGTAGGACTAGCCGTGAATGTTGATGTCCAACAACTGATGCGCCCTGATTTTGCCCAGACTGTAAAGCAAATCCTTCTTGAAACAAATTTCCAAGCCCGTAACCTTGAACTCGAGGTGACTGAAAATGCCTTGATGAACGATTCTGAGTTGGCAAGCAGGCGATTACAAGACTTGCGCGCCCTGGGTGTTCACACCGCTATAGATGACTTTGGCACTGGATACTCGAGCTTGTCTTATTTGAGCAAGTTGCCTGTAGAGTTACTCAAAGTAGACCGCAGTTTTGTTTCGCATTTAGAAGGCGAAAATGCAGACTGGAACATGGTTAAACTGATTGTGAATTTGGCGCGGCAAGTTAAAATGGGTGTTATCATTGAAGGTATCGAAACCAAATCTCAGTTTGAAGCTGTACGCTCAATGGGAATTGACCGCGCACAAGGTTATTATTTCTCCAAACCAGTAGCTGGGGCAGATTTGCTGGGGCGTATTCGCGCAAAGCGGTAACACCTCTCATATTTTACTAACCAAACAAACGTTCGCTTTTTTTAGAATTTTGTGGTTCGCGGTATTTTATTTTTTGCTCGAGGCAACTCGAGGTTTTTTTGTGAAAGAAAGCAGGCAATATGACTAAGCCTCAAGCCAGATTAGACCCCCAACCTGAAGACCTGAATTTGTGGCACGCCTTTTTAGCCCAACTCGAGGATTGTAAAAGTTTTTTTGACGATTCACTCGAAGACTTAAAAAACCCTAAACGTATGGTTACAGTGTCGGTGCCCGCAAGGATGGATGACGGCAGTGTGCGCTATTTTACCGGATACCGCGTACAACATAGCATCTCTCGTGGTCCGGCAAAAGGTGGTGTCCGTTATTCGGCAGGACTCAGCCTTGACGAGGTGCGTGGCTTGGCTGCTGCCATGACCATTAAATGTGCCGTGATGAACTTGCCTTTTGGCGGTGCAAAAGGCGGCATAGATGTAGACCCAAAATCACTATCCCGAGGTGAAACCGAACGCTTAACAAGGCGCTACACTTCAGAGTTGGTAGATTTAATCGGACCAGATAAAGACATTCCCGCACCAGACACGGGTACCAATGAACAAATCATGGCATGGATGATGGATACCTATAGCCAAAATAAAGGCAGCACCGTTACTGGCGTTGTCACGGGCAAGCCTGTTGCCATGGGTGGTAGCCTCGGGCGCTTAGAAGCCCCAGGGCGTGGCATTGCCTACAGTATTTTTGGTGTTGCGGCACGTGAAGGTATTACCCTCGAACGTGCCAGTGCTGGCATTCAGGGCTTTGGAACCGTTGGACGGTACGCC
>JBKBVO010000178.1:0-4737 GCA_046289535.1 Deinococcales bacterium | reverse complement strand
CCAACGCTTTCTGCATACGCTTTAATGTTCTGCTCAAGCACTTCACCTTTCCAATCGGATTGACGCTCGAGTATTGGATACAGCGCCGCCAAATGGTTTTTGCCTTCGAGCAATTTAGCTTTTGCTTTTTCTTCGAGCACAATTGGTTGATAAAAGTAAGCAGCTTTTTGTGCAATTTCACTGAATAATTCAAACCGTGGACGCAATGCGTGAATCACTTTATGCAGTTTTTCTTTGTCCGAGAGGTCAAAACCTGCTGCTAACAAGTAAGGCGTAGCTCGAGCCACAACTTCTTCAAAACTGAAGACTTCACGGATGTAGCGCCCATTGAGCCAAGTTAATTTGCCTAAATCAAAAACTGGTCCACCCAAACTCACACGCTCCCATGAAAAATGTTCCTGTAAATCTTGGACACTGAAAATTTCGCGTCCATCAGGCATACTAAACGCCATCATTCCTAGGTAATTCAAGAGTGCTTCTGGTGCGATACCCATCTCTTTATAACTTTCCACGCTGGTATTCGATTTCCGTTTAGAGAGTTTAGATTTATCTGGATTTCGCAGCAGTGGAGTATGTATCCACTCTGGTTCGTTCCAACCCATTGCCTCAATAATCAGTTTGTGAATAGGTGTACTGGTCAGCCATTCTTCGGCGCGAATGACGTGGGTCACACCCATATCGTGGTCATCGGACATCGCTGCCAAGTGATATGTTGGAAATCCATCGGCTTTGAGCAGTACCTTATCATCTAATTCCGCTGCCTTAAAGACTACTGCTCCACGCAAACGATCTTGTACGACGACCTCACCCTCGAGTGGAGCTTTAATCCGAATCACAAATGGTTCACCGTTTGCCGCCCGAGTTTCGGATTCCTCTAAGCTTAGATTGCGGTCGCGGCGATCATAGCCTCGGTAACTCGCTTTAGCTGCTTCGGCGGCTTTGCGTCGCTCCTCGAGTTCGGCTGGTGTATCGAAGGCGCGGTAAGCTGTGCCGTTTTGGAGCATTTGTTGTGCATAGCGACGGTGATTTTCGACTCGTTCGGTTTGGATATAACTTCCAGCTGGACCACCAACGATTGGTGATTCATCGGCAGGTAAGCCAACCCAATCGAGCATCTCGAGTAAACGACGCTGGCTATCGGGATTAAAGCGCGTGCGGTCGGTATCTTCAATTCGCAAGATAAACTGTCCGCCATTTTGGTGTGCAAAAACACGGTTCAAAAGTGCCTGGTAAATGGTACCAACATGTGGGTCGCCAGTTGGCGAGGGAGCGATGCGAGTTTTCATACTTCTATAGTAACTCAAGCCTCGTGAAACAGAAAATCAATAATTACCAGAAAAAAATCACAAGCAGGTTCAAATCGTGAATTATTTCACTTAAATACAGCACCACTTTTCCTAAACATTCAATCGAATACGAAAAATAGCACCAGCATCGTTTACCGCCTCAATTGTACCTCCGTGTGCCTCGACTATCGCTTTGGCAATCGCTAAACCCAAGCCATGATGTGGTGTGTTTGTGCGTTCACGTGCTATGTCACCACGATAAAAACGTTCGAAAACTCGTTCTGGGAAGGGGAGACCTGTACCGTTATCGGCAACTTGTAAAACCATTGCTGTAGGTTCTCGCCAACAGCTCAGCACGACACGACTTCCAGCAGAATGTTCTAATGCATTCTCGAGTAAATTTCGTACCACTCGCTCAAGCTGCATGGGGTCAAATAACGCTTCAAACGGTTGCATTGGCGCGAGCATTAAAACCATGCCCGACTCGTGTGCTCGCGCTTCAAAGGATGCCAAAATCCCCTCGAGCCATCCAAAAACTTGTACCAAACGCTTTTCGAGTTCAAGTGCTCCTGTTTCGGCAGTGGAGAGCATCCGTAAATTCGAGACCATACGCGACATCAGCCCAACTTCGCCAAGCAAGCGCTCCAAGGTGGAGTCATCTCGAGGTCGAATTCCATCTTGCATTGCCTCTAGTTCGGCACGCATCACCCCAAGCGGGTTACGAAGGTCATGAGCAATGTCTGCAACAACTTGTTGTCTCCATGCTTCTTGGCGCTCGAGGTTCTCCGAAAGCCGATTAAAAGCGAGGCTGACGGTCTGTAATTCGTCTTTATTTTCGGGGATAGGCACACGCACACCACGTTCTCCACTCGAGACAGCTTGTGCGGCTCGTTCTAGGGCAATAAGAGGTTTGGTTAAACGCCTTGTGACCAATGCTGCCGCAAAGATGGCAAACACCACTGCCCCGACACCACCCCAAAAAATGGTACTACTCATGTTTCGAAATGTTTGACGCGTTTGTTGTTCGCGCTGACTGTTGCCAAAAAATCCGAAATTCCAAGGGTCATACGAAAATTCAATCCGCCTTCCATCGGGTAATTCAATGATACTCGAGACTTCAGTAGAGGCTTTTTGGATTGCTCGTAAACTCAGAAAACCAGTTAAAGATACGGCACATAAAGCAACGATTGCAAAATACGCCATCAAACGTTGCTGCAATCCTGAGCGCCTCCAGTTTGCATTTTTCCAGAATTTTTGAAGTATTGGCATAAGTTACCTTACATCTACATTTCGCAATCTATAACCCACACCGCGCACGGTCTCGAGCATATCCCCATGTATTCCTAATTTCTTGCGGATGTTTTTAATGTGTGCATCTACTGTTCGCTCATCAGCAAAAGTATCTGTACCTCCGCTCTGCTCGAGCAACTCCGAACGCAAACGCACGCGGCTTGGTTCTTTGGCTAACAGTGCAAGGATTCTCACTTCGGCAGTGGTCATGGGGATAGGCTGACCGGCAACCGTCACCTCGAAACTCGAGAGATTGACTTCTAAATCTCCTACTCTGAGGTTTTGAGTGGGTATCACTGCACCCTGAGTGCGGCGCAGCACGGCTTTGACTCGAGCCATGACCTCACGTGGGCTGTAGGGTTTTACCACGTAATCATCTGCACCCAAACCCAGACCAACAAGTTTATCTACTTCATCGTCTCGAGCTGTGAGCATAATGATTGGCGTAGCGGACTCTGCTCGGACGCGTCGAGCGACTTCGAGTCCATCAAGTTCGGGTATCATTAAATCCAACAAAATCAGGTCTGGTGCTGCTGCGCGCCAAAGTTCTAGGGCACGCAAACCTGTACGGGCGCGTTCAGTCTTAAAACCTTCGCGTCGTACATAGTCCTCTAAAACATCGGCAAGGCGAGTTTCGTCTTCAACAATTAAAATGGTTCCCGACATCGTCACAGATTTTACTTCAAAGAGTCACTTTAGTATTACTCAAGTTCGTCACGCATCTGCTCCATTTTCTCCAATGCCTCACGCCTCACATCCATGTCCATCTTGGCGTAAATCGCTGAGGTGTTCACACTGGCATGACCCAATACATCTGCCACAACATGGAGGTCTCGAGTGGCTCGGTACAAATGAGTGCCGGCAGTGCGCCGCAACGTGTGCAGCCCGAACATCTCGGATGGTAAACCTGCTGCCAAGTAATAGCCTTTGGCAATAAAACGTGCTCCATCGGTAGTTAAACGCCTGCCGTGCGACTGATTTCTCGAGATTGAGACCAGCAGCGCCGATTCAGTGTCAGGAATTTCACCTAGTATTTCGAGGCTTTTTCGCACCTCAAGCCAATGCTTTAATAAGTTAAGTAATTCACTTGATAACGGGATAACACGACGTTTTCCACCCTTGCCCGATTGTACAATTAAGCGTTTTAACGGCAACTCGATATCGGTTGTGTTTAAACCAACAATTTCTTTGGCGCGTAAACCCCCTGAACCCCCTAGCGCCAAGAGCAGTGCGTCTCGAGAGCGGCGTGGGTCATCTGGATCATATTTTTCGCTTGAGGCTTTGACGAGTTCGCGGTACAAGCCAGGAGAGAGGGCTGACTTTTTTAAGTGTGCAGGTGTAGGGTCTTTGGGCGCTTTGACTTCGGCTGCTGGATTGTGAGCAGTTGCTTTTGCCCAGACTAAGGCGCGGTATAGCGTCCGTACTCCGTTAAGATAGGTACCAATGCTCGAGGGTTTGATGCCGCTTGCTTGTAGCCCCACCAACCAGAGTTCGATGTCGTCGGACTCAAGACGTGTGAGTTCAAGCCGTTGGCTATTTTGCCCGGCGCAATACTCGAGAAAACGCGCAATCGCAACAGCGTAGAGCCGCCGTGTAGCTTCAGAAGTTTGGGCTTTGCGGGCACTTTTGAGCGTTAGGTAGTGGTTGGTTAGCTCGAGCAATGTATCTATGTCCTGGTCGTGGGCAGCGCGTACAGCTTCGCGCTTGCGGTTATCGGTACTTTGAAAGCGGCTCGAGAGGACGAGTTCTAGGCTCATAGCTGATCGCCTGTAAATATCTTCACTGTGATATGTTACCCAAAACCATAATCAAAAATCTATACTCGTGTTTTGTGCAATAAAACGAAGTATCCATAAACACCAGCTCTTTGCCGAGAAACAACCAAGAATCAATATAATCCAACTATGACTGGACTTGAACGCTTGATTCTTGACCCCAAACCGCTTGGACGTGCTGCGCTGTACACCAATCACACTGGCGTAACTTCAGATTTCACACCTGCTGCGATTGCCTTGAACCAAGCCGGTATGAAAATCGAGAAACTATTTGCACCCGAACACGGCATAGACGGCTCGGGCAAAGAAGGCGAAGCACCAGCAGTGCAAACTGACAAAGCCAGTGGGCTGCCAGTGATTACGTTATATGATAAAACAAGCAGCGA
>JBKBVO010000177.1:0-4750 GCA_046289535.1 Deinococcales bacterium | reverse complement strand
GCCTGTAAACGCAAAATGGTATTTGGCTCGGCGCTCAAAACGTCTACGCGTTGGCGCAGGCTCGAGACAAATTCCAAAGTGCTTTGGGCATTTTTGCCACGCACACTTTGTGCCATGCCTTGCGCTCTGGCTTGTGCCAACAAAGCCTTAGAGCGTACCACAGCCGTATCTTGCCGAATCCAAGCGCGCACATCAAGCCCGACAGTCTCGAGTTGCGTTGCTTGTAAACGTGCAGCACTGGCGGTCTTAAAGCGCACAATCGCTTCGCCAGGGCGCATTTCGGCATTTTCATATCCGCTAAAAGCAAATTGCACCCCGGGACGCACCACACCTGAAATACTCGAGCAGCCCTTTGCAGTGCTATCGGGTTCGATCAAAACACGTTGCGGTGGAGTCTGGATTACATGCTGCCCGTCGGAAATAGTGGCAGTAAATTGCACGCTCTGCCCGCCTTGGGTAGTACTTGGGCTTAAAAGCCATGTAGCGCTGTTATTGAATTGGTCTATTACACCTATATTCGGCGTGACCTGAAATTTATAATGCAGATTTGCACCGTCTGGGTCTGTAGCACGAACCTCGAGCCGAATAGATTGGCAAGGTAAGGCGCGATTACTCGAGACTGTAAACGAGTCCAGAAGTGGTGGTTGATTGCGACCACAAGCAAGAAGCAGCACAGGCAGCAGGAACAAGAAACGACGCATAATCGCAAGTCTACGAGAAATCCTAAAATTTTGGTGATGAATACGCACATCTTTGTTTAGAATGGTGCCCGAGAAAGAGGTAGTGATGAAAACAGACCCGCGTTTTCCAATTGGAAAGTTTAATAAACAAGCCAGCTATAGCGCTGCCGAACGCACCGCCAATCTCGAGGTGATACGCCAAACACCTGCACACCTTAAAGCTGCACTCGAAGGTCTGAGCGACAGCCAACTCGAGACCCCATACCGCGAAGGCGGTTGGACGCTGCGTCAAGTTGCGCACCACATTCCAGACAGTCATATGAACGCGTATATACGCTGCAAACTGGCGCTAACCGAAAACAACCCCACCATTAAACCTTACGATCAAGAAGCATGGGCACTTTTGTCAGACACCAAAAGTGTGCCTCTCGAGGTTTCAGTACAGTTACTCAGCATGCTGCATCTGCGTTGGGTGGCATTGTTTGAGTCTTTTACCGAAGCCGACTGGCAGCGCACCTACAATCACCCTGTGGGCGGCTTGACCACACTCGAGCAAATGCTGGCGCTCTATGCGTGGCATGGTGCACATCACGTTGCACACATCACTACACTACGCCAAAATAAAGGTTGGTAAATGTTCAGTTTGGTGTTTCAAGTGACTCACAAAATGATTCACTTGAGCGTAGAGTTGGGTATAAAATCTAACCCCTAAAGCGCCGCAATGCCAGTTCTGCCACCAAGAACAGCAATCCCAACAACGCCAGCCACGGTGCTAAACTCAGACTCGAGACACTGCTGGCTGGCACATATCCCTCTAAAGTTTGCAGCACCCGCCCCCCAGAGGCTTTAGCAATTTGGCGCAAGAGCGCTTCCCCACCCCTAGACTCGAGTTCGCGGTTTTGAGCGCTCAAACTGCGCCGCTCGAGCAGTGCACCCTTGGAAAACAGCGCTACATCGCCTTCGGCATTTTTGGGCAGCGCCGCCACATAGCGCCCTGGAGCGGTTTGCTTTAATGGCAACACCTCTGCTCCAACCCGCACCTCGAGTGGTAAATTGTTTTTGTATTGATTGCGCTCTACTGCGTCCACCACAATCTGACTGGCATCTGGAGAAATACTCACTGCGTAGGGTGTTTCGGGAATCTCGAGCCAACGAGCCACTGTGCCAAGCAAGCCAGCCAAACCCTGCCAAGTGGTGAGTGCATCGCGCCGGTTGAGGTCTATGGTCAGCGCAGCACTGCGTCCTAAACCTTTGCGCATCACTGCCAGTATAGGTTCGCGATCTGCGCCGAGTAAAATTGGTTCGGCTTCGGATTTGAGTGTAGTGGCAATATACTGACCAGCACGCGGTGGATTACCCAAGACACTAGCTGCAAGTGGATGGCGCACCAAGCTTACGGGCTGGTCATTTCGTACCAAAGCACGTTTTGAAGTCAGCGCCTCGGTGGTAAAAATGCGCGGTAGGGTATCCGGGTCTCGAGCCGAATAATAGCGCCCACCACCAGCCGATGAAATCTGGCGCAGGTTTTTCTCGTCGGCATCGCTGCCCACACCAATACACGAGGTGGTGATACCTTTAGCTCGGGCAGCTCGTGCAATTGCGCTAAAATTAGGCGGATTGGGGCTTTCAAAATCTGAAAATTGCCCATCAGTCAAAAGAATAATATGCTTCACAGCTGCTTTTTGCTGCTCGAGGGCTGCAATGGCTTCCTGATAGGCTGGTGCAACCACTGTTCCCCCTACAGCCTCGATACCCTCGAGCGCGCGCAGCATTTGGATTTTGTTCCCCTCTGAGGCTCGAGTAGGCTTAAAAATCCATTGTTGAGTGTCGGAAAAAACAACTAAACCCAAATAGTCGCGCTCATTGGCGAGTTCAACCACATTTGCTACACCCTCGAGCGCTAAACCAAGTTTTTGCGAATTGGAATTGCCGCTTGTGCCAACCATACTCAGAGACCTGTCCAGCACCATCGCCATTGCCACAAGTGGCACATCCACACGAGTTCGCAGATCAGAATGAACAGGCAGCGCCGCCTCGAGTGGGCTGCGATTCCAACCACCTAAGCCAAAACTCTGGTCTCCGCCAGTGAGTGCCACGCTGCCGCCGTCTTCGACATAGCGGCGCAATAATTCTTGTTGCGAACGAGTTAGGCTTGTACCAGCTTGTTCGGTCAGTGCTGCTCCAGCCCGCACAAAAACTGCGCTATAAGCAAGTGGCTCGCGCACTAAATCTGTACCACCTAGGCGCACGCGAAAGCCTTGGGTTCTTAGGAGTGCGGCAAGAGCAGGGTCGCCAACCACCAAAACCTCTTTGGTGGCTTGTACCCCTAATGCTAGGCTGCGCGAATCATCAGAAGTTGGCTGGGCAAAATCTGGTACTACCCGAACCTCGAGCGAGACTCCACCGCGCTCGGGCACACGGAATTCAAGTGGCAGGCTATAAACACCTCGAGGCAACTCGAGACTGCTTGCAGCAATCTGCACCCCATTGAGCGTGGCTTTAAAGCGCACTCGAGCAGCTCGGGTGCTGTTCAAAACAACATTGACTTGTACTGTCGCATTTGGCACTAGGCTGTCTGGGGCAATGATATTTGCTACCGCCACATTGTCGCGACTAGGCGCGAACAGTACATCCACGGGCACATCGGGCAGTCCCTCGAGTGCATTGCCTCTGGTTTGGTTGCCATCCGAAACCAGCAGAATACGGCTGGGCTTTTGTGCTGCTGCCGTTTGCAATGCAGCAGCAATATCGGTTTGGTTTGGCTCGAGCAAATCGCGCGAGGCGTTTCCTGCTATGCCAGCAAAAGAGAGTTTGGCTTTGGCATTTAAGCTGATTTGCAGTGGTGCAGCACTATCTGAGACATCTTGCAAAATGACCAGTCCTGCTCTTTTTTGTTCGAGCAAGGGGTTAGCAGTAGCTAACCCCAACGTCAACAACGCCAAGGTGCGAAGGCGTAGAATGGGCAGGCGCAAGATGTGACCTTTAGAGAACCACAGCGCAGCAGCAAAGGCAATAACGACCAGAACAAGGATTATTGGATACTCGAGTGAGATGTTCATACTGCACCCCGAGCAAACAAGCGCCCAAACCTGCCGCCTCGAATCACCGTCTCGAGCAGCAGCGCCAAAAAGGCTAAAACAAGCAGTGGCAAGCGCCAAGGACTAAAATCCGATAAAGGGGCGGTATTTTGTGATATCTGTTTTTGATTTAACTGCAAAGTCTGTGATTGTCCGCGCAACAAACGGGTTTGTGAACTCGAAGACAAATTTGCCACCAAGCGCTCCCCATCCGAAGTGTACACCCCCGGCAAAAGCGCACGTGTAAAACCATCGGCAATGTTGCCTTGGAATGTTACTGCTCTACCTAGCCTAGTGCCAAGCGGCACAGATTTGGCGCTAGCGTATTCTTGAAAAATATTAAAAAACAATACTGGAAAAGCTGGAAATTTTCTCAATTCCGACTCGAGTGGATGCGCTGCTATATAGACAGCTCGTACATTGGCAGCTTCACCACGCCAGATAAACGGCTGGCTACCCACATACGCAATTGGAGTCCATGTCCCACCCTCTGGCAATTCTGGAGGCAAAATACTCGAGCGGCGCACGCGCACACCCTCGAGTGTCACAAAACGCAGTAAAGAATCTGTAGCATCGGCACGGGTGATGCGCTCGAGTTTGGAGGTTTGATTGCGTGTGGGAAGCGGCGCAAAAATAATATAATTGCCCTCGGGCAGTGCTTTAGGAACGGCTCCAACCAAGACGATCGCGTCATATCCTCGAGCTGTAGCAGGTGGGGTGTCGCGGGCAGCGGTGCGGATATTTGGCACACTGACCAGCGCACGCAGAATATCGTCTTGAGGCGGTGAAACCAGCACTCGAATAGGAATCAGCGCTGTATAAGCAGTGTTATCAAGCATCAACGCATCGGGTTTGGTTAGCTCGAGTTTATAGGTACCGGCTTCGAGTTTAATTTTAGGAGTGTAGCTCGTGCTGCCCCCTGCTGGAATTTTCAGCGC
This sequence comes from Deinococcales bacterium, assembly GCA_046289535.1. Taxonomy (GTDB): domain Bacteria; phylum Deinococcota; class Deinococci; order Deinococcales; family JAAFIG01; genus JAAFIG01. The sequence goes on along the minus strand of JBKBVO010000177.1, from coordinate 55 downwards.
GGTCTGGGCAATCTGCTTGTCGTTCAAAAAAAGCCGTAACTCGGCTTTGACGGGC
>JBKBVO010000176.1:0-4784 GCA_046289535.1 Deinococcales bacterium | reverse complement strand
ATCTGGACGCAAACTCGAGGATGTGATTTCCGAAATCATCGAACTGGTACGTGGACCCGTCTCTGCCGAAGTCACCGCCATGGATAAGGCGGGCATGATTAAACAAGGCAAAGAACTGCGCCAAATTTCTAGCCATGTTGTGATTAAACTGCCCACTACCCCAGACGGTTTAGCAGCCTGCCGCGCGCTCACCGACGAGGGACACCCCGTGAACATGACCCTGTGCTTCTCGATGAACCAAGCACTTTTAATGGCTCGAGCAGGCGCAACCTATATTTCGCCGTTTTTGGGGCGCGTAGACGACATCTCTTGGGACGGAATGCAACTGATTAAAGACATCCGTATGATGCTCGATACGCACGACTTAAAAAGCCAAATCATCGCCGCGAGTATCCGTCACCCGATGCACGTTCATCAAGCCGCATTGGCTGGTGCACACATTGGCACAATGCCTGCCAAGACCTTCCAAATGCTCGTCAAGCACCCCCTGACCGATGCTGGCTTGGAAAAGTTCAATGCTGACTGGGAAAAAGCCAAGAAGAACCAATAAATTACCCTCGAGCGAGCAGTTTTTTGACGGTCTCGAGCAAGCGCTTATTTGGTTTAGTCAGTAAGGTGGGTTGGGCAAAGACTTCTGGGTCTGGTACAAGCGGTAATGCAGCAAGGGTGTTTTCTATACAAAACATTGTTTCAAAGCTGGTCCAGTGACTAATATGCGCCACCTCAAGCAGATGTTTTTGGTTGCCAAAACGGTCTGTGTGTTGTGTTTGGCGCAAAGGAATCGGTTTGGCAGAAAGTTTAATTGCCCTGCATAATTTTGGCGGGGCATAATCATCAAATGCTGCTCGAGATTTTGTGCAGGGCTAGGATAGACATACTGAAATTGCTGGTAAGCAAAAAACACACAACGTTTTACAGTTGTCCAATCTATATACTCGAGCAAAAATGGCACGGAAAGCGCCAGCAAGCGATCCAAGCTATCGCGGCTAATTTTACGTGTATCACCAGATTTTGCGGTAAAAAATGCCAAAGGCAGACTGTGCTTGGGTGGTTATGCCTCGAGCATGGTTGGTTAGCCTAACAGATTTTGTGTCAGTTGGGCAAAGCTGTTTCGGCGCAATAATAAGTAAGGGTTTTCAGCATGAATCTATCAATATGTGGTGCTTCATGAAAGCTGGACATAAATCAGCTAAAAAGGAGCAATCATGGCAAGAATCAAACCCAAGAACCGGACTCGAGAAGAAAAGACCAGCATTGTCCTGAGTTTACTGCGTAATGAACAAAGCGCTGCCGAACTCAGTCGAAAACATGGTGTTAGCCAAACCACCATTGGAAAATGGAAAGATAAATTCTTAGAAGCAGGACAAGCCAGTCTAGGAGGTCAGAAAACACCAAGTCAAAGCAGAGAAATCGAAGTAGAACAACTCAAAATAGCTTTAGCTGAAGCTGTAATGGTCAACTCGGTACTAAAAAAATGCAAGGTGGAAGATCATGACCTTTGCTGATCTCGAGCAACAACGACAAGGCATGAACCTCAACATCAGCGCTTATTGCAATGCGATTGGTATCTCGAGAAGTCTGTACTACACCAAGAAAAAATAAGCCGACATCCAAGAACAACAAAAGGGTGTACTTGAGGAATATCTCAAAACCTTGTGTTTAGCGCATCCCAAACTCGGGTACAGACCCTGCTCAAAGATACCTACAAACTGATTATTAGTCAAAGCAGTGTTTACCGCAGCATGAAACAACTGGGGTACTTGCAACCTAAAGTCAAAGGTCAAAACCGAGGTGGTGCTGTACCAACTGACCTTGTTCCAGAGGCAGTTGGTACAGTCATCGGCTTAGATTTCACACATTGGAAGAAAGAACCGATTGTGAATATCCTCGAGTATCAAACTCGGTACTGCCTTGCAAGTGTCGCCTTTCCCCGAGAGACTGCTTTTACAGCAGTTCAAGCCTTAGATATTGCCATGAACGAAGCCAAACGCTTGGGTTTGCCAAGTCAGAAAATCACGGTCAAAAGCGATCATGGCTCTACCTTTACAGCGGATGAATTCAGAGCTTATTTACGGGTAAATTCGTTATCACAAGCTCTTTCGGCTGTTGGTAAACCACATCAGGCACTCGGGTATCGCACTCCGTTAGAAGTCTTGAAATCTCTCAACTTCGCCGGTGCACAATGATTCTGAAGCACCACACTGTGAGCATAACGTACCTCTATAGGTGCTTTGCTTGGACTCGAGCTTGAGAATGAGGGCACAAAATCATGGCGAGTGTTTACTGTAACAAAAGTATTATCAATATAACGGTATATTTTGCATTTTTAGATCGAATTCGAAATTGTACTCTAGTTTTACATAATTCGATGTGCATTTTAGCGTAAGTCGTCAAGAACAGCTTAAATTGCTTTTATATTCTGTACAGGAATAATACCCCTATAACCCCAGAACCAACTTGGCGATATTAAAATAAATCAGTAAGCCCGTAGCATCCATCACCGTTGCCAAAAACGGACTCGAGGTCAGTGCAGGGTCAATTTTTAATTTGTAAAAGCCTATTGGCAGCATCGCTCCCACGATATTCGCCACCAATACAATCGCAAACACCGCTAAACCAATCGCCAGTGCTACCCCTGTGCCTGCATCTGGTTTTAAGAGTATGACGCGCGCAAAAGCAAACACTGCCAAAGTACCACCCAAAAGCAAACCCGTTCCAAATTCCTTGACCAATACGCGCAGTGCATCGCGCCCACGAATTTGCCCCTGCGAAATGGCGCGGACAATCAAAACCGCACTCTGTGAGCCTGTGTTCCCACCAGTGCCAATCAGGGCAGCAATATAGCTTTGTAAAACAATCTGTTGCTTAAGTAAATCTTCGTAACTCGAGTTCACACTTACGGTGAGTACCTCCGAGACCGAAAGCGCCGCCAGCCACAGCACGCGCTTACGCCAGAGCGTAAATGGGCTGGTACGCAAATAGTCAATCTCCGAGCCTTCCATAGCTGCGCCCTTATAGATGTCTTCGGTAGCTTCTTCTTCGATCACATCTATTACGTCATCTACAGTAATAATTCCCTTAAGTACACCGTTTGTATCCACAACTGGCAGCACGGTCAAATCGTAGTCGCGCATCAGCCGAGCAACTTCTTCTTGGTCGGTGTCGGTTTGCACAAATTGCAGTTCGCGCTTGCAGATGTCTTCGATTTTGGCTCGAGGCGGTGCGGTCACAAGGGCTTGTAGCGAAACCATGCCGCTTAATTTGCCTTCGCTACTGACCACATACAGATTAGAAACAGTTTCGGCGTGGTCGGCGGCTTGGCGCAAAAATTGCAGGGTGTGCTGGACTGTCCAGACCTCGAGAACCGCCACAAACTCGGGGGTCATCATCCCACCCGCGTCGTCATCTTCGTATTGCAGCAAGCTCAAGGCGCTGGTGGCTAAAATTGGCGGTAAGGCGTTTAAGAGATACTCTTTGCTTTCCTCGCCCTCGAGTTCGCGCAAGAGGTCGGCAATTTCGTCCGGTCCGATAAAAGCACCCATGACGCGCAAACGGTCTGGGGGCAGATCGGTGATGTATTCGGCTTGCTCGAGCAAGGGTAGGTCGGTAAAGGTGCTGGCAGCGCGTTCTACAGGCAGCAGGCGCAAAAACTCCAGCCGTTCGGAGCGGTTTGCATCGGCAAAGGCAGCATCCACAACTGTTTCGGGTTGGGAGCGCAAGAGCGCCTTAAATTCGAGACGCTCACCTTGGCGTAAAACCGCCAAGAGCTCAGATGGCTCGAGGGCTTTCTCGAGAATCATGGTCATACCTCCTTTAAGACAAAGGGGTTCAGATCATTTCGGTGATATGAACCCCGCAAGGACTAAGCGGCTCAGGGTCAGACTGTACGGTTTCCATATCACCTCGTTTCAGCACAAGAGTCTATGGCTTAGGCAGTAGTGGTGTCAACGGAAAATAGTATTGCTAAGGTCAAAAACTCACCTACCCAAATTGGATTCATGGGTTAAAATAAGGGCGTGACGGAGGTCAATGCCCAAACCATCGAACGTTTTTTTGCCAAGTATCAATGGAGCTTTGAAACCATCGCTGATGGCGTTTGGCGCACTGGCTTCAAGGGCGAAAACGGTTTTTTTACCATCTACATGCGCCTTACGGATGCGTGGTTATACATGACCATTTCGCCATTTGTGCCAGCCCCGCAACTCGAGAAAGCTCGTATTCAGACCATGGAGGCGATGCTGAACTTCAACCGCGAGATGAATCTTGCAAAATTTGTTTTGGACGAAGACGAAGACGTAACCCTAACCGTAGAGCTGCCGCTTTCTGCACTGCGTTACGAGGTTTTTTCTGAAGGTCTGACTGCACTTGCATATTACGCCGACGATATCTATCCCGATATGCTCGAGCTTGCCCAAGATGCCAATGCGGTCTCGAGGTTTAAGAACCTGAGCGGTAAGACCAGTAAGCCGATGGTGGCTTGAATGCGTTTTTATTTTATCCGTCACGCCCAAAGTGTCAATAATGCTTTGGGTGACTCCGAAATAGACCGTGTCGCCGACCCCGAATTGACCGATTTGGGTATGGCGCAAGCCATCGCGCTAGGCGATTTTTGGCGGCATTACGAAACCAACCTCACGCATTTGTATTGCAGCGCCATGAGCCGCGCTATCCAGACTGCGCTCGAGGTCGGGCGCGGGGCTGGTTTGACCCCACAGATTTGGGAAGACTGGCACGAAACAGGCGGCATTTGGATGCTCGAGAACGGCGTTCGCACTGGTCAGGCG
>JBKBVO010000175.1:0-4795 GCA_046289535.1 Deinococcales bacterium | reverse complement strand
CGCGTTTTAGTGCGGACGAAGACATAGTACGTCGGATTTTGACCAATTTGGTCTCGAATGCCTACAAGCACACCCTCGTTGGAGGGCGCATTGTCATTGAGGCTCGCCCACTCGAGAATGCAATCGAAATTGCTGTTCACGACGACGGCGAGGGTATCCCCGCCGAAGATATCGAACTGATTTTCAAGGACTTTGAGCGTTCACGCCTCACTGGCAACACCCGCTTTGACACTGGCATGGGTTTAGCATTTTGTAAATTGGCAGTCGAACAACATGGCGGTAAAATCTGGGTACGAAGCACTCGCGCTCAAGGCTCGAGTTTCTTTTTTACCCTACCGCAGGTGGTTGCCCAACCCGACGATGTCGAGGTTGAAGTTTTGGTGTAAGTGGGGTTGATGCTGCAATTTGTGGTGCTCGAGTTATCGTTGCGGGTCATATTTGCAGCCCTCATTGCGGTGTTGTTGTGTTTATTTTTTAAACTTTTCCACATGCGGTGCGCTCACAGCCGTGGGCGAAGCCACCAATGCCCAGCGCACTTCTCGAGGATAGGTTCCAGTAATGATGTGGTCATAATTAAAACCACTGCCAATGCTGCTCACGGTAATTAAGCCTAAATTCCAACCCTTCCTAAAACTTTGAATGTAATTGTCTACAGTAGTAACGGGAGAGCCAGAAGTTTTTTTAGCCTGAATTTTCAATGGCGCATCGGCAAAATAATGCACCACTGTGCGGCTCACTGCGGGAAGCGGTGGCGGGGTTTTGAGTTGCAAATACCCAAGTAAAACAGGTGGCGTTGCCGAGTTATACACGGCTACCTCGACACCCGCAATTTTGCCCGTACCCTCGATAACACAGCCGTCTTCTGGCGCGGTACCTGAGCCAATCGAAGCGCATGTCACAGCATTGACATAGGGAGCCATTGCAGTTCCATTGGGTAACAACACACTGAATGTACCGTTTGCTTCAATTGTACCTGTTGCTAGAGGTTGTGTTGTACCAGAACCGCTTGCAAAAACCCGCACAGTACCAGCCCCCCCGCTATAACCCGAAACCACACCCAGCAAGCTGCCGCTTTGTTCTTCTTCGGTCACAGGTGCCGGAGTAGCAGGGCAAGCCATCAACAAACTCGAGAGCGCCAAACCAAACAAGCGTTTTTTCACACCACAAATTCTAGCACCAAAACAAATAAATGGCTCGAGATACGCCAAATTCCTTGTTTAGGCTTGTAGAATAGCCCATGCTTAAAGTAGACCAAAGAATCGAAAGAGCGGCGACCCTCCCCGCAACCTTCTACAAAGACCCTGCGATGTTCGAACGTTGCAAAGATGCCGTTTTTGCGCGTTCGTGGCAATTTATCGGGGATACCGATGGTCTCAAAGCCCCGGGCAGCACCAAACCATTCACGCTGCTCGAGGGCTGTCTGGACGAGCCACTTTTGCTCACTAGAGACATGAACGACACCTTACATGCAATGTCTAATGTCTGCACCCACCGAGGGATGCTGGTCTGCGAAACAGGCGGTGTGGAGCGCTTTTTGCGCTGCCGTTATCATGGGCGGCGCTTTGGGTTAGATGGCAGTTTTACCAGTATGCCCGAATTTGAAGAAGTAGAGGATTTCCCTCGAGCTAGCGACAGCCTGCCTAAAATTGCGCTCGAGACTTGGGATAAATTAGCCTTTGTTTCACTGTCGCCATCCGTGCCGCTCGAGACAATACTTGCACCGATTAAAGCACGCCTTGACTGGCTACCACTGCGCGAATTTTATTACGACCCCAGCCGCGCTCGAGACTACATTGTGCGGGCAAATTGGGCGCTGTACTGCGACAATTATCTCGAGGGTTTTCATATTCCATACATCCATGCGAGCTTAAATGCCGCTATAGACTATGGTAACTACACCACCGAGCATTACGACTGGTGCAATTTGCAACTGGGCGTAGCAAGCTCGGGCGAAACAGCTTTTGAATTGCCGCGCTCGAGTCTAGATTTTGGTAAGAATATTGCCGCGTATTATTATTGGGTTTTCCCAAATCTTATGCTCAATTTTTACCCTTGGGGACTGAGTATTAACGTGGTGCGCCCACTTGCTCATGATCGCTGTAAGGTTAGTTTTATTCCTTATGTTTGGCGCTCTGAATTGCTCGAGTCTGGCGCGGGTGCAGGCTTAGACCGAGTCGAGCGCGAAGATGAAGTTGTGGTCGAAGCTGTGCAACGCGGTGTGCGTTCACGCTTTTACGATAGGGGGCGTTTTAGTGTGGTAAGAGAAGCCTGTGTGCATCATTTTCACCGCTTGTTGTCGGGAGCCTTACAATAATGCTGCTCTGTTCCTTTGCTGAAGCCCTGCGTTTGCCCATGCAAACCGTTGGCAGCGAAATCCAAAAGTTGCAAAACCAAAAGGGCTTTGTTTTAACCGCCTTATCCGAAGAACAATTTTATGTTTCCAATAACCTGCCCGAGAATCTGCGCGAACTTTTTAAGCCAATCAATCCGCGTCGCTTAGACGAGGATTTACTGTTTGAGTTATGCAAGCGTGCACAAAAACGCCTGCTTGAAGCGACGCTGCTCGAGGATTTTATTGGACAAATTTATACCGCTTTTGACAATAGCCATTTTACAGGAGCCTTGGTACTGCGTCGCCCATTGGGTCAGCATCTCGAGCAGGCAAAAAATAAACGCGAGGTGTTGCTTGCTCTGAAACGACTTTGGACGCAAGACTGGGGTTTTGATGCTGTATTGGCGCGACTAGATCAGCGTGGAAAAATCGGTATAGATGCCCGGGCAGCATATTTGTTGGAACGCTGAACTGCTAAAATACCCTCATGGAAAACTTGAATTTCTCGAGCATAGAACCCCTGCGTGACATGAAAAGTCTTGTAGGGCTTGCCAAACTCATTGGTCAGGTGCGCGGCATCAAACGCGTTGCAGTAGCCGCCGCCGAAGACGATCACGTGTTGGAGGCTATTCATAACGCTCGGCTCGAGGGTATGATTCACCCAATACTTTTTGGGAACGAACAAAAAATCCGTTCTGTTGCCGAAGAAATCGGCATAGACCATTCTAAACTAGAGATTCATCATGCCAGCAGCAACGCTCATGCTTCGGAGTTAGCAGTGCGAGCAGTGCGCGAGGGAAATGCTGATATTTTAATGAAAGGTCTGGTGGATACCGCCACGATTTTGCGTGCAGTGCTCAACAAAGAGTGGGGCTTACGCACTGGAAAACTATTGTCGCACATTTTGGTTTTCGACGCTCCAGAGCGTTTTGAACGACTTTTTTGTATGTCTGATGGTGCAATGAATATCGAACCAGACCTCAAAGCTAAAATTGAGATTGTGCAAAATGCCGTGCTGGTCTCGCAGGCACTCGGGCTCGAGAAGCCGAAAGTTGCGATGCTGGCAGCAGTTGAAGTGGTTAATCCAGAAATGAGCACAGCGGTAGATGATGCGATTATCTCTAAAATGGGAGACCGTGGTCAAATCAAAGGTGCAGTGATAGACGGACCCCTTGCACTGGATAACGCTGTTTCTCCTGAAGCCGCAGAAATCAAGGGTATTGTTAGCCCTGTGGCGGGTCATGCCGATGTTCTTATTGTGGATAACATAGATGTTGGAAATGTCTTTTACAAAACATTAGTTTATTTTGCTAAAGCAAACGTTGCGGGTACAATCATGGGCGCTGCTGCTCCGATGATTTTGACTTCTCGAGCCGATAGTGGCGAAACAAAATTTAATAGTATTGCGTTGGCATGCATACTTTCCGAGCGTGGCAAGTTTTCGCCGCCCAGCGCAGCCTAGTGCAAAAGTAGACCGCTGATAGCAGACTGCAAAATCTTATCCATAAAGTGTGGTTAATCAGGGATTTTGCCCGATTTTGTTTGGCTAATTTGCTTGTGATTTTTTTATAAAAAAAGTAATAATGTTTTATATTTTTGCTAAATTAAAAAATATATTGTTTCTGTGGTAATTTTTTGGGCTTGATTTAATTGCTGCAAAAACACTTGATACTGCATTGAAAAAGTTGCACATTTTGTCTTGATATGTGCTACACTACCTCTGGTGCTTATCCACGGTAAACCCCTACATCTAGTTGTTCTGCCTTTAGACAGGACTCGAGGAGTATGCTTGCAAGTCCGAGCAAAGGCTGGGGTAGGCACGTCGTCTCAAAAAGAAGGGGGTGAAACCTATGCCAGCAAAAAAAGCCGCAACTGATGCCGCCCCTAAGGCTGCTGCAAAGCCAGCAAAAGCCACTTCGACTGCTAAAGCCACCGAAGTCAAGGCTGCACCCAAGAAAGCTGCTGCTCCCAAGGCTGCCGCCGCGAAGGCTGCTGTAAAGCCAGCCGCGAAAGCTGCTGCGCCCAAGAAGGCTGCCGCTCCGAAGACTGCCGCCGCGAAGGCTGCTGTAAAGCCAGCCGCAAAAGCTGCTGCACCTAAGAAAGCTGCAAAGAAGTAATTTTTTTGCGCCTAAGAACCGCTCCCGTAAATTCAGGGAGCGGTTCTTTTTACACTTTAGGTGCGATAGACTAAAATATCATGTCAATACAACGTGTGGTCAGTGTTTCGCTTGGCTCGAGTAGCCGCAACTCAAGTGCCGAACTCGAGGTACTAGGGCAAAAATTTTTACTTGAACGCATTGGTACCGATGGAAGTATGAAAAAAGCTGCACAGATGCTTGCAGATTTGGATGGTAAAGTGGCGGCGATTGGTTTGGGTGGTACCGATTTACACATAGTGGCTGGAGCAAAACGCTATAGTTTTAGGGATATTCTTAAACTTGCCGCAAATGTCAAAAGCACACC
>JBKBVO010000174.1:0-4798 GCA_046289535.1 Deinococcales bacterium | reverse complement strand
GCTGGATTTTCTTTGGTGGGCACTCCCGATGTCAGTTATGCCGATGGTGTTTATACCGTTCGTATTCTCGAGGTGCGTCTTGTGGGTTACGAACTCAAGTGGCGCGGAGCGCACCGCAGCCAAGATCGCATTGTCTTGCGCGAGTTGCCCAAAGTTGGGGGGTTGCTTGACTTAAACAAAATCCGTTTGGCTTTCCGCAACATTCAAGCCCTGAATATCTTAAAAGACATCCGTCCAGACATCAAACCTGCACCATCCAACAGACCCGAGGAAGTGATTTTGCTACTCGAACTCGAGGAAGCCAATACAGGCGAAATATTGCCGGGCTTGAACTTCTCGACCCTCGATGGTTTTTCAGGGAGCCTGAGTTACAACGAACGCAATGCTTGGGGTGTTGGACACCGTATCAATGTCACTTTTCAAGCCCAACCCAACGATGCGGGTCAGGTGGTCTCGGGCGGGTTTTCTTATGTGATTCCCTGGCTAGACCTCAACTTTTTAGATTTTGCCACCAACCGCACCGATGTCTCGCTGTATTTCTCGAGCACAATCGCTGCGAAGCGCGTCGTGGAGTTCACACGCACTTTTGTGGATTTGCCCACCACGGCAAATAGCTATGAAGGACAGCGTTTTTATTCGACTCGCAACACAGGCGCGGGTTTAAGTATCGGGCGGCAGTTATTTGCCAATTTCACTATTCGCGTGGCGTTTGATTTCCAATACGAACAAAATTTTCTCGAGACACCGGGTTCGTTCAACGAGCCGACCACCAATCCAACCCACACCCGCCCGACTTCCGCCAACGACGATGCTGCAGTTGCCGCTCAAGCAGGCACCAGCCAAGGGGTGCCTTTAAATAACTTAACCGCTTATGTGAGTCTATCGGGTGAATTTAACACCCGTAACCGTGAGGACTTCCCGACCAACGGCTGGCTGGTGCAGGGCAGTGTGGGTTATGGCTTTGGCACTGACCGCATCGATTCAACCCTACCTAGCGCTCCGCCACGTGGGCTTTCTTGGACTCAAGGCACTTTTGGGTTTAGGACTTATTACGGTTTAGGCTGGGACAGCCAAGGGCGTTTTGGTTTGGGTGGCGATGACCGCAATTTGGCACTGGCGTTCCGTTTTAACGTGGGGACGCTTTTTGGCAGTGCGCCAGCTAGCCGTATTTTTAGCATTGGGGGTGCAACTGCCTCGGAAGGCATCAATTTGCGCGGTTTCGATTTTGGTGACCTGCGTGGCGATGTCTACTACACAGGTTCACTCGAGTTCAGGATTGATTTTGGATTACAAACGGCAGTTACTTATGGGTTGTTGGGCATTGTCTGGCTTGATTTTGGCAATGCTTGGGGCGGCGATAGTCAGAGCCGTACCGCTGCCAATGGAACTAAAATCCCTTTTGGGATTCAGTTTGGTTACGGCTTGGGCATACAGATTAATCTCGGCTTTGGTGGTTTCCAATTGCCTGCAATTCGTCTGGATTATGGTTGGAGTGCGATCAATCCGGGCGGCAGATTCTATTTTAGATTGGGCTTTCCCTTCTGAGTCTAAAGTACCGAGTTAAGAGGCGGCACCTGCCGCCTCTTTTTATAAATTGAGTGCCAAAAAACGCCCTAAAAACACCGCCAAAAACCCCAATGACAGGCTCAAGAGTACATACAGCACCGCCACCCATGTTCGCCCCTCGAGCACGGCATTCATCACCTCGAGTTCAAAGGTGCTAAAGGTGGTAAATGCCCCACAAAAGCCCGCTGCAAGCGCCAAGCGTACGGTTTCCGAAACACGACCTTCGAGCGCTAGGGTGCTGACAAAGCCCAATATAAAGCAGCCCGCAACATTGACAATCAAGGTACCGTAGGGAAATGCCACCCCTAAACTTCGCGCCCAGACACCCACACCGTAGCGCGCCAAACTGCCCAAAGCACCAAAGAGCGCAATATAAAAAAGCGACATCAGAGCTTATTTTTAACCTGCTCGAGTTCTGCACGAAGCGCCAAGATTTCGGCTTCGAGCGCTTCAAGCCGACTGATGACATCGCTACTCCCAGCTGTACGGGCAGGACTTTCGCTGGTATTGGGCAAAACAGGTGTACCAGTTAATAAATGTGTCCAGCGATGGTCGCGCTCTCCTGCACCTCGCTCGAGTCGCACCACCATTTCCCGCGAAGCAAAACGCTCCAAGACCGCTTCAACACTGCCCAAATCGCTAAACTTATGCAGGGGTTCGCAGCGTCCGCGCAATTCGCCCACCGTCTGTGCGCCACGCAGCATCAGGACACACAAAACCGCATGCTCGTCTGGTTTTAAGTAGAGTTCTCTTGCCATGTAATGCTGGTATTTTTGCACCCGCCCACCAGGCTCGCGCACAAAGCCAGCCAGATTTTTGAGGCGCAAAGTCTCGAGCGCACCCTCAACTTCGCGTTCGGAATAGCTGCTCACGGGCTGCCTCGAGTTTTTTTGGTTACAGGCATTGGTTAGGCTATTTAAGGACAGTGGGTACAGATCGGGTGTAGTGACTTGTTTTTCCATCAGTGTCCCGAGTACCCGCACCTCGAGTTCGGTGAGTGGTAAGAAATCCATAGTTGCTTAGAATATCAGAGTTAGACAAATCCTTGCCAAGGATGCAAGGTTCGAGCCATAGCCGCAATAAAGCGCAATTTTAGCCAGTAAAAAACGCAATAAATCTTGCTCTCCGCCTGTAGGGCGCATTAGACTAAGACCATGATTCAACTGGCGGACATCAAGGCTGCTCGAGAACGAGTGCAGCAAAGTATTGCAGCTACTCCATTGCTGTGCGACGAAACACTGAGTAAACACCTTGGTACCCCTGTGTACTTCAAAGCAGAGTGCTTGCAAAAAAGCGGCAGTTTTAAGGTGCGTGGGGCATTCAATAAAATTTCTTGTCTTGGTCAAGAAGAACGTGTCCGTGGTGTCATCGCGCCATCGGCGGGCAACCATGCTCAGGGTGTGGCAATGGCGGCAGCCCTACATGGAGTCAGTGCCACAATCGTCATGCCAAGTTTTGCGCCGCTCACCAAAATACAAGCCACCAAAAGTTATGGCGCAGAGGTCATTTTATACGGCTCGAGCTTTGATGATGCCGCACAACACGCACGTACGCTCGCCGAAGAACATGGCTACACCTATGTTCATGCCTTCAACGACCCACAGATTATCGCAGGGCAAGGTACCTTAGGCTTAGAGTTGCTCGAGTCACTGCCCGAAGTGGATGTGCTGCTTGTGCCAGTTGGTGGTGGTGGATTAATTGGTGGCGTGGCAATTGCAGTTAAAACCCTGCGCCCACAAACCAAAATCATTGGAGTGCAAGCTGCAGGCTGTTCGGCAGTGCTACCAAGTTTGGCAGCAGGCACACCCATTGCTGTACCCGTTGCCCAAACCATTGCCGATGGTATCGCCGTAAAACGCCCAGGGGATCTCACACTACCCTTAATCAAACGCTATGTAGACGCAGTTCTCGAGGTCACAGACGACGAAATTGCCAGAGCCATCGCGCATTGTGTTTCTGCGGCAAAGCTGGTGGTCGAGGGCGCAGGGGCGGCAGGTTTGGCGGCACTCTTGGCAGGCAAGGTGCCCTATACCCAAGGGCAAAATATCTGTGCTGTGCTGTGCGGTGGCAATATTGATGCAAACCTCTTGGCGCGGGTACTCGAGCAAGTGATGGTGCGCCAAGGGCGCTATGTGCTCTTTAAGCTCGCGGTGATTGACCGCCCTGGAGCACTGGCACAAATCACAGACCGCGTTGCTGAATCTGGCGCCAATATTATTGATATTTTTCATCGCCGAGCGCTCTGGCTTGCGCCGCTTGGAAAGGTTGGGGTCGAACTTGTGCTCGAGGTGCGCGATAGCGAACATGGCGCAGCCGTACAGACTTACCTCGAGCAACACGGTTATCATGTTGCACGGGAAATGCAGGGGGATTGGCTCGAGTAGCTTTATTTCACCTTGCGGGATTTGTGCGTTAGACTTTTGTCCATGCGTTTTTTCTTGGTGCTGTTGTGTTTTTTTGGTGTGGCACACGCTCAACTTTTGACCAATAAAGGCGGAGAACTACCACTTCAAAGCATCCAGACCCCGCATTTTCGTGTATTGCACCCACCGCGTTTAGAAACCTTCTCGAGGCGGGTTGCTGCTGCTGCCGAATTGATTCGCACCCGTGTATTGGGCATCGTCGGAAACGACCCTGGACTGACCTATATTCTGGTGAACGACGAAACCGACAACTTCAACGGCTTTGCGGTACCGGGTCCGTACCCTTTTATCCGCGTTTACGCTACTTTTCCACGACCCACCGACATTGGCGCACAATGGCAAGATGCAATGCACGCCTTGGTCGCACATGAATTTACCCACGTCGCACATTTGACCACTCGAGACGACCTACGCCAAAACCTACGCAGCATTTTTGGGGCAGTGCCAGGGCTGCTCGAGGCTCGAGTGCCGCCTGCGTGGCTGGTAGAAGGCTGGGCAATCTATGTTGAGTCCATGCTCACCTCGGGTGGGCGTGTCCAAGATAGCGCAGTGCGAACCCTGCGTGCTCAGATGGCTCGAGCAGGTAAATTCCCCAGCCTGACAGATGCAGGGATTGGAGTCAACGAGGACTACCCCTTTGGCAACACCCGCTATGCTTTTGGGGCAGGTTTTGTACCATTTTTGATTTCCGAATTTGGCGAACAGGCTCTAATTCAAGCAATCAAGCGCTATAATCAGCGTTTAACTTTTGCCGATGCTTGGCGCGAAGTTACACAGACCTCGCTCGAGACACTCTGGGCAACCTGGAG
>JBKBVO010000008.1:0-26424 GCA_046289535.1 Deinococcales bacterium | reverse complement strand
TGTCACCATCGTGAAAGGGATCGAGGCAAACATCTTCATCTAAAACCGCCATGCGCACTCGGTCAAAAGCAGCGGTACTGGCGGGATCCGCATAGGCTCTTGTCATGTTATCAACATGCAGGTGACATAGGGAGCAGTTCACTGCTCTAGTTAATACCGCAAACCGGTCACCATCAAAAGGCGTAGTTGAAATTTCGACTGTGCGATTAAGCTGCCTTGCAGCTAATTCTGTTGTGCCCTGCTTTACTTTTCCCAGTGAAACAATGCTAAGTATGGTTTTATTGAGCGCATTGTCATCGGTGCGCACAATTTGCACAGAGTAGTCTGCCCCACCTAGAGTTCCAGAAAGCGTGACTGGAACTTGGTCGTTGTATAGATTAGGTATTGCAGGGGTTGTTACAGCAGCACTTGTGTAGTATTGGCAAGCTGCATTGTTATTTTTGTTGACAGCGCGATCTGGATCTCCATTGGTCCATTTACCTGTCAGCCACTTCTTGAATGCACAGGTATCGAAAAGAGCTGGCTGTCCATTCACCAAGAATTTGCTATCTGCCGAAGCCTTCCAATTCTGGAAAGGTACATAGTAAATATTGTGCAGAGCCAGTTCTATCCCCGCTTCGGCAGCATACTGAGCACGTGCTGCAACAACACTATCTGAACTTGAGCGCCTATTGCTTAACGCTAACAGGCTTGAGATGGTTACGATGCTGACTAAAACAACCATAAAAGCAAGCACTGTAACCAATGCAATACCTTGGCGCCTTACTGAAGTTGGAGAAACTTGGGTTTTTCTTTGCATAGTTAAATCCTCGAGTGCTAAATTAGCGAAAGGAGAACCACACGAGAACCCCAAGGCGGGGGATGGCTTTGGCGCTACAAAACCAGCCATGCCACATTCCGCTTTGAATCTCCCTAAAACTGACACTACCTAAGTAAATTATCCACATCCGACTCAAAAGGCAAACTCGGCTGTGCCCCCACTCGAGTACAAGCAAGCGCCCCTGCTGCCACACCACGCAGCACAGCCTGCTCGAGAGGCATTTCTCGGGCAAGAGCCGCTGCCAACGCACCAATAAAGGCATCACCCGCAGCTGTGCTGTCTACAACCTTGACCGCAAAACTAGGGATGTGCCCTGTGCCTGCACTGTTGGCATAGACTGCCCCCTGTGCCCCAAGGGTGATGATTGCTTCTGGCACCAATTCGCGCAGCGCTTGCACCTCGAGCAGTGCTTCTTTGATATTTTGGGGTGCACGCCCCAGAAGCACCCCTGCCTCGGATTCATTGACTACAAGCGTTGTAATATCACGCAGTTGTTCGTCGCTCAGTATCTGTGCAGGTGCAAGGTTTAAAACCACTCGAGCACCCGCAGTACGCGCAAGACGAGCTGCCATCAGTGTGGTTTCCACAGGAATCTCGAGTTGCAAAAGCACCAATTTAGCGTTCTCGAAGCTCGAGACGCGCAAGTCTGAGGGGCGCAGTTTTGCATTTGCACCCGGTGAAACCACAATCGAATTTTGCCCTTGAGTATTGACAGCAATAAACGCCGAACCACTTGCGCTATCTTGGCGCTGCAGATAACTGGTGTCTACACCTTCGCGCTCTAAATTGCCATAGAGTAAATTGCCTGCCATATCTCGACCCACACAGCCCACCATTCGCACTTGTGCTCCAGCACGAGCTGCGGCTACAGCTTGATTTGCGCCCTTGCCCCCTGGGTGTAGCTCGAGATCAGACCCCAAAACAGTTTCGCCTACCCTGGGGTGGCGTTCAACACAAGTGACATAATCGAGATTAAGGCTTCCGACCACAGTAATCATAAGAAGATTTTAACAGAGCAAACCCAAGAAAAAGACACCACGCTTCATATTTTGGGTCTTAGGCTACTTTGCTTGCTGTACATTTTTTGTAGCGAACGTACGAGGGAACTCATCGACCCTCCAACTCGCTTAGGCAAAACAACAGATTCAGTGAAGCGTTTTGCAAGTATTTAAACTACAGGGCAAATCCACCAGCTACTTCAAGAATTTGCCCTGTTAAATAGCTCGAGTCCGAGCGCACAAAATACCAAACCGCCTCGGATAGTTCTTCTAAAGTACCAAGTCTGCCCATTGGAATCAGATGTAGCGGCTGAGAAACACTATTTTCGATCACGCCCGGTGCGACCACATTGGCAGTAATACCATTTGTGGCTTCGGCTTGGGCAATGGCTTTGGTCAGCAAAATCACCCCTGTTTTTGCAATGGCATAGGGCAAAATATTGGTGCGGGCAATCAGATTTTGCGCTCCAGCAAAGCCCAAATTAACAATTCTTCCATACTTTTGCTGGCGCATGATGGGCAGGGCAGCATGACAGGTGTAAAAAGTATTATTCAGGTTGCTCGCAAGCATTTCTTGCCAGTCCTCTATCAAGAGTTCGGCGAATGGTTTTTTAATGTAATTGCCCACATTGTTGACCAACACTCCAAGCCCACCCAAGCCTTCGGCAGCTTGTTGGACCAATCCAGAAGCGGCTTGTGGGTTGCGCACGTCGGCTTGTAACGCCATGGCTTTTACACCGAGCGCCTCGAGTTGTACGCATGTGGCTTGGGCTTCTTGCTGCGAAGTGTGATAATGCACAGCAACACTGTAGCCTTCGCGCCCAAGGCGCAAGGCGATAGCCTGCCCAATACCTCGGGCAGCGCCTGTGACAAGTGCAGTTTTCATTGTGGAAACCCGTGTACCTGACACCACTCGAGCAGGCGCTTGGTGTATGGGTTGATTGGGTACTCGAGCGCCTCTGAAAGGGTCAGCCAAGCATATTCGGCAATTTCTTCATTTGTGGTGACCGCATCTGAGTCAGAATACGCTACAAACTCAAGGCTTAAAAAATGGGCAGGCTTATAGAATTTTGGGTCTTCGATGATATCTGAATAAAATGCGTACTCTGCGCTGTGAATCTCGAGTCCGACCTCCTCGCGCATTTCGCGCTTGAGGGCAGTCAGTGCATCTTCGCCATAATCTATTTTGCCACCCGGTACACCCCACAAACCGCTCCATTTGTGGGTGCGAACCAGCAGTACTTTTTGTTGATGGGCAATCAGTGCGGCTACTGCGGGCAGAGGATATTGTTTCACGCCCAGCAGCTTAGGGGATTTATCTTGTTGCAAGTGTATGTGGGCGCAAAATCATGTACCTTTGCGAGCCACCCCTGAACTTGCGCGGGCAATAAAATCGGGGTAAATCAAGACACAGCGCGGCTTTTTTTGGGCAATTTGCTCCAAGAGTAAGGTTGCGGCTTCGCGTCCTATTCGCTCGAGTGGCTGGCGCACACTGGTCAAGGCAGCCGCCTGGAAACTCTCGAGTTGTAAGTCGTCAAAGCCAGTCACGCTAATATCTTGGGGAACGCGCAAACCCGCATCCTCGAGCGCTTGAATGGCGCCAAGTGCCATCTCGTCCGAGGCACAGACCAAAGCACTAAACTTTTTGCTTTTAAGCGCGGTCTGGGTAGCGCGATACGCGCCAAGCTCGGTAAAACGCCCATCAAACACCAATGCTGGGTCAAACATCAGTCCCGCCTCGGCAAGCGCTTCTTTGTAGGTCTCGAGGCGAACTTGGGCATCCACACCAATTGGTGTGCCCGTCAGGTGAGCAATTTGACGGTGTCCCAAGGCAAAGAGGTGACGCATGACCTCGAGCATCCCAGCGCGATTCTCGAGTTCTACACTTGCAATCTCAGGTGAGGGCGCGCCCAAACCAATCGCCACAAATGGAATCTCCAAGCGTTTTAAGCTGTTGGGGCGCGTATCCGAGAGGCGAATACCCGGAACAATAATTCCTGCAAATTGGCGCTCGAGCATTTCTGAATCGTTGCGCAGAATATGCACCGAATAACCAGAATCAAGGAGTGCAGTCTGAATCGCATCCAAAAGCAGGGCGTAATACGGGTTACGCAAACTGGTATCCGAATAACGGGTGATACCCACGACACTGCGCGCCCCTCGAGCCAACTGCCGTGCCCCAACATCGGGGTGATACCCAAATTGCGCCACAAGCTCGAGAATCTGTGCCTTAGTTTCGGGGTTGACCCCAGCGCGGTCGTTCAGCGCTCTCGAGACCGTTCCCGTCGAAACCCCTGCGGCTTTTGCAATGTCGTGAATTGTTAGCTTGCTCATGTCCACACCATCAGTTTCTCAAGTTGTACTACTCCTGTGCTTTGCAAAACAATTGCTTCTATTTTAGAATCGGGGAAAATTAGGTCGCTCAACACCACTTCACCGTCTTGTGCGAAAACCTCGAGCGTGCAGGCATCAAAGAAAAGGCGCAGGCGCAACTTCGGCTCTACAAGCTCTAGCTGTGCAAAATGCCTGCCTGCAAATTCGGAATGGAAAGTTACCTGCCCAGACTGCCGACGATCAAGATAGAGTTCTTGACGCAGGCTATCGTAGCCAATTTCGCTCAGACCATTTTTGCCCTCGAGCCGCACACAGAGACTTTGAGCAGCGCCAAGATCGCACTCGAGCCACAACTCGAAGTAGTCTGCACCGAGTGGCAAGCACAAACTGTGTTGCTCGAGCCGACTTGGTGAAACTTCATGGGTTTTTTGGCGCAGTTGCTCGAGTTCGGCAATAGGGTTTTGGGTCAGAACAATACCTGTACTGTTGCGCCTTAAGCCCAAAACTCGAGGTAGGCTCATACAGCCGCGCCAAGGTGTTGTTGGGGTCGCTTGAGCATACTGCCAGTTGTTCATCCATGCAAGCCAAATGGGGCGCTCGGTGTTGCTAAAAGACAGCGCAGCATAAAAATCCTTGCCATAATCAAGCCAAGCATTGTTTTCGGCATGAAACGCCAGCCCATCAAAATGCCCAACAAAACACTGCCCGCCCGAACCACCAAATTGCGCCCCTGTGCCTATATCTACCTTCAAAACCCACTTGCTTGTGCCTTCAAAAGGCAATTCGAACAGATCTGGAACCTCCCAAATACCACCTGTTTGCCCCGCGGGTCCAAAGGTACTTAAGAGCGTCCAGTTTTTCAGGTTACTGGCGCCATAAAACTGCACCTGACGCTCATCGGGAAGTGCCAGCACCATGACCCAGCGTTGTGTTGGGGTGTGCCAAAAGACTTTTGGGTCGCGAAAATCGGCTTTTTGAATATCTAAAACAGGATTCCCAGCGTATTGGTTCCAAGTACGACCACGGTCGTTACTGTAGGCAAGGTGCTGGGTTTGTAGTGGCTTTTGGATGTGATGCGCGGTGTAAATGGCCACCATTGCATTTGCTCCAAAGCCACTCGAGTTATCGTGGTCTATCACCACCGACCCCGAAAATGCCATGACGTTGCCATCGAAGGGCAACGCCATCTCGAGTTCTGTCCAGTGCAGCAAGTCAGCACTGACCGCATGCCCCCAACCGATATTACCTGGGGTATTGCCTTGGGGATTATGCTGAAAAAACAGATGGTACTCGCCATCCAAAAAGCAAAGCCCATTGGGGTCATTAAGCCAATTTTGTGTTGCAGTGAAGTGGTACTTGGGGCGCACAACCTAACCCTTGACGCTGCCTGCCAGCATTCCACGTACAAAATATTTTTGGAAACCAATAAATACTGCAAGTGGAACGAACATCGAAACAAAAGCCCCTGCGGTAAGTAAGTGCCAGTTGGTCGAATACGTTCCAATCATCTGCAAAATGCGCTGTGGCAAAACCACTTTATCGGGGCTATCACCCAAAAACACAATCGGAATCAGTACACCGTTCCAAACCCACAAGAACTGGAAAATAGCGAACGAAGCAAACGCAGGCACGGAGAGCGGCACCACCAATCTGCTAAAAATTGCAGGATGCGAAGCCCCATCCACCACCGCCGATTCAAAGACTTCTCGAGGCAACTGAACTATGTAGTTATACAGCAAATATGTGGCAAGGGGCAAACCAAAACCAGTGTTCGCCAACCACACACCCAAAAACGTGCCGTTTAGACCAAGGGCGCGATAGTCGCGCAGCACCGGAATGAGCGACATCTGCAAAGGCACAACCAAAAGCGCCACCAAAAGCATGAACAGCAGTTTGCGAAATGGAAAATTCATCCACGCAAACGCGTAGGCGGCAATTGCCGCAAGAAAAATAGGAATTACCGTGGACGGAATTGCCATAATAATGGTGTTGACAATGGCTTGACTCAGGTTAATCGAAGCTGCTGTGTTGCCGCTTAAACCTTCACCCACACTCAAGACCTCGTTGTAGTTTTGGGTGGTAAAGTTAAACTTCAACTGAGTAAAAACCTCCCACCAACCACTCTTGGCGGTATCATCTGGAACGCGAAACGATGTCACCAGTAGACCAAAAGTAGGCAAGAACCAAAACAAACCAAAAAACAACAAACTACCGTACACAAGGATGGCTGTAAGCGGATTCATGCGTTGGGCAACCATAACTTAAAACCCCCTTGCGCTTTTACCAAAGTCGCGCACATTGTAATAAACCACAGGTAGAACCGTAATCAAGAGCACCACAGCAATTGCCGCACCACGCCCAAAATCAAAATTTCGGAACATTTGCACGTACTGCTCGTTGGCAATCACTTGAGTACCAAAATTGCCACCAGTCATACTAAAGACAATGTCAAAGACTTTTAGGGTAAAAATAACAATTGTTGTGGTGACTGAAATAATAGTGACTTGAATGTAGGGCACAGTGATACGAAAAAAGCTCTGGATTTCATTTGCCCCATCAATTCGTGCTGCCTCGAGAAGTTCGGAAGGGATACCCTTAATTGCTGCCGAAAAGACCACCAAGGCAAAACCAGTCTGCATCCAAATCAGGATTAAGATCAGCAAATAATTATTGATACCGCGCTGGGTGAGCCAAGGTTGTGGCTCGCCGCCCAAACTGGTAACCAAGGCATTGAGTAAACCAATTTGCGGTGCTCCTGCAGGTGCGTAGGCATAGACCAAACGCCAAATAACCGCAGCGCCAATCATGCTGATTGCCATTGGCAAAAACACCGAAGATTTAATGACAGTCTCGAATTTAGGATTGGTGCGGTCTGCAAGCGCAGCGATAAGCAAGCCTAAAGCCACACTAAGACCCCCACCTAAAACAATCCAGACCAAATTATTCTTAAAACTCTCGAGCATATTCGGGCTAGTAAAAGCGTAAATATAATTTTCTAAACCCACAAACTCGCTCGAGTCGGCATTAAAAAAACTGAGATAAAGGGTTCTTAATGTTGGAATAAGCAGGTAGTAAAACACCAAAAACAAAGCGGGCGCAGCAAAAACCCATGGCATAATACGTGTGCGCCAGTGCTCAGAAAGTAAATCTACCACCGAGCTAGCTAATACGAATAAAAGCCATACACCACCAATCCCCCACAACAACGAAACCACAAAGGTAATCCAAGGGCTGGATTTACCATCACGCAGAAACAAAAACACAAAATAATAAACCACCAAAGTCACCACCAAAGCCAGACTATAAAAAAGTAGTTTAGTGGTGTTTTTTGGTGTAGTTATGGCTCGAGAAGCAGTCATAAACCTCCTTTTAACTTAAAAACACCACAGGACGAGAGGCACAAACCCCTCGTCCTGTAGTCAACACGTTAGCGGCGGTAGGCTGCGTCAATGCTCTTTAAGACATCGTCGAGGTTTGCGCCTGTGACCCAATCGGTTACGCCCTTCCAGAAGGCTTGATTCACAGCACTGGGCATGGCATCCGAGGCATCAAAGCGAGCAGCACGAGCGCTGAGGATAATGCTCGCAAAATCACGCTCGAGTTTGGTCTTGTAGACATTGAGGTTTTGGTCTTTATGTGGAAACAAAGCACCACCTTGCTTACTCCAAGGGTCTGCGGAGGCACCTGTAGCCAAGAAGCTCATGAATTTTTGCACTTCTGGGCGGTTCTTGCCTTTGAACATCACAAATTGGTCGCCGCCCACCAGAGCTGTTTGTGGCAACTTGGTGTTGATCATTGGCAAGACAAACACGCCAACGTTCGCGTCCAGGTTCTTTTGGATGGCATCCTGGAAGAAAGCAGTCGCAAAGCTGCCCTGCATATGCAACCAGCACTGCTGTGGGCTGGTGAACAAGCCTTGTGCAGCAGGAACAAAGTTAGTTGCCGCGATGTTGGCGCGTCCACCGTAGATTTGCTTAGGGTTACCCCAAATGCTCTCAAGTATGTTAAAAGCGTTTTTGACTTCTGGCGAGGAGAACTTTATATCGCCTGGAATCCACTTATCGTAGACGCTCACGGGCTGGGTGCGGAGCATGATGTTTTCGATCCAGTCGGTTGCCACCCAACCGGTTGCGCCGCCTGACTCCATACCAACACACCAAGGTGCAGCTTTGGAGCTTTCCATTTGCTTGGTCAGCGCTTGGAGTTCGACCCACGTCTTGGGGACTTTATAGCCAGCGGCTTCAAAGGCTGGTCTATTGTAGAACACCAAACCCTTGACATTGACACGGTGGAACACACCATAAACCTTGCCATTGGCTGCGCGTCCAAGGTCTGCCCACGCTGGAGCATAGTTCTTTTGGATGGTCGCCAACGTGCTTGCTGCAACTGGCACAAGTACGCCTTTAGCTGCCAAATCCTTCATTACACCGGGTTGCGGCAATGCAGCAATATCTGGGTAATCACCGCTTTGAACGCGCACATTGAGCACCGTGTTGAAGTCGGCACTGCTGGCATAATTGACTTTGATGCCCGGGTTTTTAGCTTCAAAGGCATTAATTACACTTTGGAAGGCTCGGGCTTCTTCACCACCGAATGCACCCAAAACATTGACTGTTTTTGTACCTTGGGCAAGCGCCAAAGTGATTGGCAATGCCGCCAAACCTGCCAGAACCACATACCTTTTTTTCATCTCGAGACCTCCATCTCACACGCTAGGCAAAGCATGGTCTTTCTAGGTTGTCTCGAGGCTGGACTCGAGCACTGGAAACCTGTTTGTAAGCGCCAAAAAATCCTACCGTAAACGCTTACGGTTGTCAAGAGGGGTTTCCTGCTCAGTCAAGCAAAAACCAGCAACTATGTAGACCTTGCCAAGCAACGATGACAAGTAATCATCATTCGTAGTTTCTATCGTTGAAAAATAATCGATAAAGTTGTCTCAAGACCTGACTGATGCGCTACACTACTCTAGTGGCTCGAGTTTTTTTGTTGTGTCTACTGCTGGTAGCTTGCGTTCCACCCGCCGCAATGCCGCGCAGCGAGGCAGGTAGTGCGCTCTATATACTCTCCAACCTCGCTCCACTCGAGGGTATTCGGCGGCTTGAGGGTATAGCTTACGGCACGCATCCACGCCAAAAACTCGATGTGTATCTGCCGCTGCGCCTCGCTGAGTCTCGAGGCATCGTCGTCTTTGGTTACGGTGGTGGCTACAAGGACGGCAACCGCGACGAGTACCGTTTCATTGGGCACACCTTTGCCGAACTCGGTTTGGTCACTATCGTGTACGACTACCGACTCTACCCTGAAGTGCGCTTTCCAACGTATCTCGAGGATGCTGCGCTTGCGCTGCGTTGGGCATACGATCACGCCGCCGATTACGGGGCAGACAAGCAGGCAATCGTGCTTGCAGGGCACAGTGCAGGAGCGCACATCGCGGCACTGCTTGCGACCAACCCCAAATACCTCGAGCGCGTGCAGTTACAGCCGCGCCAGTTGCGTTTGGTCTTGTGTTTGGGGGGTGCATACCAATTTTGGAGTGCACAGGGCGGGTTTATCTCGCCCGATATTGCCGAAGTGATGCAGGGTGCATCCCCGCTCGAGACACAGCCAATTGAATTCCTGAGCGCCGCTAGCGCCGACATGGTTTTAATGCACGGAATAAATGACCAAATTCTGCCGATTGGGCAGGCTCGAGCCTTTGTACAAAAAGCGCTTTCACTTGGCGCACCTGTGAGGTTGCTCGAGTACCCCGGAGACCACGCGAGTACGGTAATTAACCTGTCGGCAACGTTGCGCTTTCGCTCGAGACAATATGCGGACTCACTCGTCTTACTCAGGGCGTGGGGTTTGCTCGAGTAGGTTTTTGCCGCTTGTCTATGCTGCTTGCTCGAGAAAGCGATCGCCCCCTCCGTACAATGCATGCATGCAAGCATACCCTTTGCCCAATACGCGCGGGCGCTTCGGGCGTTTTGGCGGGCGATATGTGCCCGAAACACTGATTCCCGCTCTCGAAGAGCTGCAAGAAGCCTACCAAAGCGCCAAAACCGACCCTGAATTCAGCGCTGAATTCGAACGCGTGCTGCGCGAATTTGTTGGCAGACCAAGCCTGCTTTACTACGCTAAAAATCTGACCGAGCAGCTTGGTGGCGCAAAGATTTACTTAAAGCGCGAAGACCTGAATCACACTGGTGCGCACAAAATCAACAACACCATCGGGCAAGTGATGCTCGCCAAGCGCATGGGCAAAAAGCGTATTATCGCCGAAACGGGTGCAGGACAGCACGGCGTTGCTACGGCTACGGCTTGCGCTCTGTTCGGGCTCGAGTGCATTGTCTACCAAGGCGAAGAAGATGTACGCCGTCAGGCATTAAATGTTTTTCGTATGAAATTACTCGGTGCAGAAGTGCGCCCTGTCTCGAGCGGTACACGCACCTTAAAAGATGCAACCAACGAAGCAATCCGCGATTGGGTCACCAATGTGCGCGACACTTTTTATGTGCTGGGAAGCGTGGTTGGTCCGCACCCATACCCCGCGATGGTACGCGATTTCCAGAGCGTGATTGGGCAGGAAACCAAAGCACAACTGCTGCAACTCGAGGGGCGCGAAAACCCTGATGCAGTGGTGGCGTGTGTGGGTGGCGGCAGCAATGCAATTGGCATTTTTGCGCCTTATGCCTATGCGCAAAATCGCCCGCGCTTAATCGGGGTTGAAGCCGCAGGTCACGGCGTAGCATCGGGTTTGCACGCTGCAAGCGTAGCAGGTGGCAAGGTGGGAGTATTGCACGGCAGCCTGATGTATTTGCTCTACGACAAAAACGGGCAGATTGTGCCAGCGCACAGCGTTTCGGCAGGTTTGGATTACCCCGGTATTGGACCAGAGCACAGTTACTACGCCGAACACGGCATCGCTGAGTACGTGCCCATCACCGACCTCGAGGCGCTCGAGGGCTTTAAGTTGCTCTCTGAATGCGAGGGGATTATCCCCGCGCTCGAGACCGCACATGCCATTGCACACTTAAAAACCCTTGCTCCAGAATTGGGCAAAGACAAAATAATTGTGGTGAATCTTTCTGGGCGTGGCGATAAAGACGTACAGGAAGCCATGCGCGTGATGCAGGCTCAAGACGCCAAAGCGGTGCGGAGTGTAGCATGAACCGTGTCCAAGCGGCTTTTAGTGGCGCTGCCGCTCGGTCTCGAGCTGCCTTCATCGGTTACTTACCTGCAGGCTTTCCCACCTCAGATGGCTTCCACACTGCTGCCGACACCATTCTCGAGTATGCCGATGCCTTAGAAATCGGGTTGCCCTACTCCGACCCCTTAGGCGACGGACCCACCATCCAAAAAGCAGGTGAAAAAGCCCTAGCAAACGGTATGACCGTCGCAGGAACTTTTGCTGCTGCCAAAGCACTGCGCGCGCGCACCGACAAAGCCCTATTCGTGATGACCTACTACAACCCCATCCTCGCCACAGGCGAAGAGGCGTTTGTGCAAGCCGCGCTCGAGTCTGGCGTAGACGGCTTGATTCTGCCAGACCTACCACCCGACGAAGCCGACACGCTCATCCCATTGGCGCGAGAGGCAGGGATTAAACTGACCTTTTTGCTTGCGCCCACCAGCACCAAGGCGCGCATAGAATTGGTTGCAGACTCGAGCACGGGCTTTATTTATGCCGTCTCGGTTACGGGCGTAACGGGAGCAAGGGCTGGTATTCCCGAAGAAGTACCGCAGATGCTGCAAAGCATCAAAGCTGCTACCGACAAACCCGTCGCAGTGGGCTTTGGGGTCTCGAGCTTCGAGACCGCCCAAGCCGTAGCCCGAGTCGCCGATGGCGTTGTAGTTGGCAGTGCCTTGGTTACAGCTGCCGAACGCGGACAGGGGTTATCTGAACTCTGCCAAGAGATTTTGCGTGGCTGCTCCAAGAGTTGAGCACCAGCCTATGCCGCCGCTCGCGGGGCTGCGGTGTGCACGGGGAGTTTGCGTTCACCGATTTGCTGTCGCCACATTGCGTAATACAAACCCTTCTCGAGCAACAGTGCTTCGTGTGTGCCCGTTTCTACGATCTCGCCCCGCTCGAGCACATAAATGCGGTCGGCGTGCATGATTGTGCTCAGGCGGTGCGCAATCAAAATTGTGATTTGCTCACCCCTGCTCGAGATGTCGCGGATGGTCTGGTTGATTTCCTCTTCGGTGATCGAATCGAGCGCACTCGTCGCCTCGTCGAAAATCAGGATTTTTGGCTGACGCAACAGCGCACGCGCAATTGAAAGGCGCTGGCGCTCCCCACCCGAGAGCTTCAATCCACCTTCACCGATGGTGGTGTCCAAGCCCTTGTCGGCTTTGGCGAGCAAAGAATTGCACGCAGCCTGCTCGAGCGCCGCATGCAGCTCTCGCTCTGTGGCGTGCGGTGCCACAAAAAGCAGGTTTTCTCTGATTGTGCCGCTAAAGAGTTGCGTGTCTTGGGTCACAAAGCCAATCTGCGCGCGCAGCTCCTCGAGATTGATGCTTTGGGAGGGGATATCGTTGTAAAAAATCTGTCCTTCTAGGGGCTTATACAAACCCACAAGCAGCTTCATTAAAGTGCTTTTGCCCGAGCCACTCGGTCCAACAAAAGCGATAGTCTCGCCTTTTGAAGCGGCAAAATCGATATTTGTGAGTGCATTGTGTGCAGCGCTTTGGTGCTTAAAACTGACTGCAGTAAAACGCAACTGCCGCACCGCACCGAGGGCAACAGGCGCGCTCGGCACGGTTTCGGGAGGTTTTTGCATCAGGCGCTCGAAGTTATTCAGGCTCGCTTCGGCTTCGCGGTAGGAAAGTAATACATTGCCGATTTCCTGCATTGGTCCAAAGACAAAAAAAGCCAAAAATTGCATGGTAATCAGTTGTTCGGGGCGCACCTGCTTGCCAAAGAGCAGGTACATCAAAATAAATAAAATCACTTGGCGCAGGGTGTTCACCAGCGTTCCTTGCACAAAGCCGATGCCGCGCACATGGCGCACCTTCTCGAGTTCTAAGCCAAGGATTTTCTGGGTGTTGTGATTCAGGCGCTGTACTTCTTGGCTGGTCAGCCCGAGGCTTTTGACCAATTCGATATTGCGCAGGCTTTCCGTCGTCGCCCCTGCAAGCGCGTTCGTCTTGGCAACAATGGTCTTTTGAATCAATTTGAGGCGTTTACTGAGCGCGTTGGTTGCCCAGACCATGACTACCGCACCGCCCAAATAAGCGATTGGCATGCTCCAGTGAACAAAAAGCGCAGCGTAACAAAAGACAAAGAGCACCGCGACAACAACACCGAATAAAACGTTAATCACGTAGTTCATCAATTTTTCGACATCGGCACGGACTTTGGTCAACACCGAGAGGGTCTCGCCGCTACGGCTGTCCTCAAAATCTTGGTAGGGCAGTTTCATCGCGTGCTGTAAGCCATCCTGGAAAACCCGTGCACCAAACTTTTGTACCACCACATTCAGGCAATAATCCTGAAAATTTTTGGCGATGCGGCTCACCATCGCCACGCCCACGCTCGCACCGAGCAAGCCGAGCACACTAGGTAGGAATTGCGCCCACTCGAGTGGTTTTTTTTCTTGCTCGAACGCAAGCTTCACCAACTGACCAGTAATAATAGGGTCAAGCAGAGAAAAACCTGTGTTTACTGCAGCTAAAACGAGGGTGAGCGCGACAAGCCCACGGTGTGGAGCCAAGTATTTTAGTAGTGTTTGCAAAAAACCTCCATTCAGGGCACCCTATCACCGCCCCTAAAGTCAAAAAATAACAAAAAAGATTGCTGGCGTACAAGACTTTTATGAGCAAATAAAATACTGCTCATATCAAACTCGCTCGAGCAATGCGAGTGGTTGCGTCTCATCTTTGATGCACACAGGACAACTTGACGGGTTTTTTGTTGCGGTACTTTGTACCCCAAACAGCGTGCCTTAGCAGTTAAGCGTGTCACGAACAAAGTTACCGAAACTGTAACAAACATTCGTTTGACGGTATACCACAGATTGTACTATTATCTACATAGTTCATAAAAACATTAAGGGGATGGTATGAAGAAAAATTGGTTAGCGATTGGTATTTCGGCGTTGTGTGTGGCAGGTTTGGCGTGGGCGCAACAGCGCGCCACAGTTGTGATTCCCACAGGGAGTACGGGTGGGGTGTTCTTTTTTTATGGCACGAGCATTGCCGATATCCTTTCTAAAAATGGTGTCGCCAATGCCAACGCCGTGCAAACAGGTGGCAGTTACGACAATGTGTTGTTGATGCGCGACCGCACCGACCCCGCAAGCAACACCTACTACTGCGGCTTGGCGACCACCGATTCTGCGCTGGTGACCTACACCGGGCAAGAACCGCGTTTTGCACAGAAGAAAGCCGACCAAATGCGCCTGATGTTCTACATGTACCCAAGCTTTATCCATGTGGTCACGAGCAGCACCACCAACATCAAAATCATGCAAGACCTGAAGGGCAAGCGCGTTTCGACCGGACAGCCCGGCTCGAGCACTGAAAACCTGGCATTGCTGGTCATGCAGGGCGCTGGACTAAAGCCCGAACAGTTCTCGAAGCGCGAGCGCCTGCCTGCTGCGGAATCGGCAAAAGCGCTTGCCGAGGGTACCATAGATGCCTACTTCTGGGTTGGCGGTACACCAACAGGTAGCATTGTCGAATTGGGACAAACGCTTAGCAGAACTGGCAAAAAACTGGTGATGGTGCCGATAGACCCAAAGAGCACCACCGCACAAATCGCGCTCAAGCGCTTCCCCGGTATCATCGATACAGTGACTATTCCCAAGCGCATTTACAACACCGCGGGCGACGTGCGCGGCTTACAGACGGGTAACATCATGTTCTGCCCCGCGAGCATGCCCGAAGAGCTTGCTTACAACATCACCAAGACGGTGTTTAACAATATCAACACCCTGCGCACTGCGGTTGCGAGCGCCAAAGACACCACCCTCGAGGCAACTGCCAAGATGATTAACAACAAGTTTGTTGTGCCCGCACATCCCGGTGCGCTCAAGTACCTGCGCGAGGCGGGAGCGCTCAAGTAAAAGTCTTTACGCACGAAGGGCAAAGTGGGTTACTTCGCCCTTCGTTTTTATTTTGAGGGGTCAATCATGAGTGTCGAAGTCAGTACGGCAATTCCCAAATCGCCGCTCGGTCGCATCACCACAGTGCTGCTCATTGTCGCAAGCCTGTATAGCCTATTTTTGGTCATAGAGCCATTCACGCCAATTTCAAATGCGGATTTACCGCTTTTTGACATTATTCAAATTCAGCGTGCCACACATGTTTTCTTTTTGGTATGTATCGGTTATTTGGTCAGTATTTTTGCTGAACCGGTCAAGCGCACCACGGGCACTTTTGTCTTTGCAGGATTGTCGCTGATTTTTTTGTTCACTTTTTGGGTACCAAATGGACCTGGGCTGAACATTGACCTCGAGGCAAAGCTCTTTGGTACACTCGCATGGACGCTCGCGGTCGTTCCGCTGCTTGTGCCAAAACTACAAAAACCTGCCAGCCTTATTGCCGCGCTGATGGCGCTGGTACCGCTGATTTATCAGATGGCGTTTTTTAACGATCTCGTGAACCGTGCTGTAATTCCCACTTCTTGGGATGTGGGCATGAGCTTTGCCCTTATTTTTTTGGTGCTCGGTGTGGTGTACCGCTTTATCGGTCCGGTGATGCCGAGCTTGGTGCTGTTTTTTGTTGCCTATAACCTGTATGGTAATTTTTTTCCGGGTGCTTTCCAGGGTGCAAAATCGCCGATAGATGTGATTTTGGGGAAGACCTTCAACGAAACCGAGGCGGGTATTTACGGGCAGGTGACGGGTGTAAGCGCTAAATACCTCGTTTACTTCACAATTCTAAGCGGTATTATCTCGAGCCTTGGGCTAGGTAAAGTCGTGGCAAACTTGGCGCTTGCAATGGTTGGGCGCAAACCCGCAACACCGGGACGCGTGACCGCAATCTCGAGTGTGTTCATGGGCATGTTTAGCGGTTCGGGTGCAGCCGACACCCAGTTTGTAGCAACACTCACCAAGCCACTTTTTGAATCGAGCAAATACAACACCATGACCGCCGCAGGTTTGGTGGCAACCTCGGGTACGATTGCAATCATCACCCCGCCGGTGCTGGGCAGTATCGCTTTTATTATGGTCGAAAACCTGAGCATCCCCTACCTAGACGTGATTGTCATGAGCATTGGTCCGTGCTTATTGTATTTGTTGGCGATTATCAGCTTTAACGAGTTATACACCCGAAAAGCCAAACTCGAGCCATCGGGCGCGCTGATGCCACGCGGTTACGTATTGCGTTACTCGAGCATCTTTGTTCCAATTCTAGTGATTATTACACTGCTCTACAATGGTTACGAAGTCGCCACTGCTGCGAGTATTGCCGCAGTGATGTTCATTGCGATTGCCTATATAGACCCCACCCTGCGTGCTGCGCTGCCAAGTAAGGGCATTAAGCCAATTTTAGAAGGGCTGCGCGATGGTTTTCGTTCGCTCTTGCCTATAGGCACAGCCGTAACGGCTGCTAACCTCGTGTTTGCGATGCTGGTGATTAGCGGTCTAGCCAGTAAAATCTCGCAGTTTCTCGAGCAGGTCTCGAGTGGTAACTTAATTATTGCTTGTTTACTCACAGCCATACTTTCCTTGGTTTTGGGCATGGGTGTGCCACCGACTGCAACCTACGTTTTAACGAGTGCCTTGACCGCTCCGGCAATCATTGGTATTGCGTGGAAAAGCTATCTCGCACAACTTGGGTTTAGTGCCGAACAAATCACCAAGCTCGGTGTTACAAGCGTAGACCAGCTCAAGACCTTTGCCGGCAATACGGAGCAGTTAGCGTTGTTGGGTGTGACCGATGCGCAGCTTGGCACAGCAGTTGCCGCCTTTGGTGCAGCGACCCTCGCCACACATATGTTTTTGTTTTATTACGCCGTGCTTGCCGATGTTACGCCACCCGTAGCACTCTCTGCATTTGCAGCGGCAAGCGTGTTCAAGACTAACCCGATTCGCACCGGTGTGTACGCTGCACGTGTGGCTCTCTCAAAGTATTTGGTGGGGTTCTTCTTTTTAATCGCGCTTTCAGGTGCGGGTTTGCTTATTCTGCCAATTTTGCGCGTACTGCCCAGCGCCGATGCAATCAGGGTGATTCTCGAGCGCTTTTTGACCGTAGGGGTTGGTATCGTGTTGCTCTCGAGCGCTACGGTAGGTTACACGCGGCGCAACCTGGAGCGCTGGGAGTCGTGGGTAGTGGGTGCCGCTGCGCTTGGCTGTTTTGTGCCGAGCTTGCCGCTTAACTTGCTTTGCATCGCTATTGGGGTGGGCTTCTTTATTTGGAAAGGGCGCGCCACTCCAAACCCTGAAGTGGCAGTCTCGAGTCAGTGAAGTGTTTGCCGAACCAGCCTAAAAGCCATGCTTTAGGCTGGTTTTCCCTTGACAGAAATTGCGTTACAATAGCGATTGTGAAGCTAAATGACTTGATGCGTTGTGTGCTGATACTCACAACACTTTTTTCGGGTGCAGGATTGGCGCAAAGCGGTGGAGCACTACCTTTGGCAAGCGTTTCCAACCAAAGTTGGGCAACCCCATATGAAGAACTGCGGATTATCGTGCCAAGTGGTGCAGATGCTCCGCTTTCGCTCGAGGTCTACAGCCCTGGCTTAAACCTCAACGATTATGTCAATGGACGTGCCACCACAGGCTACTACGGCGACGAAATCTACGGGCGTAATTTGCCATTCCAAACAAGCTACAGTGTGCTTGCCCCAAACGGCACAAAACTCTTTGAGCGCGAGTACGGCACCACCGATAAACACACTTGGGAGCGCCTAACTACACTGCGCGTTCAGCCGGGTATTTACACGTTGCGCGTTCGCAGCACAGGCAATGGCAAAAATGCCTTTGCCGTGCGTGCCAATTCGCCTTATCAAATCCAAGCAAGCCAGTTTACAGTCAATGCGCGTGGTACGCCTAACACCGATCTTTTGGCGGCGCGTGTTCAAGTATCTCGAGAACTCGTGGGACGGCGTTTTGAACTGACCAATTACGATGCCGATGGCGCAGCCGAAGCCGAGTTGTATGTGGTGACTCCAGATGGGCAACGCCGCAAACTCGCCACTTCAGAGAACGGCGGACAAGCCACCGACAGCTTTGAAATCTCCAATATGTTAGCAGGTGAGTGGAGTATCTTGATGCGGATTCTGCCCAGCACAAAGCAATTTTCTAATGCTATCAATTTGCGCGTACGCATCAACCAGCAACCCGCCTTTGCCGATATTCCCGCCTTTATTCCACCGCAGGGTCTGAGCATTCTCGAGCCACCCGTGGTCGAAGTTGTAGACCCCCAAGGTCGTCCTATTCCTGGTGCAGGTTATAGTCTTGCAGGCGATACCGAGTTTACCGTCTCTCCCACACTGCCAACGGGCTGGGTTCCTGTCAGTGCCACTGTCATCGAGGGGCAAGGCACAGTGGTTTCGCCTGTGTTGGCACGCTCTGGCACGCCTGCGCGTGTGCGTTTTGTAGCGCGTCCGGTACAGGGCACATTGATTGTCGAAACCGTGGCGATTATTGGCAAGACTCGAGTTCCACTGCGCAATATTCCTTTTCGCGCCGCAGGGCAGAATCTGCGCTCGCCGCAAACCCTAACCCTGACCCCAAGCGAATACGTCGTGACCCCTACACCCTTGCCTGGTTCAACCGTAGAAAATAAGTCCGGTGTGGTGCAAGATAACCAAACCACACGTGTGGTTCTGGAATACCGTGTTTCTGCAAGTCTCAAGCTCGAGGTTGCACCCAATATTGTTGCCACCTGCCAACAGAGCTTACTCACTGCGACTGCTGCAACCGATTTCCCTTATCCTGTACCCGTATCTCTTACATTGCAATTGCCTAAAGATATTACCTCTGGCGCACCACTTGAGTTGGCTTCGGATATCTCTGGAGGCAAGCCTGCAATTTTGCAAATTCCAGCCCGTGTGTGTGCAGCGGGTACGATCCGCGCCAGTCTCGAGCCATTTGAACTCTTTACCGAAGGGGTCATGCGTGTTTTGCCACCCGCTGGTGTGACGGTCTCGAGGGTCACTGACCTGCAGCGCGGACCAGTACGAATCATCAAAAATTACACTCAAGATGCTCAAGGCTATGTGGTCACACTGGCAATCACCGTCGAGCGCACCGTGGAGAATTTTCGAATTAGCGACCCGCTACCCCAAGGTGGCTCGAGTCCTGCGGTGCGTCGCCCTAATCCTGCGGTGACGGGATTGGTCAATAACCAAACCATTGCTGTCAACTGGCGACTCGAGGGCAATACTTTTAATCTTGGGCGTTTGGTACCCGGCAGTTACTTAATCCAATACGGTATTTTTACCGACCTCCCCGCTGATGCAGTCACCACGGTGCCCGACTTGCTTTGGGATGAAGCCAGGTAGCCCAATACCAAATTGGTTCATAAACACTTCATATTTTCCCTAGCAGAACCGGTATGGGTTGCATCAATGCCAGAACCCAATCCGCATGACCGCACCGTGTAACCACCAAGGATAACTCGGGCATTGTGTTGACCGAAGAATTTCTTTACCTCTAACTCGAGGAAATGATTGGTGAAGACTGTTGATTCACTTGGTGCCTGTTGGTTTTGTTAGCGGATTAAGTTTTTCACTGTATTTGGTTTGACCGGTGGAAGGCGCAAGTCTGGCGATTTGACTAACTTTCTTGAGTGCTGCCAGTCTCGGTGATAGCTGTGATAGCTGAGTCAAAACTTTTTCGTAGTCGGGCATCTTTGAAGAGGTCATGGTATTGCTTGGTGTATTGGCTTAATTTTTCCAGTGGAGCGCTGTAATCGTGTGTCATAACTATACAGACTTTTGTCCGTATCTCAAATGTATAGATTTGACAAAACCTGCATAATGGTATAAACTACTGAAATAAGCGCCTGAAAAAGGCGCGATTTTGTTTTATACGACTTGGTCTTCTGGGCGCTTAAGCGCCAATTGTCCGCACGCCGCACCTGCATCGCGCCCTCTCGAGCGACGCACCGAGACCGGTACACCACGCGACTCGAGGATGTCGTAGAACTCCTGAATCCGCGCTTCGCTCGAGGAGGCAAAACCCGAACCCGCCCAGGGGTTCATGGGGATTAAATTGACGTGGGCAATTAAACCGCGCAAACTTTCAGCCAAAAGCTCGGCTTGCCAAATGTTATCGTTTACCCCTGCGAGCATACTGTACTCGAAGGTCACGCGGCGTTTGGAGCGGCGCTGGTATTCCTTGGCACTGTCTAAGATATCTTTGATGGTGTGTGCATGTGCGGTGGGAATGATTTTTTTGCGCGTTTCCTCGTCTGGAGCATGCAGCGAAATCGCTAGCTTGACCACGACATCTTCAGTTGCTAGTTGCACAATTTGCTTGGGTAAGCCCACAGTTGAAAGCGTGACGCGCCGCTGGCTCATACCCAAGCCCTTGGGGTGCAACATAATCCGAGCGGCTTGCAGGGTATTTTGGTAATTTAGAAGCGGTTCACCCATACCCATAAACACCAAATTGCGAATCTGACCAGGTTGCCAGTTGTTATCGCGTGCCGCGTATAACACCTGTTCGATCATTTCGCCAGCACTCAAATTGCGCCCAAAACCCATGCGCCCTGTAGCACAAAAGGCGCAACCAGCGGGGCAGCCAACCATCGTGGAAATACAAATGGTAATTCGGTCTTGATAGGGCATCAGCACAGCTTCCATCTGTTTGCCATCATGTAGGGTATAAAGGTACTTGGTGCTGCCATCGTTTGAGGGGAATCTCTCAACTTTGGTAAAAGCGCTATACGCGTATTCCGCCTCGAGTTCGGTGCGTATATTTTGCGGCAAATTCGACATCTGAGCAAAACTGCCCACACCCTGCCCAAAAACCCACTCGAGCAATTGGGTTTGGCGGTAGCCATCAAGCGGGTATTGGTCTGGGTGCAGGTCAAGCAACAATGGTTTCATGGTCAGTATGGAATTCCCTCATTTGACCGCTGACACGCTCACGCCCAAGCCTTTTACATATACTCGCTTCGTGGGGATTTAAAACAGCCATATCGGCAGTGTATCATTCCGTGCTAGAGAGCGTAGCCCCACCCAAAACCAGAACTGCACCCAGCAGTGCTTCTAAACGCGGATTTTCGGCTAAAAACCACCATGCTAAAAGGATAATAAACACTGGTTCGAGGGTGCTGATAAGGCTGGCTTTGGCTGCACCAATTCGCGCAATTGCGGCATAGAGCATTGGCAGTGCCAGCAGTGTAGAAATAATCGCCATCGCTGCTACCAAACCCCACTCAGGCAGGCTCGAGGGCAGACGGGCTACTCCGGAAACAGCGCTCCAAAATGCAAAACCTAAGGCACTGCCGAGTGCGCCATGTGCAGTATATGTCAGTGGTGGGATGTGGCGCAAAGTTTCGGAGGCAACCAAATACCCACCATAACCAATACCTGCCAACGCCCCAAATAAAACCCCTAACAGGTTGGCATCCCTTGGGCTAGGCATGCCCACAATCACCAACAGCCCTGCTACCGCAAGCGCTGTAGCAAACAATTGGCGCTGTTTTGGGGACTTACCCAAGAACGCTTGAATGAACACCACCGACACTGGTGCAAGATAAACCAAAAGCCCCGCTGTACCTGCACTGATGCGCTCGAGTGCAGCAAAATACAGCGCGGTAAACACAAAATACGCCACCCCAAAAGCAATCATTTTGAGGCGCTCGAGCAGAGTGTATTTGCCACCATAACCAACCACAAAAAGCACCAATGCCACCAAACCAAAACGCCAAACCAGCAGGCTGCTCGAGGAAACCCCAAGCTGCTGGGCAAATTTACCCCACAGTCCAAGCGTAGAAAAACACAACGCCGAAAATGCTGCCAAGAACACCCCAAAAAGCACAAGCGGCATCGTAACACAGGTGCTAGAATAGGCAGTATGGCTCATCCTCTAGCTGGTTTACCCGCACCGCTTTCGCTGCTCGAGAACATCCCGCGTTTGGTGGCGGCGTATTACGCCTATGCCCCAGACCCAAATAACCCCACACAGCGCGTAGCATTCGGCACTAGCGGACACCGTGGCTCGAGTTTGCGCCAAACTTTCAACGATGCCCACATCGCAGCTGTTTCGCAGGCAGTGGCAGAGTACCGTGTTCAGGCAGGCATCGGTGGGCATTTGTACATTGGCGCAGATTCGCATGCGTTATCTGAAGCCGCACTGCAAACCGCACTCGAGGTTCTGGTGGCAAATGGCGTCAAAGTTCGTTTTGATGCAGCACGCAGCTACACCCCAACACCGCTTGTTTCGCACGCGATTTTGTGCGCCAACAAAAGCAACCAACACCAATCTGATGGCATTGTGATTACCCCATCACACAACCCGCCCGAGGATGGCGGCTTTAAGTACAACCCGCCGCATGGCGGACCCGCCGAGAGCAGCGTGACCAAATGGATCGAATCTCGAGCCAATGCCCTGCTCGAGGCAGGTAATGCTTCTGTCAAACGCCTTCCCTTGACAGAAGCGTCACGCCAAGCCGAGAGTTTTGATTTCGTGACACCCTATGTCGAAGACCTGCCCAATGTAATCAACATCGAAGCCATACGTGGGGTCAAAATTGGTGTAGACCCGCTTGGTGGCTCGAGTCTTGCTGTTTGGCAAAAAATCAAAGAGCGCTATGCTTTGGATTTAACCATCGTTAACGAGCGCATAGACCCGACTTTTGGTTTTATGCGCGTGGACAAAGACGGCAAAATCCGCATGGATTGCAGCAGCCCTAGCGCCATGGCAGGGTTGATTGAACTCAAAAACAGCTTCACCGTTGCTATCGGTAATGATCCCGATGCCGATAGACACGGAATCGTTACGCCATCTGGCTTGATGAACCCCAATCACTATTTGGCGGTTTGTATTGATTACCTCTACACCCACCGCCCCGAGTGGGAGGGCAAAGGCGTGGGCAAAACGCTGGTCTCGAGCAGCTTAATAGACCGCGTGGTAGCGCGGCTAGGGCGCAACTTAGAAGAAGTGCCGGTGGGGTTTAAGTATTTTGTGGATGGCTTAAGTACAGGGCGCATTGGCTTTGGCGGCGAGGAATCGGCAGGAGCGAGTTTCCAGCGCTTTAACGGCAGCGCGTGGAGCACCGATAAAGACGGAATTTTGCTAGGCTTGTTGGCTGCCGAAATTGCAGGGGTGACAGGGCAAACCCCAGACCAGCACTATCAAAGGCTTGAGCAGGAGCTTGGTAAGAGTTTTTATAAGCGCATTGATGCCCCAGCCAGCAGCGCCCAAAAAAAGGTTCTCTCGAGTTTAACGCCCGAGATGGTCACAGCCCAAACTTTGGCAGGTGAAACCATCAGCGCCAAATTAACCCGCGCCAGCGCAAATAACGAACCGATTGGCGGCTTAAAAGTCTGCACCGAGAATGCGTGGTTTACGGCGCGTCCAAGCGGCACCGAAGAACTCTATAAAATCTACGCCGAGAGTTTTGTTTCAGAAGCGCACGTAGATACCGTGCTCGAGGAAGCAAAAAAAATTGTCTCGAGCGCATTTGGGGCACAGTGACCCGAAACCGCGCAGTTTGCTATAATGCGGGGCATGAATGCAGAGGATATTTTGAAGAAGTTCTCCGACCCCGAAATGCAGCAAAAAGCCGAGAACCCAGACACCATAAAAGCTATCCAAAATGGCTTCTCGAGCGCTTTTGCTGCAGTTAAGGACAAGCTCGGTGATGCTTGGCAGGATGTGCAGCTGATTTATCAAATGAGCTTTGACCCCACGTTTGACATGAAGCCCGAAACGAAGTACGCCGCCATCGGCGCTTTGTTATATCTGGTAAGCCCAGTCGACCTTCTGCCCGAACGCTCTTTGGGTGCGCTCGGTCTCGCCGATGATGTCGCTGTACTGCACATCGCGTTGCAGTTTATCAAGCCTGAAATCGAGCGCTATAAAGCTTTTAAAGCCAAACATACGGAGCCGACAAAGGTAATCGACTAGGCTTTGCACCATAAACAAAAAAGGCGTGTCCAAGGACACGCCTGGTGTGGTTGCGGGGTAGCGCACTAAGCCCAACGCATCAGTCCAACCTCGAGTGGGTGGCTTAGGTCTTCGCGGTATGGCACCGCTCGCACCCCAAGCTGCCACTCCCCTGCTTCGGGTAGGGTAATAGTGCCCGTGTACTCGAGCCAACCGTCTTCGTGGCGCTTAGCGAGTTTGAGTGCACTGCGCTGAAAAACCCCTTTTCTCGAGACCACTGCCTGCACCTCGATATCGGCGGAGTCGAGTTCGCCCAACCAGACCCGTGCATGAACTCGATTTTGTGGCTCGAGGGTAGCGCTCAAGCGCAGCTCACTCCAGCCTTTTTGCTGCCTGGACTTCCACGCAGCAATGCTATCGGCTTGTTCGCGGCTGAGTGCCTGAGTACGCTTGGCTGCTGGCACGTAGAGGTCTTGTACGTAATCAATAACCTGGCGCTGCATCGAAAACTTGGGCGCAATCGTGCGAATGCAATGGCGCACACGCTCAAGCCAGTCGTGGTGCCTGCCGTAATACAGCGGGGCAATCTCGTACTCGAGAATGTCGTAAAGGCTTTGGCAATCGCGCTCGTCTTGGATACGCAGGCTCTCTTCGTCTTCGGCGAATTCGCGCTCATCGCCGATTGCCCAGCCGTTGGTGCCATCGTAGGCTTCGCGCCACCAACCGTCTAAAATCGAGAAATTCAAGCAGCCGTTGAGCGCAGCTTTTTCGCCGCTCGTACCCGATGCCTCGAGCGGACGGCGTGGGTTATTCAGCCAAATGTCGCAACCCTGCACCAAGTGGCGCGCAACGTTCATGTCATAGTCCTCGAGGAATACGATTTTTCCTTTCAGGTCTGGGTCTTGTGAATAGCGCCAGAGCTGCTGGATAAATTCCTTACCGGGGTTATCGGCGGGGTGCGCTTTGCCCGCAAAAATGAACTGCACTGGGCGTTCGGGGTTATTGACAATGCGCTTTAAGCGCTCGAGGTCACGGAACAACAGCGTTGCACGCTTATAGGTTGCAAAGCGGCGCGCAAAGCCAATTGTCAGGGCATTTTCGGAGAGCACATGGGTGCTGCCAGCCGTATTGTTGCGCTCATTTTGGCGACGCAGGCGGGCACGCACAAACTCAACCAGTTTCTTTTTTAAGCCTAAACGCGCATTCCAGAGTTTATCGTCTTCGACTTTCTCGAGCTGCCAGACCTTGGGGTTTTCGAGTTGCGAATCCCAGTATTTGGGAAAAGCCGCATCGTAGAGTTCGGCGAGTTCGGGTGCCAAGAAGGTACGCGTATGGATACCGTTGGTCACGTGAGTAATTGGCACTTCAGGAGCATCTGCGCCATCCCACAAAAAGCTCCACATCCCCCTCGAGACCTGCCCATGCAATTCTGAAACACCGTTGGCATAGCGGCTTAGGCGCAACGCGAGCACGGTCATCGAAAACTGCATACCCCATTTTTGCTGCTGTCCAGCCAGCTCAAGGATTTTTGCCATCGGCACTTGCAGCGCATTTGCCCACCACGCCAGTTTTTTCTCGATCAATGGAAAATTAAACGAATCATTGCCAGCAGGGACAGGAGTGTGCGTGGTAAAAATTCCGCTCGAGGCAACCAGCTCGATGGCGCTCTCCCAGCTTACGCCCTGCTCGCGATATTCGCGCAGGCGCTCGAGTCCCAAGAAGGCGGCATGACCTTCGTTCATGTGGTACACGGTAATTGGCAACTTTAAGGCACGCAGCAAACGCAAGCCGCCCACACCCAAGACCAATTCTTGCGCCACGCGCAGTTCTTCACCCTTGCCGTACAAGCGTTTGGTGATGGCTTTATCGGCTTCAAGATTCTCGTGCGTGTCGGTATCAAGCAAGTATAAGCTGATTCGCCCAATATCCAAACGCCACGCTTGCACCGTGACAATGCGGCTCGAGACCTCAACGCGGATTTTAAGAACTTCGCCGTTTTCATCGCGTACCAGGGTTAGAGGCTGCTTGGTTGGGTCAATGACCTCATAGCGTTCGCCCTGCCAGCCTGTAGCATCGAGTTGCTGATGAAAATACCCATCGCGGAATAGCAAACCCACCGCCACGAATGGCACACCCAAATCCGAAGCGCTCTTGCAGTGGTCACCTGCCAGCACACCCAAGCCGCCCGAATAGATTTGCAGCGATTCGTGCAAGCCGTATTCCATGCAAAAATAACCAACCATCCCTGAAAAATTGGGATGGTGCTGCTTGAACCAAG
>JBKBVO010000173.1:0-4818 GCA_046289535.1 Deinococcales bacterium | reverse complement strand
GCTCGGCTTCCTCGATCTCGAGGGCGAGTGGAACAATAGCACCTTGACCCAGACACCCGGTACCTCAACAAGCCGCACGGCTGCCTTCGTAACTGCTGGTTTGAACCTTGCTCCATTCACCATCGGTGCCAACTGGCGTTATGTGGATGCCGCTTGGGGATCTGCCCAAACAGAGGGCAGCAACTGGTTCACTGACCTCAGCACAAATAGCGGTCCTTTTGCTGATAACCAGACTGGCTTCGGGATTAACTTGGGTGCCAAGGGTCTGCTTGGTTTCCTCGATTTGAACGTTTACTTCGATAGCCGCAGCCGCATCAGCACGGCAGCAGCTTTGGGTAGCGGACCCGCACGTCCTGCAAGCATTAAGTTCCACAGCGGTTTGCTCCAGACCAGCACAAGCACTAACGTGACCGCCACGGCAAACAGCTCGACCGACTTTGGCGTTGTGGTTGGCTTGAGCTTGGTTGGTCTTGACTTGCAAGGCTACTTCCTCAGCGAAGGCGAAAATGACAACGGTGGTGCTGCTGTGCGCGGGCGCACCGACCTCGGCTTCAGCTTAGCGAGTGCTGGCAAGCTCATCCCTGGCGTGAACCTTGTGTTTGGCTTGAACAGCAGCGCCGATACCGTGCCCGCTGATGCAGGTAACCGCACTTCGCTCTATGCCTACGCTGATGCCTCGTTCAACTTGGCGGGCTTCACCGTTGCACCAAAAGTCTACTTTGGTTCGCAGACGGGTGCCGGCACACTGGCTTCGGATATCAATCAGTTCGGTGTCGGAGTGACCGCCAACGGCGACTTCTTGCTCGGCTCCAAGATTGCTTTGGGTGTTGCCTATGACAGCCGCGGTGGTAATGCCAGTGCGAGCACATGGCTCTTTAGCACCGGCCTGAGCTGGGCAAATGGACCGCTGCCAGGTAGCACCTTTGGTGTGAGCTTCTCGACCCGCACCGATATCGGGCGCAGTGGTACCGGCTTCGGACCAAGCTTTGCCTCG
The DNA here is from genome assembly GCA_046289535.1 of Deinococcales bacterium. GTDB lineage: Bacteria > Deinococcota > Deinococci > Deinococcales > JAAFIG01 > JAAFIG01. The sequence goes on along the minus strand of JBKBVO010000173.1, from coordinate 3,824 downwards.
CCTGTACCATTTGGTAGCTGGGGCGCGGATGCTGCCGCAGCTGTGGTCTTGACTGGTCTTGACTTCAACTTTGCCTACTACGGTTTGGCGTTCCGCTATGGCCTGTTTAACCACACCAATATCGCCGGTCCGACAGTGGTTACGTGGGGTTCGCGCTTCGCCATTGCGTACAGCCTCAAGTTCTAATCTCTGCTTCAAAAAACAGCCCCCGCCGTACGGCGGGGGTTTTGCATGAATACTAAAAGCGCTAGAATACTTGGTTATGACCATTAAACTCCCCATTCGTGCCGCCGACGTTTTGAGTGGTGCCTACAAAGCTGGACTGCGCGATGAAATCACTTTTGGTAACGGAGACCTGATTCGTTCGCTCGAGGCGCTCGGTATTGCTGGACCATTCAAAACCGTCACCCCGTGGGAACTCGAGGATATACAAGGCAAACACAAAATCAATGCAGGAGGCTATGCTGCGATTCCCTTCGGCGACCAGTACCCACCTTTAATCGAATTCCTGCAAGGTTTTTTGGCGCAAGACCGCAGCATCGGCTTGTCGCAGCAAAGCGCTAACAACTGGCGAGCTGCGCTCGAGACCAATTTAGTTGCACTGCTCGCCCATTTTGCCCCAAGCCACAAGGACTCGAGGGTATTTTTTAGCAATTCAGGTGCGGAAGCTATAGAAACCGCACTCAAATTCGTCAAAGCTGCTCGCCCCAAAGCCAAGGAAATCATCAATTTTAAGGGTGCATACCACGGCAAAACCTTTGGTGCATTGGCAGTTACCCCAAACAACGAATACCAAGAGCTGTTTCGCCCACTCATGCCAAACATAACAACACTGCCTTATGGAGACTTAGATGCTCTCTCGAGCTACCTACAAAAGCATGGTACAGATAGGGTGTGTGCTGTGATTGTCGAACCCGTGCAAGGTGAAGCCGGGGTAATTTTGCCGCAAGCGGGTTTTTTGTCGGGTGTTGGTGAACTTTGCCGCAAGTACGGAATTTTAATCATCGCCGACGAAATCCAGACCGGGCTGGGGCGCACAGGGCATTATTTTGCCAGTATTGCGGCTGGTCTCGAGCCAGATATCATCACACTTGCCAAACCTCTAGGTGGTGGCATGTTGGCGATTGGGGCAACCATTGCGCGCAAACACATCTATGCCAAAACCTTGGCGGGTTTCTCGAGCAAGCGCCACTCGAATACCTTTGGTGGCAATAGTTTATCTATGGCAATGGGTATCAAAGCCCTCGAGTTGATTATTGAAGGTGATTTGCCTAATCGCGCTGCACGCATGGGCACAATGGCATTTGAACGGCTTTATGCTCTCAAAGACCGCTATCCCGCCCTGCTTGAGGACGTGCGCGGCGCTGGGTTACTCATCGCATTGCAATTTCGGACAGTGCTACCACCAAAAATCGTGCCCGGTTTTGAGGAGTTGATTGGCGAGCTGAGCGGTGCGCTTGGGGTACGGATGCTCTATGAGGGCGGTGTGGTGGCGAATTTTTCGCTCTCAAGCAAGCGCGTGGCACGCCTCACACCAGCATTGAATATGCCCGATGATATCTTTGAGCGATTGTTAAAAAGCGTCGAAGGCAGTATCTCGAGCTACAAGACTGCCAACACCATGCTGCGCCGGATGCCGCTTGAGCGGTTGTACCGCTTGGGGCGCTTGGGGCTAGCAAAGTAGCCCCTTGAGTTCTTGCTTTAGGTGTGCTACGCTTCCGCCTCGCGGGAGCAAGGGTAAAGCACCTTATTAGCTGCGCTCGAGCTTGCCGGACTTCACAAAAAGAGGTACATATGTCGTTTACTGCAGCAGAAAAAAGCAGGATTATCAAAGAATACGCCACTTTCGAGGGGGATACAGGAAGCACCCAAGTGCAGATTGCTGTGCTGACGCACCGTATCAATAACCTGTCTTCGCACCTGAACAGCAACAAAAAAGATAAGCACGGTCAGCGTGGCTTGCAAATTTTGGTGGGTCAGCGTAATCGTCTGTCGCGCTATATGCGCAATAATCAACCTGAAGCCTACAAGAAACTGATCGAGCGCTTGGGCTTGCGTCGCTAATTTTTGGAGAATTATGTTCAAGACTTATCTTCCTACAAATACCGACCCGCGTTGGGTTGTGGTAGATGCCGCTGGTATGACCTTGGGTCGTCTGGCAACGCAGATTGCTACATTAATTCGTGGCAAACACAAACCCGATTACACCCCGCACCTTGGCAATGGTGACTATGTGATTGTTGTCAATGCCGAAAAAGTGGTTTTAACTGGTGGCAAAATGAACGGCAAAGTGTACACCCGTTACAGCGGATTTCCTGGTGGCTTGAAACTCGAGACCGCCGATACTGCGATTGCAAAGCACCCTGAGCGCGTAATCGAACACGCAGTTTTTGGAATGTTGCCAAAAGGGCGTTTGGGGCGTGCCTTGCACACTCACCTCAAGGTCTACAAAGGCGAGAGCCACCCGCACGCCGCACAAAAGCCCGTTAAACTCGAGTTGCCGCACGGCAAGAATGAGGTGAAATAATGGCAGTCGAGATGTTCTACGGTACTGGTCGTCGTAAGGCGAGCGTTGCCCGCGTGTTCTTAAAGAGCGGTGAAGGTCGAATTACTGTAAATGGTAAGGACTTCCAAGATTACTTTCGTGGTATTTTGCGCGCCCTGCAAGCCCTCGAGCCACTGCGTGCCACGGGTGCGGTTGGACGCTTCGATGCACGTATTACAGTAGAAGGTGGCGGCTCGAGTGGTCAAATCGATGCCATCAAACTCGGGCTGGCACGAGCTTTGGTGCGTTTAGACGCAGACAACCGTGGCAAGCTCAAGCCTGCAGGCTTGCTGACCCGTGACCCACGCGAGGTCGAACGCAAGAAGGCTGGTTTGAAGAAAGCCCGTCGCGCCCCACAATTCAGCAAGCGTTAATTTTGTAAATGTCCAATGACTTTAAAGCGAAGGGTTTACCCTTCGCTTTTTTTGTGTGTGATGCTGCTGTAATAGCTGTTCGACGCTTGGCTGCTAACTTTGGCATATAAAAAGAAGTGCCAACTTTTATATTTGTCAAATACTGGTGAGCGAATCGGTCGTTTATGTGCTCATTCAACTTGGTTGGCAAGAGGCGGTATTGCTGCCAGCCTAACAGAGACAGTTTGTTCCCAATGTGCGTTTGGCAAAAACATCAAACAACAACCCTGTGTTTTTGGTGCAAGCTGCTCAGAACATATATTACTTTGTCTGCCATAGCAAAAGCCTACAAAATAAAGTGTCTCAAGCCCGTCTTAATCTGCCAGATTCGTGATACCCTAAGCAGCATGCGCGCGCGTTTTTGGCAAGGCTTGTTGAGCAAAATCAGCATTTTGGTGTTGGTCTTGGGACTTGGTTGGAGCTTAGCTGCTTCAAAATCGGTCAATACCTTTTTGTCTGAATTAAGCTCTGGGGGAGTACACAATGTTGAACTTTCTCCAAATGGTTTGGCTCGAGTCTTTCCTAATGGCAAAAGGAGTGAGTTTAGCGAAGCCTATACCGTACAACTGCTTTTGAACAAAGACTTGTTTGAAGCACTCGAGTTTGCACGCAAAAATTTCTCGACTAAATACAGCGTGGTGCGCAATGTACCAACAGGCGATTACATCATGATTGGTCTGCAGGTCGCAGGGATTGCCATTTTGCTGATTATGCTCGTGATTCTTATTCGCTCCCGTTCTGGTAGCGGCGATTCGGCTGGCGGTGCCATGAGCTTTGGAAAGTCACGGGCAAAACAAGTCGAAAAACCAAGCACACTGTTTAAGGATGTAGCTGGCTGCGAAGAAGCTAAAGAAGAACTGCTCGAG
>JBKBVO010000007.1:0-26563 GCA_046289535.1 Deinococcales bacterium | reverse complement strand
TGGGGCTTCATTGATTTTTCCGCGTTTAAGTTCTGCATCGGTGGTGCCTCAAACCCCACCAATTTCAGTCAAGCCCACCACACCTAAACCAGTGATTACAGCCACAAAACCACCAACCAACTCGAGTGCGGTTTCTGCGAGCCAAACCCCAAACAGCACTTCGAACCAAAAACCAAATCCGCAAAGTTCTAGCAGTACCGCCAAGCCAACTCCAACCACACCTAAAAACAGTGCTGCCAGACCCGAAGCACAGCGTCTTGCTAGGCTCGAAGCCGAACGTCTTGCCAAACTCGAGGCACAGCGCAAAACACAATTTGTTCCCAACAGCACTGCCATTGCTGCCCAAGCCAAGCGCCAAGCGCAACTGGTGGCGCAACGTCAGGCGGCTCGCCTTGAGGCGCAACGTCAGGCGGCTCGAGTCGCAGCACAACGTCAGGCGGCTCGCCTTGAGGCGCAACGACGAGCACAGCGTGCTGCCGCTGCACAAGCAGCAGCCAGACGCACAACCCAACAAGCCTCAACCCAACGCACCGCCACCAAAACAACGGTAACACGTGTCGCGCCCACGCCCCGTGTTGCGGTTTCGGTTCGCACCCTTAATCAAAACAGCTTTAATAGTTGGGATAGAGCAGGCGCCGTTTTGCGTTACCCAAGTTGGTCTGCTATTCCCGATTATGTGCGGGCATTGCCGCCTGCGCAATTCCGTGCTTCGGTCTATGTCGCGTCCTCGCCCTCTACTCTGCCAGGAATTCCAAGATGATGGTGCAGATATGACCTTGCGCGAAGCCATGAAAATCCTTGAGCTAAACGAACGAACCCTCGAGATTAGTATGGTTGAAAGTGCCGCGAAGCAGCGCATGAATTTGGCGCGCAGTAGCGAGGAACAAGACCAAATTGTAGAGGCGTACCGCAGGGTGCAGATTTTCCTTGATCCAAAGGCAGATGAACGCTTCTTGCTGCGTGACTTTAATGTCTTAGTCTCAGCCTCGAGTACGCAAGAACAAAAGCCTGCTGTCGGTCTGGAGGCTTCGCTCTTTACAACACTCCCCGAAAGCCTTGCCCCACCCGAGCCAATAAAAGCTCCAGAAGCAATTGTGTTCGATGATGCTGATACAGCAATATTCGATGGTACCGATACATCAACTTCAGTACCTGCGGAAGCCGAAGTACCGCTTTTGGCACAAAAAGCGACGCCAGATGATGAAAGTGCCCTAGATTTTGATGTCGAAATAAACTTCACTGCGCTCGAGCAATCAGAAGCCGAGCAGCTACCTGACACATCCATGGCTGCTGGACTCGATGAATCCCCTATTACTATCTTGGGTGAACCTTTAATCGCTACAAAAGAACCTTTGGGTGCAAAAGCAACCCAACCTGACCCCCATGAAACCCTCGAGGTCAGTCCAGATTTTGGTAACGCACCTTTAAACCCCGTAGTCACAGGCAGAAAAAGCATAACCCCTGAATTCGACGATTCACTGCTGCAACAAAAGCCCATACCACGCGATGTCAGCGCACTTACGGTAATCGAAACTGCACCACAACAAACTCCCCACAAAGAACGCCGCGTTTCTCGAGCCGCACAGACTTCTGGAGTTAAAAAAATATACCAACAGGAAAAAACCACTCAGAGCCAACCGATTTGGGCGTGGATTTTAGCGTTTGTTTTTGTGATTGGCACAGGTATTTTTGCCGCACCCGCACTGTTGCGACAACTAAGCGCAACCACTCCAAACCCTGCGCCCCGCCCCCAAAGTAATCTGAGTGTGCCGAATCTTCCAAGTGCACCCAAACCCAGAGTACAACCCACCACGCAGTCAACACCAGCAAAACCCAGTACAGTCACGACCAGCACAGTCAAAACTAAACCTGTATCTCAGACTCAAACCACCCCAAAGCCTCCCACAAAACCAGCAGCACAACCCACACCAAAACCAGCGACACCAACAGCGGTCAAAATCACACCTAAAACCACAAAATCTGCTACAGCGCCAAGTCCCACTGCAAGCCAAACCACCGCACCCAAAGCAACCGACACACGGGTACAAAAACTGGCACAGCCAACTCCAAACAAGCCTCGAGTGATAGATGCCCAAAGTGCAGCAAATTTGCCACCCATTGCGATACCAAAGCCCACACCAAAGCCGGCAGTTAAACCGGCACCGAAGCCTACGGCAAAAGCCACGACTAAGCCCGTTGTAAAACCCGCACCCAAACCCCAACCTAAGCCGGTGGCAAAACCGACACCTGCGCCAACTCCAGCACCAAAACCCGCCATTGCAGCAGAACCCCAGCCCGAACCAGTTGCCACTCAGGTCGAACCCACAATAGACCCGAACAACCTAAGCCGCGAACAAATCGGGCGGCGTTTCTTGAACGAAAAATACTTTGAAGATTGGTTGGCTCGAGGTGCAAACCTTAAATACCCAAGTTGGGCGGATATTCCAATTGCACTTCAAGTTGCTCCACTTTCTGAATTCCGCAGTGCAGTCTTGATTTCCCTTCCATAATCAGCAGTAGACTCTTTTGGTGAGTCTGCAATCTGTCCCAAGTCGCCCTAGTTTTCTTGGGGTGTGGTTTAGCCTATCCTCTCAAAGCCAGCGCCATCTATTGGTGCTTTTTGCAGCACAGGGCTTCTCGAGCGGCGCGATTACAGTGAGTACCTCGCTCTCGAGCATCATCATTTTTAACATCACTGGTGCAGAAGCGCTGGCAGGGCTACCCTCTACAATCAACTTTTTTGTTTCTGCAGTAGCCGCGTATTGGATTGGGCGCTTAATGCAGTTATATGGGCGGCGCTCTGGCTTAATGCTTGGTTATGGCATGGGTGCGCTTGGTGCAGTCCTTGCTGCTACCATGGCACTCGAGAAGAATCTAATTGGGTTTTTGTTGGGCGGGGCAATGCTTGGTGCAGCCAATGGCGCGATTGCCCAAGCCAAGTACGCTGCCGCCGAACTTGTAGACAGCCATGTGCGCGGCACGATCATTGGCGCATTGGTAACGGGAAGCGCTTTTGGCAGTGTTTTAAGTTGGGCAACTGCGCCACTTATTTATTATTATGCCAAACAAAACCAGTTGCCAAGCATCGAGCTTGGTTGGTATTTGGGTGGATTCTGGTTATTACTGGGATTTTTACTTCTAGCAGTGGCATTTTTTCCCAAGCCAATCAGCCAAATTTCTGGTTTTATGCAAGCGGCTGCTGTTCGCACTTGGAAGCAACTTTGGCAGGTGCAAGCAGTACGTTTGGCGCTGCTTTCCATGACCCTTGGGCAAATGGTCATGACTAGCTTAATGGTGCTGATGCCGCTCCACGCCAAACACCTTGGGCACGAGGACAGCGCTACAGGTTTAATTTCGGTGCATATATTGGGTATGTTTGCTTTTAGTTGGCTCACAGGGCGTTTAGTAGATTTATGGGGTAGGGCACGAGCTATTAGGACTGGGGCAGGGCTGCTGATGTTTTCCGCATTTGTGGCGGTTTTTGCAACCCGTCCGCTCGAGATGGGTTTTAGCCTGTTTGTACTCGGCTTGGGTTGGAATTTTTGCAATGTCGCTGGAAGCACGCTATTGACTGACCAGCTCGAGGCTCATGAACGACCGAGCATCCAAGGAGCAGCGGAATTGATCACTTGGCTGGCTGCAGCCATCGGCGCATTGGGTGGAGGTTTTATTGTCGGGGCATTTGGGTTTGAAGTGGTTTCGTTGGTGGCACTGCTGGTTGGAGCCTTGCCGCTTTTTGGAACGTGGTTTTTGCGCACACATCAAGCGTAGTTCTTGTATACTCATGGGGTGAATCAAAGCGATACACAACTGCTGATTGAACTCTACGAGTACAAGGTTGCAGACATACTCGCCAAACGCGAACCGCGTGGTGGTAAACAGTCGGTGCGCGAATTGCGTGAAAGGCTGAACACAACCCAACTCAGCAGTCAACAGTTGCGGCGTTTTCGCAGTGCAGACCGCAGTTTGCGTGAAGAGCGTACCGCTCAAGCCAGCACCATGAATGTAATCGAAGCCGAAGGTCTGGAAGTAAGACTCGGCGAGGGGTTTTTATTTACGCAAACCGCCCCAGCCAATATCAACGAAGTGGTACAAGTTCCAGAAGTTCTGGATGAAGAGGGCGAAGCCTTACGTAGTTTGGGTCATAAACTCTGGCGTGCTGACTTACTCGAGGAAATGCTTGAACAAGGCAGAAAATGGCGTTCTGAGACCAACCGCACGGTCTTGCGTCTGATTTATGCCTTACTGCACAACCTCGATTTATATGCGGAACAATCCACTTTTGCCCTTGACTTAAACCTCTCAAAACTCAAGGTGGCTTCCAAGGTTCCTGCACCCAACGACACCCTGATTCGACTCTCCGACAGTGATGCTGTGGATAGCTTAATCACCTCACTTGTGCACCATGTGGTCGAGTTTTCGCTCGAGTATCCTAAGCTCTCTTTGCCCGAGAGCGAAATCCTTGCTTACCTGCGGCGCTTCGCTTTGGCAGTTGCCAATGATCACCTTGCTGGTGAACCCCCGCCACCAATCCAACCGAGTCCACGCGAAATCAATAACGCTATAGACCAGATTCGGCGCGAGAACATGAACCCCGAAACCAAGTCCCAAGAATTGGCAAAACTCAACCGCCAGCTCGAGTTCGCCATCGCCAAAGAGCGTGAGCAGTCCCAAGCCGTACAGCAAGAGCGCAAAAACCTGCTGCTTGCAGTAGAGACTTTATTTGGCTACCTCAGTGAGCGTTTGCCTGCGCGTTACGGTGGCAAGGACAAAGATATTATCGTGCCAAGTAAAGTTTTTGGAGCACAACTCGAGGAGCGTAGGCTCGAGCAAATCCCCGCCGATGCTCAACAGGTAGTGGTGCGCCTGACTCGCACTGCTGAACTCGATTTGGGTGGTCAACACCTGCAACTGCTCAACCGCCCCGAAGGCTGGGTAGTGGCTGTGAGTGAAGCTGAATATCCGATTCACAACGGTGGTATTATTCCGCTCGAGAGCTGCGAGATGCGCTTGTTTGTCGAACAAGTGGGCACAACCCCTTACGTTTTGATGCACGTGCGCGACCGCGACGGCGGTGGATTGTGGCACTTGTTGGCGATTGCCAAATGTACTGCAGTATTGCTAGACCCCGCATACAATTACCTAAATATGCGCCTGATGCGAGCCACAGTTTCTTGGATTCGAGATCGGCGCATCGAACCACGTGATTATCACCCCGAAACAGGCGCAACCTATGCGACCGCCCCCGAAGACAATTTACTGAAATACGCACGCAATGCCTCAGAAAAAGTGCTCGAGCGTTTGGCACGCTCGCCCGCTGGAACACTCGAGAAAAGTTTTGCCACCGCTGCCGAAGTCTTAAACGAAGAAAATTGTCAGACCCGCGCCGAACTACTCGCTCATATTTTTTCCGAAGCCATGCGCGTCTTGCCTGGAGAATTTCAAGAAGCCTCTGAGCTTAAAGACCCCAATCAGGTCTTATTGGTCACTTACCGAGGTGAACCGATTACTGTGCGTGTCATGAGCCGTGCATTTACAATTCGCACCGATAACATGGGCAAAATGTACGCTTTTGCTCCCGGTTCGGGCGGACGAGCCTTTGAGGATGTATTGTCTTTAATTGTGCCTGGTGGATTTGTGATGTTCGCTCGAGATGGCTTGCGCATAGCAGTTGGGTTTCTACCTATAGGGTAAGCCATGAGTGTTTCCTTGCACCTAGAAGCCAACTCTACGCCCACACAGGCTCTGCTGATGCCGCTTTTATTGCCAGCAACCCAAGCGGTTTTAATGCAGCGTTCGAGCTGGCTGCATATCTACGCCGAACAACTCTCCGCTGATTTAAGCGACATCGAGGAGTTGGCAGTGCCACTCTCGCAAGTTGCGCCCGTTTATTGCGTACTGATTGAGCGCCAAACCGAAGTCTATATTTTTGATAAAGGTGCATTGCAGCACATTACTCAAACCTTGCCAACAGGAATTTTAAGCGAGGATTTACTCGAGTTCGATACCGCTGTCTCGCTGGTGCGAACAGGTGTGCTCGAGGGCATATTACTCGCGCCCGAACCCGAAAAGCCAGGTTTGGCAGAATTTTTTGGGCGCAGTGTGGATGAGTAAGTTTTAGACTTGAGCCTAAATTCGAGACCAAGTTATCGCCTCGTCATCGTCATTGCTTTTGTTGTTGCAAAGTGGGTGAAGGCTCCCACCATGCTCACCGAGCAACCGTCAAATGCGATATCTTGCAGCTACAATCCACTGTTTTGCACGCGAGAAGTCTATTTCTCCCGTATCGGCGACACATCCAACAAGAGCTTATAAAAAGCGAGGATGTTCAACTTGTTTGCTGTTTTTTGATTCACCGGTCAGGCAAAAAACAAAATGATTATTTTTTCAATGGCTTTTATACGTCAAAAACAGAAATTGAAGTTTTCCAAGTTTTGGTGTAGCATTGTGTTTACAATGAGTTTTTGGTTTTATATTCAGGTACTCAAAAATAGGGATGAGGGGTTAATATTTCGTAAATAACTAAAATACATTCAAGTGGGAAAAATTCCCAAAAAACCTCTCATAATTTTAAAATTGTGGGAGTGGGTGGTAAATTAGGGGAAAGCGTGATAGATTGATGTATCTACGCTTCACCGTGTACTAGGTGTATCGGGTTCTCGAGATGGTCTCGGGGAGCACTCTAGGTAAGGTGGGAACGGGTGGGAGATGCCGTTCGGAGAGTACCCCTATGCAATAGACGATAAAGGTCGAGTGGTGATGCCACCCGACTTTCGGAAGTTTGTCGAAGATGGCATGGTTCTCACCCGTGGCTTCGAGGGTTGTATTTATATTTTTCCACTTTCTGAATGGCAGCGCATCGAAAACGCTGTAGATGAACTGCCGCTCAATGATAAAGCAGGGCGCGATTTTATGCGCTTTTTTTACTCGGGTGCACAAAAAATTCGTCTTGACAACGCTTTTCGTATTTCAATTCCACAGTCACTTCGCAGCTATGCTGCGCTCGATGGCGATGTGGTGGTGACGGGTGCTCCAAAACGTCTGGAACTCTGGAATGTGGACCGTTGGAATGCCATTATCGCCGAAGTACAAATGCAGCCACCTAAACAAACCGACCTGCCCGAAGTCTTGCAAAGGTTGGTGGGCTAATGCTGACTCACCTACCTGTGATGCCATGCGAGGTTTTAGCAGCGCTCGAGCCAAGCGAGGGTAAGGTTTTCGTGGATGGCACCCTTGGTGGGGCTGGACACACACGACTCCTGTTGCTTGCAGGAGCGGCAGTCATTGGTATTGACCAAGACCCATTTGCACTGCAGCGAGCCAAGCAAGCAGGACTAGAGCGACTCGAGGTCAGAGCGGGAAATTTCCGTGAAATGGCAACACTGGTGCAGCAACCCGTAGATGGAGTGTTGCTTGATTTAGGGGTCTCGAGTTTTCAACTCGACGACAAAACGCGTGGTTTTTCTTTTCACGAAGATGCTCCGCTCGATATGCGAATGAGCCAACACGGCGAAAGCGCCGCGGATGTGGTCAATACGCTAGAAGTCGAAGACCTTGCTCGGATCATTTTTGAGTATGGCGAAGAGCGTCACTCCAGACGCATTGCCCGTGCCATTGTCGAAGAGCGCGAGAAAACACCTTTTGTCAGTACAGTGCAACTTGCCAATACCATTAAACGCGCCTATCCTGGACAGCATGCGCGTGGTATTCATCCCGCACGGCGTACTTTTCAGGCACTGCGAATCTATGTTAACGACGAACTTGGAGCACTCAAGGATGGTTTAAGCGCCGCAAAACAAATCCTCAAACAAGGCGGACGCTTGGCGGTCATTAGTTTTCATTCGCTCGAGGATCGGATTGTGAAACAGTTTACACGCAACCAAATGCAGCCTATATATAAAAAACCAATCGAGGCAAGCGAAGAAGAAATTGCTAAAAATCCACGCTCTAGGAGTGCCAAATTGCGTGTGGCACTTAAAGCGGACAGCAGTGTGCAATCATGAGCGAACGCATTCAACACTTCATGGTCTTTTATGCCTTGATGGTCTTGGTTTTGGTGGGCGTAAGGTTTGTTACCCGCGATAGCGAGAAACTGCTCTCGGATTTAGAGAAGAAGCACTCGGAATTAATCTTTGAGCGCTCACAACTCGAATCACAACTCTCCAAACTCGAGTCGCCCGGGCGTGTGCGGCGTTGGGCATTTGAAAATAACATGATTCCGTTTTCGAGCAGTGCAGCTTTGCAACTCGAACTTAAACCGTTTGCTAGCAAGGCACCAGTCGTCTTGCCAAAACAAAAACTCAGTGTTGAAACCAAGTGGCGATAATGCAAAATACAAAGACCAAAGAACAACCCATATCTCACCTCGACTGGGGTAAAAACCCCCTCGAGGTGATGCCAATCCGCCCCAACCAACCTTGGCGGGTGCGAGTTTTGGTCTTGGTTTTAGCACTTGGGCTTGGAGTCTTGTGGCTCGAGTACGCAAGGCTTTCTTTGGGCTTGCCTTTTGTAGCGCAACAAAAAGAAGAAATTCGCCGTGGGCGAGTGCTGTTGCGCTCAGAACAGGGTTTCGTCACCCTTGCCGAAAGCACAGGCAAGGCAGGCAACTTAAAACGCCATTACCCACAGGGACGCTTGGCAGCAGGGGTGGTGGGCTTTTTGGGCAAAGACAAGGGTTTGGAAGGTATCGAACAATTCGAGGAAGAGCGTCTGGCGCGTGGGCAAGACTTGGTTTTGACCCTTGATCCAGCCTTGCAAGCCAGTGCCGAAGCCGCGCTCGAGAATGCAATGCTCTCGAGTGGAGCCGAATCTGGAACAGTGGTGGTGCTCGGCACAGGTACGAACAAACTGCTTGCCGTGGCAAATGCACCTTCTTTTGACCTCGCCAATTGGAATCAAGCCCCTAAATCGGCGTGGATAAATCGCGCCTTTCGCGATACATTCGACCCCGGTAGCACAATCAAAGCCTTAGTGGCAGCTATGCTCGTGCAAGAGGGCATCGCCAGCCCCGACACACCCATTTATGCCGAGATGCTGCGCCCTTTCCGCAATGCCCCACCCGTACGCGATTCTATCAAACACAGCCCTAACCTCAATTTATCCGAGGTCTTGCGCTATTCTTCTAATGTTGGTATCTCGAGGTTTGCAGACCAGCTTGGGCCACAAAAACTACACGAGTATCTAGTCAAATTTGGTTTTGGGCAAAAAACTTGGAAAAACGACCCCAGTTTAGAGCGCAATAAACTTTCCGATTGGCAGACATGGCAACCCAGGGATTTTGCCGCACACGCCTTTGGGCAGGGTTTTACCAGTACTGCACTGCAACTTGCTACTGCCTTTAGTGTCATTGCCAATGATGGCAAACTGATTACGCCAATCTTGTACGAAGGACAAGATGTGCCCCCTCCTACCCGAGTGATTTCCCCTCAGGCTGCCAAAGCCACCCGAAAAATGCTCGAGTATACTGTAAACCAAGGTATCAAGCTTGCCCAAGTGCCCAACTACTGCGTAGCTGGAAAAACAGGAACCTCCGAGACCTGGCAAAACGGAGTTAAATCCGCAAGCCGCTTCCATGCGCTCTTTGCTGGAATGTTTCCCGCCCAAGACCCAAAAGTGACGATTGTAGTGCAGTTATATGCGCCTAAAAACCAGATTCACGGCTCTTTGGTGGCTGCTCCTGTATTTCGGCAAATCGTTCTCGAGACGGCTGCGAGGTATAGCATTGCGCCGAAGAGTTGTGGGAAATAGCTCTTGAGCTACACACCTCGAGGCTTTAAGTTGCCCTTATGATTAACCCTCATACTTTTTCTTCCCAACTCAACGCTAGTGTCTCGAGCGATGCACAACCCGCTCTGGGCATTACTTTTGATTCTCGAGCTTGTAACCCGCAAACTGCTTTTGCCGCTCTGCGCGGCGAGCATCGGCACGGCAATGAGTTTATTGAGGCTGCATTGGCATCGGGAGCACCTTTTATATTGACCGACCTCGACGTACCTCGAGCGGTGCGTGTAGCGGATGCAACAACAGCATTACGGCGCTGGGGGCGCTTACAACGCGACGCCCTAGGGGCAGAACTGATTGGGATTACGGGTTCAGCAGGAAAAACCACCGCCAAAACATTGGTCTCGAGTGCACTTGACAGCCCAACAACACCGGGCAACCTCAATACCCTAAATTATTTGGCGTGTTATTTGCTATCAAATGTCAGCCGCAAAAGCCGCCATATCATCGAAATGGGCATAGACCGCATTGGTGAAATGAATGAATTGATGGAATTGGTTGCACCCAACGTTGGTGTGGTCACAGCAGTTGGACCTGCACACATAGAATTTTTTGGATCGATACAAAACATTGCCTACGAAAAAGGGCAAATTTTACAAGCGCCTTTCGGCTTGGTTGCAGGTAGTGTTTGCACGCGCTATCCCGATACACCAAGTTATGGATTTCTCGAGCACTGTACCTACCGCGCCAGCGATGTCGTTATAGACGAGCAATCAGTACGGTTTCGCTATGCAGGACATTTACTTTGCTTACCCACACCAAGCCTACAAGTCGCTGAAAGTGCGGTGTTGGCGCTGGCTTTAGCCGAGCACTACGGCGTTCCGCTCGAGCAAGCAGTTGCCCGACTCGAAAAAGCACAAATCGGCGCAGGGCGCTTCAATATTATTCGCGGCAAAATCACGCTCATAGACGATGCTTATAACGCCAATCCGCTCTCGGTAGCAGCTAGCCTCGAAACCTTGGCACGCTTCAAGGAGCGCAAGGTTGCCATTTTGGGACACATGCGCGAACTCGGAGAGCATAGCCGCGCATACCACAGCGAAGTCGGAGCCATTGCAGGCACATGTGCGGACCTCGTCATTGCTGTTGGCGAACACGGCGATGCGCTCGCCCAAGCCGCACTCGAGCAAGGTGCAGACACACTATGGTACAGAAACACCGCAGAAGCCAAAGCAAGGTTTTTAGCAGACCTCAAAGAAGGCGATGTGGTCTTGGTCAAAGGCTCGAGATATGTACAGTTAGAACAGTTGGTGGAGGTCTTGCGTGAACATTTTTAAGCTCCGCTCGAGTCAGACATGGCGACAAACCCGACCTTCCCACCATTTGTCATTCGCCATCTGTCATTTGCTATCTGCTGTCTGCATCTCCTGCGCCCCGACTCGAGCCACTCAAACCACTTTACAAAACCAGGACACTATTGTTAGCTTGAGCGTCAATGCAAACGGCGATACCGTCTGCATTGCCAAGAACTCAAGCGTGGCTGCTCATTTTTCACGTGCCAGTATTCGTGGACAGACAGGACATGACTGGTTCAACGCCCCTGTGCGTATTGCCAGTGCTGCTTACTCGGGTGACGCATGGTGGTTAGCGCTGCCCCGTGCAGGTTTGGTACAAAAAGCCGAAGGTATACCGCAAAGCATCGCCATCAGTGGACAACCCACCCTGCTCTCGAGCCGCTATATTTTTACGCTCGAGGGCGACGTGTTGCGCTATGATGGCAGCAAAGTGGGGCGTATACCCCAAGTGCCAAGCCAAGTGCTCGAATTACCCAAAAGTACGATTATTCTGGTGGGAAGGGCAATTTATCGCATTGGTGATACGCTGCAAAAACTGCGCGAACTCGAGAATACCAACGTATCGCTGCTCCCAAGCAGCGATACATTCGAGGTCGTAGCTGGCATAGCCGTGCGCCAAGGCAACCTAACCTTTGCGCTCGAGCGCAACCAAATCGCGATTCGCAGCAACAACCAACCACTGACCCGTATCAGTTTGGCGGCAAATGGTAGCGCTCTTGCCGTGGGTGCGGACACCTTGGCAGTCTCACAAAACGGCAGCGTAGCGTTTTATGATACACGCAGCTTCGCGCCATTGGTTACACGAAGCTGCGAGGTGACGCGATGAGATTTGTTTTAACAGCACTGGTTTCGTGGATTGCCGTAGGCGCCTTCCTCAGTATTTCTAAACAGCGTGGTTGGGGACAAGCTGTGCGCCGCGATGGTCCCGTGACCCATTTGCTCAAAGACGGCACACCAACCATGGGCGGGGTACCTTTTGGGCTGGTGATTTTTTTGGCTTGGCTGGCTTTTGTCGGGCTGGTCGGCGCCTCGGACAGCAAGGGGTGGGCAGTCATTGGCTTGGCATTTGGCATGTACCTTATCGGTTCGTGGGACGATATCCTCAACATTCGCTCGAGAATGCAAAACAAGGGGCGTGGTGGCTTGTTGGCTCGAGAGAAATTCCCCGCACAAATTCTGGTGGCGGGGCTTTTTGCCTATGTCGTTGCTGCCGATGTACCACTTTTGGGGTCTTTTTGGCTTGATGTGGTCTTTTATGCTGGTATTGCGGTTGGCACTGCCAATGCAATCAATTTTTCTGATGGCTTGGATGGCTTGTGCGCTGGTACTGTGGCGATTATTTTATTGCCACTGATTGGCTTATCCCCGCTTGCGGGGCTGACTGTTGCCGCACTCATGGGCTACCTGTGGTTCAATGCACCTAAAGCCCAAATTTTTATGGGAGATGCAGGTTCTCACGCCCTGGGCGGGATTGTTGCTGGGGTCTATATCACCCAAGGTTGGACATGGGTTTTGCCTTTAGCTGCGATTTTTCCAGTTTGCGCGACTGTATCAGTGATGATTCAAGTACCATACTTTCAGTACACCAAACGCAAATATGGACAAGGGCGCAGGATTTTTTTGATGACCCCAATCCACCACCACTTTGAAAAACTTGGCTGGACAGAAGTCAAAGTAACAGGCAGGTTCCTCGCCATCACTGCTGTCGCAACCATGCTCGCATGGAGCATCATGAGTGGGGGTAAATTGTGAATGCCCTCATTTTTGGACTCGGGCGCTCTGGCTCGAGTGTGCTACGGCACCTCAAAAAGCTGGGCTGGACTGGGGTTTGGTACGACGACTCCGCCCAGCCATTTGGGGCAGATTTAGCAACTAAACTGGGTTTTGCGCGGCTCGAGCAGTTTGATTTGAGCGGCATCGAAGTGGTGATTGCTGCGCCTGGGGTGATGCTGCGCCACCCACAGCTGCAGGCAGCACTTGCGGCAGGTGTCCCTATCTGGGGTGAAGCCGAATTGGCATGGCGCACCGCGAATTTCTCGAGTATTGGCATCACTGGTACTGCAGGCAAAGGTAGCACTACACTTTTAATCGCGCATTTACTGCGCTCGCAGGGCTTGGATGCCCAAGTTGGTGGCAACTTTGACCCGCCACTGCTCGAGGTTTTAAGTGCCCAAGTGTGCGTGGTCGAACTCTCGAGTTTTCAACTCGAACGCATTCATACTTACCGTCCCGAAGTTGCAGTGATTACCAACATTGGCGTAGATCATGTGCGTGACCACGGCACACTCGAGGCGTACCAAGCCGCCAAATGGCGCATCACCCAAAATCAAAACGCCCAAGATACCTTGATTCTGCCAGAATCTTTGCCGCAAGCTACAACCACAAAAGCCAAAGTGCAACGTGTGCTCGAGGCTGGCGATATCTATGCAGGAGAGTCTTTACTCTTGAGCGAAAAAGACCTTCCACACACAATTCATCCCCAAAATGCTCGTGCAGGTGTTGCTGCCGTGGCTGCCTATCTGGCGCAAAAGCAACTTGAACCAAATTTAGACAAAATGCGTCAGGCTTTACTTGGGTTCGTAGGTATACCGGGGCGCTTTGAAACCATCGCGACACTGCAAAACACCCGCTTTATCGAAGATAGCATTGCCACCCGAGTGCTCGCAGTAAAAGCCGCACTCGAGCATGCTCCAGCCCCAATTGCTTGGCTGGTGGGTGGACGCGATAAACTCACACCCGAGGAACACGCCAGCGAACTGCCCAAGCTCGAGCCATTTTTAGGTAAGGTCGCGCTGCTGATTGCTTTTGGAGAATCGGGTCTCGAGTACGCGAAAGCCTTACAGCATACGGGTATCCGCATCGCCGACCTGAGCCAAGAAAATGCCCAAACGCTGATGCCCAAAGCAGTGCGACTCGGCTTCGAAGCCGCCAAAAGCGGCAGTGTCTTACTCGCGCCACTCGGAACAAGTTTTGATTTATTTGACAACTACAAAGCCAGAGGGCAAGCCTTCCGTGAGGCAGTCGAAAGCCTAGTGCAAGAACAAAAGGAAACTTATGCTTAAACCCCTACATCCCTTACTTTTTGCACTACAACTATTGCTGCTTGCCTTGGGTGCTTTAGCAGTTGCCACAGCTGCCCCATCAGAAGTTCCAAGCACTGGGGTTTTTATTGTACTCAGTTTGGTGGTTACCTTTTTAGTTGCACAACTGCGTGCAGGGGCTTCGATTCAGTTGGGCAAATACGCATGGATACTGTGCTTGCTGGCTCTAGTGGCAGTGCTGGTTTTTGACAAAAGAATCGGTGGGGTCAGACGCTGGATCGAGATTGGAGGTTTTCATATGCAGCCTTCCGAGTTTGCCAAAATTGCCCTAATTGCCTATTTTGCCTCGTTTTTTGCACGGCGCGGGGCACGCTATGCGCTGTGGGTTCCAGCATTGGCATTGGGTTTAACCAGTGTTTTAATTCTGCTTGCCCCTAGCACTTCGGCTGCAATCTTTACCTTTTTCTTAGGCTTGGGTGTAATGTTTCTTGCCAATGCCCCAATTGGCAGAATCATGAGCATCGCACTGACCGCGGGAATCGTGTCTTTACCACTTTTCATTTTGTATATTCAACAAAATAGCTATGTCGCAAACCGTTTAGAAGGCTTTACCATCACTTTGCGCTCGGACGACCTCTGTTACAAGCCCGATAAATCTCAAGTCGAGTTTGCGCGTTGTGTGATTGAACGCGGCGGCAATTTTGGACGCGGACCGGCTCAGGTCAAATTTGAGTTCCCTGCCGATACCAACGACTTTGTCGCCTCTACTGTAGCGCACAGTTTGGGCTTATTTGGAATCACTACAATTTTTGCTGCCTTTGGCTGTATTTTGTGGATTGGCTTGGATTTAATGCAGCGCCTCTCCGAAGCTGTACATATCGAATCCGACGAACGCAACGCCGCCAGTATTTTATGTGGTGGCGGAATGCTGCTTTTGGTGGCACAAGCAATGATTAACTTAGCAGTCACGGTAGGGCGCTTTCCCAACACTGGCATGACCCTGCCCTTTGTCTCGGACGGTGGCTCGAGTATGGTCACTTGTGCGATTGCAATTGGCTGGATGCACACCGCCTACGCACTGCTCAAAAAGCACCAAAAAACCAGTGTCCCACGTCCAATCTTGCGCGAGTCCCCCATGCTCGAGGCAGGCGATTAAATGCGAATACTTCTTGCTGCGGGCGGAACAGCAGGGCATATCCTGCCTGCTATAGCACTGGCACAAGAACTTGCAACCCAAGGCATCGAAAGCGCCTTAATTGGCGCGCAAGACGGCATGGAAGCACGCCTTGCTGCCGAGCACAAACTCGAGTTTGTTGGGGTACGGGCAGGCAAATTAGACCGTTCGCGCCCCGACCCAAGGGCATTGTGGGCTGCAGCCATGGGCTTTTTTGATGCCATTGGCACGGTTCGTCGCTATAAGCCGCGCTGTGTGGTTGGTTTTGGTGGTTTTGCCAGTTTTCCTGGGGTGGCTGCCGCTGCACTCACCAACACGCCGCTTGTGCTGCACGAAGCCAATGCCTATCCCGGTCTAGTGACGCGCTTCTTTGCCCCTCGAGCGAAATTGGTTGCACTCGCAGACCAAGCGACAAAAGCCTACTTAAAAAGCATTCCAACCGCGCTGGTTGGCATGCCCGTGCGCGAGCAACACTTAGAAAAATCTGTGGCTCGAGAACAACTTGGACTTGCACCAAATAAATTCACAGTACTGGTGATGGGCGGCTCGCAAGGTTCGGTACGGCTCAATGCACTGTTGCCTCCAATTTTAGAACAGGCACTCGAGGCTAAAAACGCCCAAGTGCTGCATCAGACAGGGCGCGGGCGTTTATCCGAAGTCGCACCGCGCACAGCGCATTTGCCTTGGTACAGCTGTGCCGAATTTGTAGACGGGGTAGCCGCGTTTTCTGCTGCCGATTTTGCAATTACTCGAGCGGGTATGAGCACCATCGCCGATGCAGCTTTTCATGGTGTACCACTTGCAGCTGTGCCACTTCCGAGCAGTGCCGAAGACCATCAGCGCAAAAATGCACTTGCGCTCGAGCAACGCGGGGCTGGCTTGTGCATCCTCGAATCTGAACTCGAGTCAACAGGACTTGATGCTCAAAGGCATGTAGCCCTTGACTCTAAACTAATTAGCGGTATGCTGTCGTGCTTTGATGCTTCGCACCATGCCGCCTGGCAAAAAACAGTGCAGCAGTATAGCCCGCGAGGTGCCGCCAAGCGGCTAGCAGACGCGGTTTTAGAGGCTTTATGACCCAAACACCCAAACATCATCATCTCATGGACATTGGCGGCATTGGCATGAGCGGTTTGGCATTGATTTTGCAAGCATACGGACACAAGGTTTCGGGCTGCGATAAAAACATTTTTCCTAAAATTCTCGAGCTACGCCAGAAGGGTATTCCCGTAGCACATGGACATAGCCCCGACCACATTTCGAGCGAACTCGACACTTTGGTTTTATCCACAGGGGTTTCGTACCTCGAGCCAGAAGTACAAAAAGCCCAACAACAAGGCATCCGCGTGCTGCGTCGCATCGAGCTTTTGGGCGACCTGATGCGCGAACGGCGCGGAATTGCCATTGCGGGAACCCATGGCAAAACCAGCACCAGCGCCATGGTGGCAAGCGTCTTTGTCGGCTGTGACACCGACCCGACAGCAGCTGTCGGTGGCGAAGTTGCCGCACTTGGTGGCAATGCCAGAGTTGGTTTAGGTAAGCACTTTATTGCTGAAATAGACGAATCCGACCCACTTTTTGCAGACATAGACTCTGAGATTGCAATCATCACCAATATCGAAGACGATCACGTGGCACTCAGCGCAGACGATGTGCGCAACAACTACCACGCCAGTGTCGCCGATTTACACAAGGCGTTTTACACCTTTGCAGCAAGGGCAAAATGTGTGGTGTATTGCGCCGATTGGCAGGGCTTAGAGGCTCTGGTGCCCCAAAAAAATGCCATCGGTTATGGTATCCAAAATGGTCAGTATCGCGCACTTGATCTCGAGCTAGGCAATGGGCAACCTCGGTTTGTCTTTGCCTACAACGGTCAACCACTAGTGCAGGTGCAATTGCGTGTACCAGGTACTCACAATGTTTTAAATGCAGTCGCCGCTTTAGCGGTCGCGCATCTCGAGGGCTTAGATTTGATAGCCGCCGCGAAAGCCTTGGCGGCTTTTGGTGGCGCAGGACGGCGCTGGGAAGTGCTCGGCGAATACAACCAAGCACTCTTGGTAGACGACTATGCTCACAACCCAACCAAAGTTGAAGCTGCCATTTTAGGCGCACTGACCTACAACAAAAAGGTGCGGGTGATTTTCCAGCCACACCGTATGGTGCGTACCGCCAGAGAATGGCAACGTTATGCTTCGGTACTACAAAAAGCCGATGAAGTGTTAATGCTGGATATTTACAGCGCTGGCGAAGCCGCGATTGCCGGCATTGACTCCCATAAAATCCTCGAGCAGATGCAGCAAGATGGCTACTACAATGTCAGCTACTTTGCCTCGCTCGAGAATGCCAAAAACCATGTGCTCAAAACCGCCCAGGCTGGCGATTTAATCGTGACCATGGGCGCGGGCGATGTCACCAAAATTTTGCGCGAAATCGTGGCGGTGAATCATGGCTGAAAGCTGTAGTATCATCACCGCCAAGGGCGCACCGCGCCGTGTGCGCTTGGCGCAATTCACCACTCTTGGTGTGGGTGGCGAAGCCGAATTATGGGTTTGCCACAACCTAGAACAGTTGCTCGAGGCAACCCAAGCCCCCTATAAAATTTTGGGTGGAGGGAGCAATTTAATTGTCTCGGACAATGGAATAACAGAGCGCGTGATTCGCTTGGGTGGGGAATTTTCCAAAGCCGACCTCGGTCCGCAACTCGAGACCGAAACACATATCTACACAGGTTGGATAGGTGCTGCCAAACCCATTCCTGGTTTTATTCGTCAACTGCAACACCTTGGGTTATCTGGACTCGAGGGTTTGTGTGGGATTCCCGCTCAAATCGGTGGTGCAGTGCGCATGAATGCAGGCACGCGTTTTGGCGAAATGGCAGATGTTTTAACCGAGCTCGAGATTGTCACAGACAGCAAAGTCAATATCTATAAGCGCGAAGAGCTGGGCTTTGTCTACCGCAATTCGCGACTACCACAGGGCAAAAATGGCGTGGGGATTGTAACCCGCGTCAAACTAAAACTCGAGAAAACCAGCCCAGAAATTGTACAACGACGCATGAACCTCGCCGACGAAGCGCGCAAAGGGCAACCGCACTGGCGCACCTTCGGCTGTGCTTGGAAAAACCCTGTAGGTAACAGCGCAGGACGTATGGTGGATCTGGCTGGCTTGAAAGGTAAGCAGGTTGGTGGTGCAATGGTTTCGCACGAGCATGGCAACTTTATCATCAACCTCGGGCACGCTACAGCAAAAGATGTTTTGATGCTGCTCGAGCAAGTCGAAAACGCTTTAGGCGTACCGCTCGAGCGCGAAGTTGAAATTTGGGGGGAGGTATGAAACAAACTATCTGGAGAACTTTTGCAGTGCTTGGAATTGTGGTTTTTGCACTTTTTGCCTCGAGTTGGGTGTTTTTTCCAGTCAAACAGGTTCTCATTTCTGGCAGCAAACAACTCAACCCCAAAGAGGTGGCACGCTTGGCTGGAGTCTCTCGGGGGAATCCTTGGCTTTGGGTCGGGGCTGCCCGCGCCGCCAAACTGAGTACAGAGCCTTGGGTACAAAGTGCCAAGATTGTTAAAACCTTCCCCGATACAGTGACCATTCAACTCACGGAACGGGTTCCGCTTGCCACTTGGCGACACGCCGAGAAAACCCAAGTGATTGCCGAAGATGGTACGGTGTTACCAGGTGCCAATGCCAAACTCAAACTCGAGGGTCAAATAAAAGAGCGCGAGACCGCTGCGGGCAAAAAATACTTTAGCGAAATGCTGAGTGCTGTACGTGCTGCCAGGGATATGGGTGCAGAGCGAGTCAAGTTTGATTCTAATGGCTATGTGATTAGCTTCAAGCAAAGCGAAATCTGGGCTGCCAACTTGGAA
This sequence comes from Deinococcales bacterium, assembly GCA_046289535.1. Taxonomy (GTDB): domain Bacteria; phylum Deinococcota; class Deinococci; order Deinococcales; family JAAFIG01; genus JAAFIG01. The sequence goes on along the minus strand of JBKBVO010000007.1, from coordinate 7,401 downwards.
AGTTTGCTCAAATATGGTGAAAGTGTCAGAATGATGGTTATGCAGCAAAAAGCCAAACGAATCAATGTCTACTCGTGGGGGGTGAGTCTGCAATGACCAATACAGAGAGTCGCTTGATTGTTGGTTTGGATATCGGAAGCACCAAAATTACAACGGTCATTGGTGAGGTCGGTGCCGATAATGTGCTTGATGTCATTGGTGAGGGTACAGTGCCCTCCGAGGGTTTAAAGCGCGGGGTCGTAGTCAACTTAGAACGCGCTACCGCAAGTATCCGTGCTGCAATCCAGGCTGCCGAGCGCGTCGCAGGCGCGTCTGTACGCGATGTCTATGTCGGTGTGGCGGGAGCGCATTTAAGTGCCCTGACCAGTCACGGCTTGGCGGCAATCCGTCGGGGGCAGCAAATTGGGCGCTCCGACATCGAGCGGGCTGTAGAAAACGCCCGTGCTGTACCGCTTGACCCCAACCGCGAAGTCATTCATGTGCTGCCGCAAGAATACACCGTAGATGGGCAAGAAGGTATCAAAAACCCGCTTGGAATGCACGGTGTGCGTCTCGAGGTAGATGTGCATATCGTCACGGGTACACAAGGACCACTTGCCAACTTGCGCCATTGTGTTTCGCAAGCAGGTGTGACCGTCAATGGTTTGGTCTTGCAGGGCTATGCCAGTGGACTCAGTACCCTCGAGCCAGCCGAAGAAGACACCACGACCGTTCTTATCGATATCGGCGGCGGTACAACCGACATAGCAGTCTTTCGGCGCGGTAACCTTGCACACAGCGCAGTGTTGCCGCTGGGCGGCGAACATGTAACCCAAGACCTCGCCCAAATCTTAAAAATTCCCGCCGACGAAGCTGAGCGCGTTAAGAAAAAATACGGTAGCGCCGTGCCCGAACTCGCTGATCCTGAGCTGGATTTAGAACTCACACAAAACGGTGTTGTACCTAGTGTTTCGGCATATGACCTAAGCCGCATTATCAAGCCACGTGTCGCCGAAATATTTAACTTAGCTCGAGCCGAAATAGACAGCGTTCTAGGACCTGTAGAGCTGATCGCAGGCGGTGTCATTTTGACAGGCGGCACAGCGCTGATGCGTGGCGTGATTGAACTTGCCCGTGAACGCTTTAAGTTGCCGGTACGCATCGGCAAACCACGAGCAGTAGCAGGCGGTTTAAACGACCTGATTGGAACACCTACACACGCCACCGTGGTGGGCTTGATCTGGTATGGCTTAGAGCACGGCGCTGGCAGTGGTGCAATTCGCCCCGAGCCAAGCCAAAAGCCAACCTTTGAGGGCATGAGCACAAACATAGGCGAACAGGCAGCACACCTCGAGTCACCTCGGTCGCGTCTCGAACGTGCCGAAGGCACGCTCGAGACTGTGAGTGAGCGTGAACAAGTGAGCACTGAAGAAAAGCCTGGTTTGATGGACAGAATTCGCAGCTTTTTTAAGGATTGGTTCTAAAAGACTGGTATAGTCCACACCCATGTGAGAATTGGTATAGTCCACACCCATGTGAGAACTGGTATAGTCCACACCCATGTGAGAACTGGTATAGTTCAAGCCCGCGCCGCGGTGTGCTCGGGAGGTAGGCGGAAAACGTGTTAGGAGCAAAGATTCGAGTGGTTGGTTTAGGTGGCGCTGGCAACAACGCCATCAATCGTATGATTGAAAATGGTCTCGAAGGTGTTGAGTTTATTGCGGGGAACACCGACGCGCAGGTCTTGTCTAAAAGCCACGCCGAACAACGCATCCAAATGGGTGACCGCATCACCAGGGGGCTTGGAGCAGGCGCAGACCCCGAAGTCGGCGAAAAAGCCGCCGAAGAAGATCGCGAAACCATTAAAGAGTACCTCTCGGATACCGATTTGGTCTTTATTACTGCTGGTATGGGTGGCGGTACGGGCACAGGCAGTGCGCCTGTCGTTGCTGAAATCGCACGCGAGTTGGGGATTTTAACCATTGCTATTGTCACACGTCCTTTCCGTTTCGAGGGACCTAAGCGCCTGCGCGTTGCCGAAGAGGGTATTAAAAAACTCTCCGAGCGCGTAGATGGTATGATTATTGTCAACAACGAAAAATTAATCCAAGCCACGGACAAAAAAGTCTCGCTGAAAGATGCCTTTTTAGTTGCCGATCGGGTGCTGTATTTTGGAATTAAAGGTATATCCGACGTGATCAACTCAAGCGGCATGATTAACGTGGATTTTGCCGATGTGAAAAACCATCTTCAAAATGCTGGCAGCGTCTTGATGGGCATTGGTGCTGGACATGGTGACAACCTCATCGAAGAAGCCGTGAAAAGCGCGGTTTATTCACCCCTACTCGAGCGCTCGATTGAGGGTGCAAAGAAGATTCTGATTAACATTACAGGGCACGAGGACAAAGTTACACTTTCAGACACTCACGAAATTGTCAATCGAATCACCGAAGCTACTGGCTTTGACCAAAATACAGTCGAGGTTTTGTTTGGCGTGGCATACGATGAAAACGCCGGTGATGAAATCCGTGTGACTGTGGTTGCAAGTGGATTTAATGACACCCCAGGTTTAGGTAATTTTATCCGCAACGGGCAGCAGATTTCGCCGCTCACACAGCCGTTTCAAGACATTCCGAACCCCAATAATTTCCCAGACATCTACGAAATTCCCACCTTTTTGCGGCAGCATAAAGACGGGAAGCGGTAAATAAATTAGGCTAAGCGAAGCTCGAGCTTATGCTTTGACTTGCACCACGACTCGCTACTTGAACGCAAAAATTTATGTTCGGGCAGCCTTGTCGTAATTATACTCCAGGTATAAAAAATACCTCTTGGTCTACTGCGGCTCAAGCACTGGCATCAATCCCGAAAAGGCTCTTGCCACCAACGTATTACAAGTTGAATCTCGAGCAGCCCTACAAAGTCGGCAGTGGTGTTCCGTGCTCGCGTTACAACTCAAGTCCAGCATAGATTTGCTCTAAACTCAAAACCGCACCTAAACATGGCACATCAATTTCGCCATTCTCGAGCAAAACCTCAAATTCCCAAGACTCGCCTTTGCGTTTGTACAACACCACTTGGCGTGATTTTTGTGCCACTATCGCGTAGCGCTCTAAGCTCGGTATTTTAGTGTATTCCTCAAGTTTTACGCCATTGTCGGTTTCGGCGGTGCTATCGGACTGCACTTCGGCAATAAAACATGGCTGCTCGAGCAGTCGTGGATGAACTGGCACTTCGCAGCTAATCACAATATCTGGATAACGATAACGCATTCCACGCACCTTGGTTTGGATATTGGTAGCATGCAATTTACAACCTTTAGCGCGGGCTTTAGGACGCAGCGCCTCGACGATATTCAAGACAATATCATCGTGCAATAAAGTTTCGCCTGCCATAGCATAAAGTTGACCATCCACGAACTCATGACGTACCTCAGTGGTTTTTTCAAACTCGAGATACTCCTCTGGTGTCATTTGGCACACTGCAGACATACAAGTATACTAGCACCAATGCGCGAGAAGCTGACCACCCAAGCCGAAGATTACCTGAAAGCCCTGTATGCGCTCGAGCAGGAGACAAAGGTCAGCACTCAAGCCCTTGCCGACCATTTGGGGGTAGCTCCAGCCAGTGCTACGCAGATGCTCAAAAAACTGACCGAGATGGGGCTTGCGACCCATGCGCCATACCAAGGCGCGAGCTTGAGCGAGGCAGGGCGCAAAATTGCACTTGAGTTAATCCGGCATCACCGTTTGCTCGAGACATATTTGCATCAAGCCTTGGGTTATGCCTTAGAAGAAGTGCACGACGAAGCCGAAAAACTCGAGCACCACATCTCCGAGGACTTCGAGGCACGTATCAATGCGGTGCTAGGCAATCCAACCCACGACCCGCACGGCGAACCAATTCCGCGCTTAGATGGAAGTATTCCGCCTTTTGCCACAAGAGCGCTCTCCGAAGTGGCTGCCGGTGAAGCGGCACGGATTGGGCGTATTGCCGAATCCGACCCCGCTTTTTTGCGCCTTGTGGTGCAACTTGGGTTAACCCCCGGAGCGCATCTCGAGGTGCTGGCTGTGAACACCACAGCTGGCACGATTACCCTAGAAGTTGATGGCGCAACACATACGCTGGGCTTGGACACAGCAAAAGGCTTGTGGGTAGACGATATTGTGCTATAGCGCTCAAAACCAATACAGGCAACCAACTTTTGTATCTTTTGTAGCAAGTTTAGTTCGCCTAAACTGCGTCCATGACCCTCCCAAAACGAAGCGAATTAAAACAAGAACAAACTTGGAGTATCGAAACCGTCTTTGCGAGCGAAAGCGATTGGCGTGTAGCACTCGAGCAAGTGCGTGCCTCAGGCGCAAAGCTGAGCGCTTTCAAGGGGCGCTTAGCCGAATCTGGCAGCGTACTTTTTGAAGCACTCGAGACCCAAAACCGCCTCAAGCTCGCGGCGCGCATTGTGGTCATGTACCCCAGCCTGCAGAGTGCGACCGAGGGCACCAACACCACCTATGCCACGATGCTCGCCGAGGCGGGTGCAGCAGCGGCTGGCTTATCCGCAGCAGGAGCGTTTATGAAGCCAGAACTGCTGGCTATTCCCAGAGCCGCACTCGAGCAAATGCTAGAACAAGAACCACGCTTAGAGCGCTATCGCCACGCGCTTGAAATCTTGCAGCAGGAACAAGACCATGTGCGTTCCAACGAAATTGAAACCCTGCTAGCACAAGCCTCTGACCCACTTGGCGCGTCTTATAGCACCTCTAATGCAGCAACCGACGCAGACATGAAATTTGCGCCCGTAGGCGACGTCACCATCTCACACACCAGCATCGGCGAATTGCTCTCGAGCACCAATGCCACGCTGCGCAAAGCCGCATGGGAATCCTATGCCGATGGACATTTGGCATTCCAAAACACCTTGGCTGGTACACTGCAGGGCAACATCAAAGCCTATGTTTTTAACATGCGTGCTCGAGGCTACAACTCGAGTCTAGAGATGTCGCTCTCGAAAAACCATATCCCCATACAGGTCTTTAACAACCTGCTCGAGGTTTTTAAGAAGAACTTACCCACATGGCACCGCTACTGGGCTTTGCGCAAAAAAGCCATGGGTGGGACACTGCACACTTACGATGTGCCCATTTACGATTCACCTGCCCCACTGATTGCCAGCCCCAAAATGAGCTTTTGGGAAGCCTGCGAGACTATTTTGCAAGGCATGGCACCACTTGGCGAGCGCTACAACAGCATCATGCGGCGCGGCTTATTCGAGGAGCGCTGGGTGGATTGGGGACAAAACGAAGGCAAGGGTGCAGGCGCATTCTCGAGCGGCGCTCAAGGCACTCACCCATTTATTTTCCAGAGTTGGTCAGATGATATCTACAGCATGTCCACCTTGGCGCACGAACTCGGGCACTCGATGCACAGCTACCTTACTAGGGTCACACAACCTACGGTTTATGCCGAGTACGGGTTGTTTGTCGCCGAAGTCGCCAGCAATTTCAACCAAGCGATGGTACGCGCCTACCTTTTCAAAAACGCGAGCAGCAAAGAACAAAAACTGCAAATTCTCGAAGAGGCGTTTTCCAACTTCCACCGCTATTTATTTGTGATGCCCACCCTAGCACTGCTCGAGCGCGAGTTGTACGAGCGCGTTGAGCGCGGCGGAGCAGTTTCTGCACCCTATTTATCCGAACGCGTCAACCAGCTTTTTAGCGAAGGCTACGGCGGTCACGTCACAATAGACGTACCACGCTTGGGTTCGGCATGGATGAACTTCGGGCATCTGTACGCTCCGTTTTACGTGTACCAATACGCCACAGGCATCGCTGCAGCCAACGCACTTGCCAAAGATGTGCTCGAGCAAGGCGAAGAGCGCGCTGCTAGGTACATTCAGTTTCTGAGCGCAGGAAGTTCAGATTACCCACTCGAGGTGCTCAAGATTGCAGGTATTGACATGAACAGCCCTGAACCTGTCGAACGCGGTTTTGAGGTCTTAAAAAGCATGGTCGACGAACTCGAGACACTGGTGGGATAAATTTTACCCCAAGACTGTTTTGGTTATCTGTTTGCAGACGCATGGTGTACGCGACGAGTTGGTATTATGATAGCCCTATGCTAACGATTATCAATCATCCATTGGTACAACACAAACTCGCCCTTGTGCGCGACAAACACACTGGCTCAAAAGATTTCCGCGAACTGGTTACCGAAATCACCATGCTCATGGCATTTGAAGCAATGCGCGACCTCGAACTCGAGGATGTGCAGATTCAAACCCCTGTTGAAAGCGCCACCGTCAAAATGCTTTCAGGTAAAAAATTGGCGCTGGTCGCCATTTTGCGCGCCGGCTTAATTATGGTAGATGGTATTTTGCGCCTTGTGCCCGCCGCTAAAGTTGGGCATATCGGTACATACCGCGACCCCGACAGCAAAGAACCCATCCGCTACTATGCCAAGTTACCACAAGACATCAAAGACCGCCGCGTCTTTGTGCTCGACCCAATGCTCGCCACGGGTGGTAGCGCCGTAGATGCAATCGCCGAGGTCAAAAAATTTGGGGCAACACAAATTAAACTCTTAAATATCATCGCTGCTCCAGAGGGTGTGGCTCGAGTGCAAAAAGAACACCCCGATGTCGAGATTGTTGTGGCGGCACTCGATTCACACTTGAATGACCACGCCTACATTGTGCCCGGCTTAGGCGATGCAGGAGACCGCATCTACGGCACCAAGTAATTGTGAGAACTGCCTTTATCCACTCAGGTAAGATATAAATCGTGAGCGAGTTTTTGCAGATGCTGGGCATTCGTGGCAGCCTCGAGGTCGGGGTTCTACCAGTGGTTTTGATTTTTTTAACCGCCATGGCATGCACTTGGTTTTTTATTCCTCGAGTACGCGATTTTGCAGTTGAGCGCGGCTTGGGCGATAAACCCAACGAACGCCGCTTGAATAAAGAACTGCTGCCCAATGTTGGCGGTTTGACCGTTTTTGCCGGTGTGATTGCCGCAATGGTTTTAGCCATTGCAATCAAGCCCTTACTGCTTGCCACTGTCAATATCCAACTTTTAAGTATTGCGCTTGGCGGAGCAATCATGGTTTTGGTTGGTTTTATAGACGACCAATTTGAGTTGCCGAGTTTATTTCGGATTTTGGTGCAGCTTTTGTGTGCTGGTTTATTGATGGTCAATGGCATTCGCATCGATATCACATGGCTGCCACTCTGGGCAGATGTGCTCTTGACTGTATTTTGGGTGGTCGGAATCACCAATGCGGTCAATCTGCTCGATGGCATAGACGGCAATGTAGGTGGCTTAGGGTTTATCACCGCAATGAGCATGCTCGCACTCTCGGCGCAGTTTTCCACTCGAGGTGCAGCAACCCTACTGTTGGCGGCGCTGGCAGGGGCGTGCTTGGGGTTTT
>JBKBVO010000172.1:0-4917 GCA_046289535.1 Deinococcales bacterium | reverse complement strand
GCGAGTTTCTCGAGGCAGAAATCTTGCCAACTGTAAGCGACGCTCGTCTTAAATTTCGCATCTTGGTGGCGATGAATGCGCTTTCGATGCTCGAGCGAGTCCCCCTCGAGCAGGGGTTTAACGAACAAGAAAACCTGTTGCTCTCGGAGTTGTTACAAGAACCCACAACACAGACTTCGCAATCGCTCGAGCAAGCCCTGCTTGAGCAAAATCGCGCCCTAAGCGCACGAATAAGAACGGGAAGTGTGCCTTTGGGAACGCATCAAGCGCTCAAGGTAATTGCTATCAATAAACTCAAAATCGCTAGCCCAAGCTATCTTAAACGCTATACTTCTTGAGTAGTTTACACAATATACTTATCTTGGTGTATCATCCTGTGCTGCGGCATTTGGAGGTTGCCCAAAAGTGTTCAACTAGGGAAGCGCAAGGTCTCGAGCAGTGTGGATTAAATGTCTGCAGTTCGAGAACACGAGGTAAGGATGATCGAAAATCTGCGGATGTCCTTCGGCTGTAGAACCCCAGCCGCCCGAATATAAAAGCCCATAGAAAACCCGTTGCGAAGCGGTCACAAACTATCGGTGCAGGGAAAGCCAAAACTCGAGTAGTCGCTCGGGCTTGTTTTTGCGAGGTTTTTTCATGTGTGGAATTGTTGGTTATATTGGAACGCGCAACGCAACTGATGTTTTGATTTCTGGTCTATCCAAACTCGAGTATCGGGGTTACGACAGCGCAGGGGTTGCAGTACACACTGGTAATCAACTCGAGGTCAAAAAGAATGCGGGTAAGCTGACGGTTTTACAGCAAGAATTGCAGCAAGCACCCTTGACTGGAACTTTGGGTATTGGGCACACCAGATGGGCAACACACGGCAAACCAAACAATGTAAATGCTCACCCACATGCCTCAGAAGATGGGCAAATTGTGATTATTCACAACGGTATCATCGAGAATTACCTGTCACTTAAAGAGGCTTTGCAGTCTAGGGGTCATCGGTTCAAGTCTGAAACGGACTCTGAAGTGTTGGCGCACTTAATCGAGGAAAAGTACGCCGGAAATCTCGAGCGGGCGGTGCGCGCTGCATTGCTCGAGGTGCGCGGCGCGTACGGGATTGTGGTGATACACAAGAATCACCGCGAAATCGTTGCCGCCCGCACGGTATCGCCATTGGTGATGGGGATTGGGGCAGGGGAGATGTTTCTTGCTTCGGATGTGCCTGCGCTTTTAGCCTATACCCGAGAAGTGGTCTTTTTACACGATGGCGACATGGTGGTGCTTTCGGACTCGAGTTATAAAATAATGGACTTAAAAGGCAATCCACTCGAGCGCGAAGTCTCGCACATTGAATGGGATGCCGAAGCAGCTGAAAAAGGTGGATTTGACACCTATATGCTCAAAGAAATTTATGAGCAGCCCCAAGCCCTTTCAAATACGCTTTTGGGGCGCTTGCACGACGAAACCGGCGAAGTGAATTTAGAGCTAAACCTCGATCCTGCAAGTTTCAAGCGTATCAGTATTATTGCTTGTGGTACAGCATTTTATGCGGGTTTAGTTGGCGAATACCTGATTGAACAACTCGCTAGAGTTCCCGTGGAAATTGATGTCGCTTCTGAATATCGTTACCGTCAACCACTTGTTTCGGAAAACACTTTGGCAATTGTGATTTCACAGAGTGGCGAAACCATAGATACGCTCGAGGCGCTGCGTGAAGCCAAAAAAAGCGGTGCGAAAACCTTGGGTATCATCAATGCCAAAGGCTCGAGCATGACCCGCGAAGTGGACGATACTCTTTATATTCACGCCGGTCCGGAAATTGGGGTTGCGAGCACCAAAGCCTACACCAGTATGGTCAGCGCCATGCTGATGCTGGCACTCTGGCTTGGACGCGCTCGCGGTACGCTGGATGCCAGTATGGGCGCAGAGCTGTTGCGTGGCGCTCGAGAACTGCCACGCCTTGTCGAGGAAGCCTTGTCTGAAGCTCGAGTGGCGAATATCAAAGCCATTGCCGAAAAATACTCAAAGGCGCGGGATTATCTGTTTTTGGGACGTGGTATTAATAGCCCAACAGCTTTTGAGGGCGCATTAAAGCTCAAAGAAATCAGTTATATCCACGCCGAAGCCTATGCTGCTGGCGAAATGAAGCACGGTCCAATTGCCCTTATTGATGAGCAACTGCCTGTGGTTGTGGTTGCTACCGAGAGTGTGCTGCTCGAGAAAACTATTTCCAATATTCAAGAGGTTCGCGCTCGCGGAGGAAGAGTTATTGCGCTGGTCTCCGAGGGTGATACCGAAGCGAGCCGACACGCCGACGATGTGATTGTTGTACCGAGAGCACACGAAATGGTTTCGCCAGTGGTGAATGTTGTAGCCATGCAGTTACTGGCGTACTTTACTGCTGTTGCATTGGGTCGGGATGTTGATAAACCACGCAACCTGGCAAAATCGGTCACCGTGGAATAATTTTTGTGGGTAGGACAGTGGCAAGAAAAAAATCTATACCAACAAGAGCCTGATGATTTCTGAGGTCAAAAGTCGCGTACTTGAGGCAACCTATGTGTTCATGACAAGACGACGGCTGATAGCGAACGACAATGAGCGGCTGAAGGAGCGGAGATGTATTCCCCGTACACACGGGGGTGACCGATAGAAGCAACAGGATTTTATCGTTATATGTTTATGCCTTTTCGAACTATTCTGTTCATGACATTACTGTGACCAAACACCTTTAGTTTTTTATTCGTGCGCTACGAAATTTCCATCAACGGTTTAGATCATGCTTATCGCCGCGAGTGGGGGTGTAGTTGTGCGCGTTGTCTTGAAGTACGACCAAACGCTAATACTTCGGTTTCTTTGCTTGGTTTTGAAGCCCAAATGTTGGCGTTCCATGCCCTGATAGATGCGGGTGGCGGCGTAACTGATAGTCTACTCGCCAACCCCGATTTGCGTCTCGAGCCACGCCTAGATTGGGTCTGGCTGACGCATTGGCACCCCGACCATGTCTCGGAATTGCAGCGTATTGCTATAAGTCTTTGGCGCGCCCTGCAGCGTCGGCAGCGCAGTGCCTCGCAACCACGTCTGTGGATGCGCGAAGGCAGCCGTATGTGGCTCGAGCGCCAACAACCTCATGCACTTGCCGCTTTTGAAGTGATTTCTTCGCTCGAGTACCTACCTGCGGGAAACCTGCTCGAACCACTGCCGCTTGGCTTACCCGATTTAGAGGTTACACCAATCACCCTTGCCCACTCGAGTGCGGATTTGTTTCCCCCACACGGCGAAGAAAAACTTCCCTGCTGTGCTGGATTTATCTTACAAACAGCAGGGCACAAAACCGCGCTGCTTTGGGATTTAGATGCAACTAACCTCTGGCTCGAACAGCGCTCTGGCAAGAGCTTTGAGCTTCTGCATGGCTGCCAGAATCTGTTTATAGACAGCAATACTTGGAGTTACCAAGTACAGCCAAATGGCTTACCCACGAGCCATAGCTCTTTTGCACTGATCAAGCGCTTTGCAGGGGTTCTCGAGCCGCACAATACTTATCTGGTGCATATTTCTGGGCACGAAGATGCAATCGGTGATGGCTTTGGTTGGAGCAACGAAATTTGGCAACTCGAGGCACAAAAAGCATGGCGTGAAGCAGGTCTGCATGGTCAGGTTTTTGTGCCGAGTATTGGGCAGCGCATCGCCTTGGTGCCACAGCAAGTGTTGTCAGCCTTTGGTGATTGACAAAACACTGATAATTTTATCTTAGATTCCAGCCTGTATGGAGCATTCCCTAGTAGAACGCACGACTTCGCGCCGCAAAGGCAAATGGCGTGGCGAATGGCTCGAGATGAGCTTGTTGCTTTTACCTGCGGCTGTGCTGCTCGGTTTTTTCGTGGTTTTTCCAACCATCGAAGCCTTGGTGCTATCTTTTCAACGCGAAGGCTTGTTGGGGCGCAATCGGGTTTTTGTGGGATTTGATAATTATCTCGAGATTTTCCGCACCTCAGAAAACATGAAAAGTGCATGGCAGAGTATTTACTTTGCGCTCATTGTGGCTCCGCTCGAGATTGTTTTAGCATTTGCTGCAGCGCTTTTGATTGCGCGTCCTTTTCCGGGCGTAGCGCTGTACCGCACCTTGTTTTTTTTAACTACCGCTGTACCAACAGGGGTAGCCGCAATTGCTTGGAATTGGTTTTTGAATCCACAAACGGGCTGGGCAAATTGGCTACTTGGTTTGGTGGGGATAAAGCCGCAGCCATGGCTGCTTGATACCAATACTGCACTGCCCACTTTGGCAGTCATCACCGCGTGGGCGGGTGTGGGCTTTGCTGCGATTTTGCTCACTGCGGGGTTGCAGCAAATTCCAGAAGACCTCTACGAAGCTGCGCGCATCGATGGCGCAAATGCCACCCAGCAGTTTTGGAACATCACCATCCCAATGATTTCGCCCACGCTTTTTCTGGTCACGCTTCTGGTGTTTTTACGTTCATTGACGGCTTTTGGGCAGATTCACCTCTTGACCCAAGGTGGACCTGCTGGCTCGAGCATGGTTTGGATTTACCGTATTTACCAAGATGCCTTTTTTAATTTCCGCCAGAGCTATGCGGCAGCGCAAAGTGTCCTCTTGTTTGTGGTCTTGCTGCTTTTAGCGCTGCTGCAATTTCGCTTGGCAGGGCGCAAGGTTCACTATGAATAAGACTTTATCTCGAGTTCTGTTTTATGTTTGTATCAGCGCTTATGCTTCGCTTTTGGTGCTGCCGCTTTTAACGCTGTTGTCGGTGAGCTTTCGCAGCGATGCCGATGTCTATAACCCAAGTTTTTTGCCACCTAACTTCACTTTGTCTGCCTATCAAGAGGTTTTTGCTAAATACCCTCTGTTGCGCTTTTTGGGCAATAGTTTCTTGGTCTCGAGTCTGGTCACGCTTGGGGTGTTGCTCG
>JBKBVO010000171.1:0-4930 GCA_046289535.1 Deinococcales bacterium | reverse complement strand
AGATAGTATCAGACATGACAAATGACTACCGAATAGCGTAAACTGAACAGGATGAGCCCTTTAGATGCCAGAGCGCGCTTGGTTTTTCATTATGCTCGAGAAGAAGCAGATCGTTTAGGGCACGCCGTTATTGAGTCCGAACACTTGCTCTTGGGCTTGTTGCGCGAAGGCGGAATAGCAGCACAAGTGCTAAATACCTGTGGTTTGACACTTGAGGCCGCCCGATTTCGGGTGGTCGAACTGATTGGACGCTTCGAGCGTTCTCGAGATGCACCCCCGCCCGCAATCACCGCATTGGCAAAACGGGTCATGGATTTAGCAGGAGCAGAAGCAAGTCGCTATCAATCCCCTTCGATTACCACAGGACATGTGCTCTTGGGTCTGATTCATGCAGGCGATGGTGTCGCTATGGGCATCATTAACCAAATTGAAGGTGGTACCCAAGCTGTGCGTCGCCTGACATTAACCACCCTCAATTTGCCACCTGACGAAGAAGGTGGCATCGAAAATTCTGGCTTATCGGGCATTGTGGCTGCTCCTGCCGATTCTGTACTTGGACGTTTATCAAAATCAGATGCAGCAGTTGTTCCTCCTGCATCACCTGCCGTGGTCATTGCATCAGAAGTTCAAATGACTGACCATGTAGTGATGCCAACACCCGAACCAGTCGTGATAATGGCACCCGAACCACCCGAAACGATTTTACAGCCTGAACCCACCATTCAAGAAAGTACAGCTCGAGAACCGATTCGAGAATTTGAATTAGCATTTGCCGAGCCTGTATCGGTGGTTTCTCCTGGTGTGCCAATCCAAATTGCGGTTACAAGCCCCAAAGAGCCTACACGTGCCGACTCGGGAAAACCCATTTCAGAACCGCTTGAGGCACAATTAAAAGCATCTGAGCCTGAGCAACCTGCTGCATTTGCAGTCGTGCCAGATTCAGGCACTGACGAATTTGTAAAACCCGAACCAATGGTTTCACAGCCTCCAACTCCAGCGATCGAGGCTCGCACAACACCATTTATGGAAAAAATACCAACTTTGGATTTGGATATCATTCCTGAATCGCCCAAGCCTACACCCATTCAAGAGGCTGCGCCTGTTAGCAATTTTGTACCTGTTGGGAACGAAGAAGATTTCCCAGAATCACTGCTCATAGATGAGGCATTTATTGAGGTTCCACCCGAACCCGCAGAAGTGACTAACGAAGTTGAGGCTGAATATCAAAGCACAACCTTAGAAGATCAAGACCTAATACCAATTGAATTGGATGATTCAGAAGCTAAACCTGCACATTTATCGGTGGTACAAGAATTTACTCCCCTATCCAAAGTGGAAGCAGACTCGGAACCCAAGATAATGCAATATGAGCAGCAAATAGCGCAAAACCTTGTAGATACCGAGCCTCCAATATCGCCGCCTGAACCAAAACTCATCTTGGACGAGCCAGCATTAGAAGCTGTTTTTGGTACAGAGGACTTGGCGCTGGTCTCGAGCCAGCCAGTACTTGCATCTTTGCCAAGTGAACCAGTACCTGAATCTTTGCCGAGCCAGCCAGAAACAGAGCCTGTATCCAAAGCATTTTCAGACCCTAAAGAGGCTGTAGAAACTGCCCAACACGACACAACTCAGGTTTCCGAAGCGAGCTTTGTGCAAGCCAAAGAGCCAGAAAAAGACCTCATCTCGAGTGTTGCCGAGTTTGAAGCCATTTCCAGTGAAGCAACCAAAATGACTCCCACTTCCAAAGCCGAAATTCTGCTTGACCTCACAAAAGAATTAGACACAGCAAACAATGTTGTACTCAAAACGGCTGCTTGGGATATGGTCACAGCTGCAAGCGTCACTAAACGCCAGATTATTGCACTTGGTGGTGGTGGTTTTTCACAGGAACCTGGTAACTTGCTCTTGGATCAATACGTTCTCGAGCATGCACGCAGCGCACGCGAGGTCACAGTACCAAGGGTCTGTTTTGTTCCCACTGCTGCAGGCGACTCACAAATGTACATTGACCGTTTCTATAGTGCTTTCAACACCCTAGAGTGTGAGCCGTATCATCTGCCACTATTTAAAACAGAAGATTGGCATGATGACCTCGAGGATATGATTTTAGGCGCAGATGTGCTGTATTTTTCGGAGGGCAGCACCAAAAATGCGCTGGCGCTGTGGAAAGCCTGGGAACTCGAGCCAGTCTTTTTGCAAGCATACGAAGCGGGTACAGTGTTTACAGGTGTTTCGGCGGGCGCAATCTGCTGGTTTGAGCAATTTATAACCGATTCACTTGGGCGCTCACTCGGTGCCATGAAAGGCTTGGGCTGGTTGCCTGGGTCATTTACTCCGCACTACGATTCTGAACGCTATCGCAAAACCATCCTCGAGCGCTTATTGCGTTCACGCAAAGTTGCACCAGGATTTGCCGCTGATGATGGCGTAGCGGTGCATTTTATCAACTCCGAATACGCAAGAGCTATCTCGAGCCGCCCTGAAGCAAAGGCATATCATGTCACACTCGGACGCAACCGCTTAGTAGAATCTCCGCTCGAGACGCTTTATTTGGGTTAATTTATACCCGCAACATTCACCGCCAAAGACGGCAGGAACTAACTACTACTTGATTGGTAATCATTCAGGACTCGCAGTCGCAAAGCGGCAATTGGTACACCACTACAGAATCATCGAAGGCGCATTCAGAGACCAGTTTAATCCGAAGCGCAAAAGCAGTAGAAGTGGGGGCGTTCACGCCCCCATTGCGTTCACGCTCGAGGTATCTGATATTCCGGCAAAAGGTCGCTATTGGTAAAGCCTATATTTGTGCTAATTGCAACCTCGAGATTAACCGTGATGTGAATGCAGCTTTGAAACAATCTTAAAGCCCAATTCCACGCTGTTGCTGCAACCAGCAATGCTGCCACACCAGCCGAACTGGCTAAAGAAATGGTGCAGTCCTTAGTCGAAGAAAAGCTACGCAGTGTCTTTATCAGCGTTGAATACTTGGTCAAAAATCGTCATATCACCCTCGAAGATTGGCTCGAGGCACTGAGACTGGTCAATGATAACCAATTCTGGAAGTCCTATATCGCTAGGGTTGAACAACAAAACATCGCAGTCCAAGAACAAGCCAAACTTGCAATCCAAGAACAAGGCGAGGAAAAAATTCCTCTCACCCAAAGAATCATTTCGATTCTTTCGCCGCAATACAAAGCACTTAGAGATATTTGCAGCCTGATGCCTGACAGTATCGAACGCAATCAAGTCATGTCGGGCATCAATCGTTTGATTAAAAAAGGAGTGGTCGAACGCCAAACATCTTTCGGAAAAGATATCGAGCCTAATTTTCGCCTTGCCAATATCACTGCCAATATCGCTGCAAATATTACTGCCAATATCGCTCAAGCCGCAGACTAATCAAAACCAATTTAAAAGAAAGCGCCAACATCTCAATAACACGCTCGAGTTGCGAGCGTGTTATAAATTGCGCAAAAAATAAAGTAAAGTAAGAGAATCATGTCACACAAACTCATTCAAGAAATCATTGCACAACTCAACAAACCACCTTACAAAGTAGCACTGCACGGCTCGCATATAGACGAAAACACTGTACCAATAGAAATAATTACACCGATAGAAACAAACGAAATTCATAAATTGACCCGACACGCTTTAGGCAACCGCCTCTACCTGGTAGAACACGACAAAAACAATTTCCTTGTTGTGTTGTGCCAAAGAATCGAAGAGGTAAAGGTTGGGGATATCATAAGAGAAAATAAGCAGCAAACCACTGTCTATCTATTTTGGCTCGGGTCAGAGCAGTTTATTTTTGTTGGATCATTTCTCCAAATGGTGTTCAGAGCAATGAGTCCAACTGGGCGCTTTGCCTCAATCAAGCCCAGTAATATCTCAGCCAAGGCCAATGAACTCTACAAAAATAGCTTCCTGCCAATCATTGCATCTGTACTGGAGTGCGACGCAGACGGTATTAACTATGAGCCGTACAACAATATCCAAATACCCAGTAAAGCGGGTGATAGTGTACATGGTTCATTTGCCAGTCTCGAGGATTTTCTCGAGTACTACAAGACCAGGGCTGATTCGTGCTTGTACTATGAGAACGTCACAGGGGCAAACCCAGAACAGGTCATCAGTCCTTTCACAATTGACCCAAGTCCTTTCACAATTGACCCAACTGTTTACGAAATTGAAATCCCAAAACAGCGCAACACAGAAAACAAAACATCGCCCCGAACCATATACGGGCCACTGGTGAGCTTTGAGAGCTTTACCTTGAAGACTCCATTTGGCAACAGGGTCTATCAACTTGAAGCCACCGATCATTTGGGAGTCAGGCGGCGCTGGCTCGCCATCCTTAGCCAGGAAAACAATAGAAGAGAGTCACTCAGGTTGGGCATTGCAGTGATTGAGGTTAATCATGTTTACGAAAAAATTGTCGTTTACGGGCATGTTCCTTTCTCAGACGACAATTTCCTACGCCACGGGGTGATCCCACACACCGAAGAAATAATTGACCAAGACCTGGCCGAAGCAATCATTCAAAAAGTCTTGATGCTTGACGCTCAAGCTTACGCGCCAAATCTGAGGTGGGCAAATTAAATGTGTTTGACCTTTAGCTATGGGGTAAATCACTGACCGCTATTGCGAATCCGTTCCTCCAAGACATCGAGTTCGAGTTCGAGTTCTGGGTCTGTACTCGAGTGAACTGCGAATTCGGCTGGCACGATACGTGCGCTGCTCAGGCGTTCGGCACGAATCACACTCTCGAGGTCATCAACGGCGGTTGCCAGGTCGTCGTTGATAATCACATAGTCAAATTTATGGTAATACTCCATATCCTCTTTGGCACGAACTAAGCGCTTGTCCCCAATCTCGAGTGCGTCTGTACCACGCTTCAGTAAGCGCGGACGCAACTTAGAAAGAT
>JBKBVO010000170.1:0-4934 GCA_046289535.1 Deinococcales bacterium | reverse complement strand
AAGACCCCAAAACCGCGCTGGCGGGGATTTTGCAGATGTTATCTAGTTTTGGCGCGCATCTTGATCACCTTGAACTCGACGAACCTGACTTGGAGACGGTATTCTTAAAATTGACAGGACGGCGTTTGCGTGACTAAGGTTTTGGCGGTGATCGCGTGGCGCGATATTTTGGCGCAGATTCGTTCGCGCAGTTTTTTGGTGCAATCGCTTCTTATGCCAATCATTTTAACCCTGATGATTGGCAGTGCAATTGGTGGGACACGCAAAATAGACTTATTGCCAGTGAGTATTGCTGGCTCGGGCGAAATTGCCAAAAATCTTGGTGAGGTGCTGACCCAATCTGGGTTTACCAAGGTTTCTTATGCTCCAAGCGCACAAATCGCTAGCCAGGAGGTGAGTACAGGCAAAGTGACAGTAGCGGTGATTTTACCCGAGCGCCTAGAAACAAAACTCTTGCGCGCAGAACCGCTCGAGGTGCAGGTTTTGCTCGACCCCTCGAGCCACCAGCGCGGCGAAGTCGTGAAGCAGCTTGTCACGGGTTATCTCGAGCAACTCGAGGCGGCGCGTGCTGCGGTATTGGCAGGTGTGCGGGCGCGAGCGCCCGCCAGTGCCAGCGAATTGCAAGAAACCTTGACTTTGGTGCGTTCTCGAGTCGAGCGCCTATACCAAGATGCCAGCCTTGAGTTAAAAAGCGAGGAAGCACAGGGTCGCAGCCGAGGGATTTTTGCCTATTACGCCGTGGCATTCGGGGTGATGTTCACGCTCTTAAGCGCCACTAACGGTGCAGGGGGAGTGCTTGATGAACTCGAGCGTGGTACATTGCACCGTCTTTTGGCGGCTCCGGTCACACCGGCGCTGCTGCTCTTTGCCAAATTTGTGGCACTCTGGCTTTTGGGTGTTTTGCAGCTTGGTGTTTTTGCACTTGGCTCGAGTCTGCTGTACGGGATTTCTTGGGGTACAGTCTGGGCGGTGTTGCCCGTACTCTTGGCGACAGCAGCAGCAGCAGCAGGTTTCGGTGGGATTATCATTGGGCTGACCCGCTCGAGAGAGCAACTCAACACCATGTCTTTGGTGTTCGTTTTGGTGATGAGTTTATTGGGTGGTTCGATGTGGCCACTCGAGACCTTGCCCGGAGTGGCGCAAATTCTTTCGAAGTTTACTTATAACCGTTGGAGTATCGAAGCCTTTCAGCTCGCAGCGATTGGTGAAAGTAACACGCAATTGGCGCTTTCGATGCTGGTTTTGCTCGGTATGGCGCTGGTTGGGGTTGGTTTTGGGGCATGGCAGCTTTCGAGGCGGTTTGGCAAATGAAAACGATTTTGCATATTGCCATTGCCGAGGCGCGTCATGTGTGGAAACAGCCACACCTTATTGCCATGCTTTTTGTTTTGCCTATTGTTTTCTCGAGCATTCTGGGGTTATTGCAATCAAGCGATATCGGACCAGTGCGGGTTTTAATCACTCGCCCGAATACGCCGCAAGCCATCGCCTTTGAAAACCAATTGCGTACGTTGGGCGCGGATGTAGAAAGTGCGGGTATCCATGCACAGTCTTTGGTCACAACCGCCTACAGGGATGCGTGGCTTAAACTACCACCAGATTTTGACACGCGGTTTTTGCTGCTCGCGCCGCAACAGCTCGAGTTGATGACCAGCGCAGGCAACCCCCGCGTTTGGGATGTACTGCAGCGCGTTCGTGCGGCGTATATTCGTTTACAAGCTCCACTGATAGCTGCCAAAGCTGTACCCAACAGCAACGCTGCGGCTCGAGCCGCAGACCTCTTAAAAACCGATCTGGTGAAAGTCGTAGGTCAGAAAGTCGAGGTCGCTAACAGTAGGGTGCTCGTCACTTCTGGTGCAGAACAGATTGCCCCGGGCATGACCCTGATGTTTGCCTTGCTTTTTGGAGCACAGGCGGGCTTGGCGTTTTTGCGCGAACGCACCTCGGGTACTTTGGCGCGGCTTTTTGCCGCCCCTGTGTCACGCGTTCGCCTGGTTTTGGGCAAACTTTTGGGCAATACAATGGTGCTTGGGGGGCAACTTGCGGTGATGGTTTTATTCTCAAGCCTTGCTCTAGGGGTGCGCTGGGGTAATCCAGTAGCACTTATTTTGCCTTGTACCGCTTTTGCTTTTGCAGCGGCAGCCTTTGGGGCGCTCTGTGCCGCGCTGACCAAAACTGCCGCGCAGTTTGGAGCGTTTAGTGTGCTGTCGGTCAATGTTTTGTCGGCATTGGGTGGTCTGTGGTGGCCAATAGAAGTGACCCCAACTTGGATGCAGCAAATCGCGCAGTTTTTGCCAACATATTGGGGTTTACAAGCCATGCAGAACGTGATTCTCAAGCAAGCTTCTGTGTGGCAATTATTGCCACACACCGCCATCTTGTTGGGTTTTGCCGCACTTTTTGTGGCGGTTGGCTCGAGGGCATTCCGCTATGAATAGAGGATTTATGTGCTCATTACGAATAGAGGATCTATGCGTCCATTGCGTCTCGAGCTGAGCGGTTTTACGTGTTTTCGTGACCATACGGTTATCGATTTTAGCGACCTCGAGTTGTTTGCTATCGTCGGACAGACGGGTGCGGGGAAATCAAGCATTTTGGATGCAATGACTTTTGCGCTTTTCGAGAAAACCCCGCGCTTGGGCAATAAACCCGCTAAAGAACTGATGTCTCAAGGCAGTTTGGGCATGAGTTTGGCGCTCGAGTTTGAAGCAGCCGACGGGCGCACTTACCGAGTTGCTCGTACCTATACGCAAAAAAATTCAGAGCCACGTTTCGAGCGCAAAGACCAGGGCAAATGGGTGACAGTCAGCGAGAAAACCAAAAAAACCGATATTGCCAATGCTATCGAAAGTGTAGTGGGTTTGGATTTTGAATCTTTCACTAAAGCTGTTTTACTACCCCAAGGCGAATTTGACCGTTTTTTGCGTGGTAAACCCGATGAACGGCGCAACCTCTTAAAAAATCTGATTGGCTTAGACCGCATCGAAGCGATGCAAAAACGTGCAGGTGAACTGGCGCGTGAGGCAAAAAGCCAGGCTGGTGCGCTGCAAATTCAGCTCGAAAGCCTCGCCCATGCCACGCCAGAGGCACTCAAAGGCTTGTACGAGCGCATACAGCAGACCCAGCAGACTTTGCAGCAAACTCAAAGCCGTCTCGGGCAGGCGCGGCTCGAGCTTGCCCAAGCCCAAGAAGTCGAACGTCTGAGTTTGCAATTCGAGCAAGCACAACTTGAATTACAGCGTCTAGAGCAGCAAGAAAGTGGTATTCAAAGCCAAAGACAACGCGTTCTCGAGGCGCGGCAAGTCGCAGGTGTGCTGCCGCTTTTAGATAGCGCCGAGCGTTTACAAAAGCGGCTCGCCGAGCAAGAGCGTATTTTTCAGACTCAACAAAAGCAATTTGAAGCCGCGCAAATACAAACCGAGAACGCCCAAAGCAAGCTCCAAGCGGCGCGTGCTGCTGCGCTGCAAATTCCCGAACTCGAGCGTAAAATTGAACATCTAAGCGCTTTATTACCGCGTATGGAGCGCCTGAACGCCTTGGGTGGCAGCCTTAAAAAGGCAACAGGTACGGCGGCAGTCTTTAGCGAAAGCGCATGGTCAGACTTTGATCGTCTAGAATCTGAATTGCCACAACTCGAGCGTCTGGATCAACAACTTGTTGACCTCGAGCGTCGGCGACAACAACTCGGGGAGTCTAAAACCAAACTCGAGTTGGCACAAAATGCCTTGTTAGAGAAAGAAAATGCTTTTATTACGGCAAAAGATGTTGCCCTGAGTGCCGAAGCACAACTCGAGGCGGCGCGTGCTGCCGCACAAGAAATCCCTGTGCTTGAGCAAGCACTGCGGCGACTCGAGGACTTGCGTCCACAGCTCGAACGGCTGCAGCAGCTTGGTGGGCGTTTGGAGGATGCAGCACCGACTGCTCCTGCTTTTTCGGAACATATCTGGGCAAGGCTGACGCTGGTACAAAACGAACAAAAAACCTTGCTGAAACTGCAAAAAGATCAAGCTAAATTCCAAACCGAGCTTGAAAGCGCCCGTGATGCCGTACTGCATTGGACCAGCCAAAACAGCGATAGTCTCGCGGCAGTCGAACGTGTAAAACAGGCGGGGCAAGATAAAAAAGCCGAGCTCGAGATTTTAGAGCGCCAATTAGAGAGCGCCAAGCGCGAAAATGCCGTAGCGGCACTGCTGCAAGATGCCCAAATTGGCGACCCTTGCCCAATTTGTGGGCAACCCTTAAAAGCTATTCCTCAGCTCGGAGATGCCGTAACCCAACTGCAACAAAAGGTAGAAATTGCCAAGCGCGAACTCGAGCAACTGCGCGAGCAGTTTGCTTCGCTGCGCGAGACCGCCAGCAGTCACAAAGCTGCACTCGAAAACGCCGAAAAATCCTGTGAACGCGCCAAAGAAGCCCTGGCTGCCAATAAACTCGAGCAGCAGCAACTTAAAACCTCGTGGGCGGATGTATTAGCTGCCAACGAAGACCCCAAGAGTGCATTACAGCACGCCAAAGCTGCACAAATTTCGGGCTTGGCATTTGCACTACAGCAAAGTGGCGCAGCCGAAATCGAAAGCCGTTCAAAAGATATACGCGCCCAAAAGCAACAACTGCAACAACGCGAACAACAAGCCGCCCAAGCCCATACCCATGCGAGTAGCGCTCTTGCTCGAGCCGAGAGCGCTCTGGCAGCTGCTCAAGCCTTGCTGCAATCTCGGCAAAGCGAGCATGCTGCTGCCCAACAAGAGGGTTTGCGCCTCGAGCAACAGCAGCTTGACCTCAGCGCCGAGCGCAGCGAACTACAGCAAAAAGTCGAGGCTATTCTGGGCAAAACCCAGCCACGCCACGCCTTGGTTCAGGCAAAAAGCGCACTTTTAGCTGGCTTGGCAAATGAGCTGATTCAGGCAGGAGCAACCCCAACCTTACCCCAAGAC
>JBKBVO010000169.1:0-4958 GCA_046289535.1 Deinococcales bacterium | reverse complement strand
GTCACAACCCTCGAGCCGCCGCAGGGCTTTTTGATAATTTCTTTGTCCACCCACAATGTTGTCATAATGTCGGCGTTTGTGGATAGCGGCTGCCAATAAAATCAAACCCTGAATATAATTTGCGGTTGCTGTATCACCGCTTTTCTTGGCAGCATTCCAAGGCACTTCCCAGACTTCATGTGCCTCCCAGTACTCACCGGCATTAAAGAGTTTTGCACCTTCAAGGAGTTCTGCGCGCATCGTGTTAGTCTAGCAAAATGCATGGCAGTCAAAAGATTCCAGTACAAGAAGAACTGCTTTCGATTCGCGCCTTTGGGCAAAGGTTCACCACCAAACCCTCGGACACAATTTTGAGCTGGTGCTGGGCACCCTCAAAAGCCCCTACTCGAGCCGACTGATTTCGCGCTGTGGCGCGCCATTTTTATATGCTTCGAGTATTTTGTTGAGGGCGATGCCGCGATGCGAAATCTGGCGCTTTTCTTCTATTGAAAGTTCGGCAAAGGTTTTGCCCAAGTGCGGCACATAAAACAGTGGGTCGTAACCATGCCCGCCATTGCCACGCGGTCCCTCGAGAATCTCGCCGTGTGCTTCGCCGCGATACGATTCCACATAGCCGTCGGGAAAGGCAATGGCGATTACTGCCACAAATTTGGCGACTCGAGGCGTGGGAACGTGCTTGATACTCTCGAGCAGGTGTAAATTGCGTTCGATGTCGGTCAAAAAACCACCAAAACGCGCACTGTATACGCCCGGACCACCCTCGAGTGCCGCAACTTCGAGTCCAGAATCATCGGCGAGGGCGGGGGTTTTGAGGGCATGGCAGATACCTGCCGCCTTAATCAGCGCGTTTTCCTCGTAGGTACTGCCATCTTCCATGGGCATGGTCAGCCCTGGGGGCATCTGTAATAACTGCCAGCCCAAGGGAAGCAGAGCCTGATGAAACTCCTGCAGTTTGCCCTGGTTGCTGGTGGCTAAAACAACACGCATGAATGCTAGGCTACCTTGATTGGCGTTTCTGTGCAAGTGTGGTAAAGAATACTAATGCTTCGGGGTTGGCAATCGCATCTGGGTTGATAACTTTTTTGGGGTCTGCGCCAAGAAGGATTTTTTTGATCGGCAACTCGAGTTTTTTGCCATTTAAGGTGCGTGGAATCGCTGCTACAGCGATGATTTCGTCGGGGACAAGGCGTGGTGAGAGCTGTTGCCGGATGGTATTTTTTATTTTTTGTTCTAGCGCTGAGTCGAGCTCTGGTACCACCACGAAAAGCGGCATATAGCTTTGTTCGCCCAACTGCTCGAGATTGATAATCAGGCTGTCTTGCACTTCGGGTAGGGCTTCGATGACACTGTAAAACTCGGCGGTACCAATGCGTACCCCGGCTTTGTTGATGGTTGCGTCGGAGCGTCCGTAAATAATCGCACTGCCCCGGGACGTGATTTTGACCCAATCGCCGTGCCGCCATACGCCTGCGTACGCTGCGAAGTAGCTCTCCAAGTAACGCTTGTTGTCTGGGTCATTCCAAAAATAAAGCGGCATACTGGGCATGGGGCTGGTTAACACCAATTCGCCCACCGTCTCTTGTACTGCCTGACCGTGCTCGTCAAAGGCGTGTAAGTCTGCGCCAAGACTGCGGCAGGAAAGCTCGCCTGCCCAAACTGGAGTCCAAGGGCTACCACCCAAAAAAGCACTGCATACATCCGTGCCGCCTGATGTGCTAAAAAGCTGTACATCAGGCTTCACCTGTTGGTAGACAAAGCTAAAACCATCCAGTGAAAGTGGCGAGCCTGTGCTGCCAATCGCACGCAGTGCGGATAAATCAAAGTTGCGCTTCGGCTCAAGCCCGATTTTGATATTGCCATGCAAATAGGCTGCTCCGCAACCAAAAACTGTAATTCTAGCGCGTTCGCACAATTGCCACAACGCATCGGGGCTGGGATAGGTTGGCGAACCATCCCAAAGCACGATACTCGAGCCAACCAACAAGCCCGAAACCAGATAATTCCACATCATCCAACCTGTGGTGGTAAACCAAAAAAAGCGGTCTTGTGCGCCAAGGTTGCTTTGCAGTGCAAGTTGTTTTAGATGCTCGAGCAAAATACCGCCGTGCCCATGTACAATTGGCTTAGGCAAGCCTGTTGTGCCACTCGAGTAGAGAATGTAGAGCGGATGATCAAAGGGTAAGGCTTTGCATTCGGGCAAAGCGCCTCGAGTCAAAAGTGCATCAAATGCCTCGCCAAGAATGATGGTTTTTTCGAGGCTTGGCAGTCTTTCTTGTAATTGGGCAATGGTGTTACGACAGTCAATATTTTTGCCATTGTAGTAGTATGCGGGTGCAGCAAATAAAATTTTGGGTTCGATTTGCGAAAACCTGTCCACAATGCTGCCAAGACCCATCTCGAGGCTGGTGCAACTCCAGATTGCGCCTATAGAGGCACATGCCAAAAAAGCCACAATCGCCTCTGGAGTATTGCCCAAATACCCGACAACACGGTCTCCTGCTCGAATCCCCCATTCGCGCAGATGGGTTGCCAGACTCCCGACCTGTTGCTCGAGTTCTGTCCATGCTATTTCGCGGTAGCCGCCACGCTCGTTAGCAAAAATAATGGCGGGGTTTTGGTTTTTATGCAAAAAACAATGCTCGGCGTAATTTAATGTAGCTCCTGTAAACCACTTGGCATTTGGCATTACCCGAGCCTCGAGCACACTTTGGTAGGGCGTGCCGCGCACTGCAAAAAACTGGTAGATACTCTCCCAAAAATCCTCGAGTTGTTCTACGCTCCAGCGCCAAAGTGTGTTGTAGTCGCCAAATTCAAGCCCGCGCGTGCCTTGTAAAAACGCTGCAAAATCGTCCAAGCGCGTCTTTTGCGCTTTCGGACTCCAAACCAAATCGCCTTGTTGCATGGGTACACTTTATACCAGTTCTCTAGCCCAATAAGGCTTTTCCGTCACTGTCTGAGTCAGTTGCGTAGTCTCTAGAGCTCAGCATGACCACCAGCCTCGAGGTCATGAATGGGCTTGCCGACTTGCCCGAAGAAAAAATGCAGCGGACAGTGCACAACTGTATTGCCAGAATTTTTTGCCTGAAACAGCAAAAACTGTTGTCTCGAGCCGCGACCCCGTGTTTTTAGCGCTGCTTGAATTCTGCGAAGACTGTGTGCATAGCAGTTTTGGTGCGATTTCACAAAAACCACTGCGCCAAGCACAGGCGTGCATGGAGCACCTTTTGCAAGCGCTCGAGCAGGCGTGGTGCACAGGGCAACCCTCGAGCGCAAGTTTGGCGGCAGCAAGATGCGCAAAGTTAGGCTCTTGGGGTATTCTTCTGGTCATGCAAATTTCGACTCGAGCTGCTTTTTATTTGGGTGCAGTGCTGTTTTTTTGGGGGTTGCTGGTACTCGGTTTTTTGATTGTCCCATTCCCCGATATTCCCAGTTCGCCTTTTCGCAGTCTGGGTGTTACCCTGTTTGATTTTTTAGGCGCACTGATGATGTTTTTGCTCTCGAGCAACCTGCCTAAAACCTTGCGCCCGAGCGTGCTTGGGCTTGGGGTTGCGCTTTTTTTGATTGGGCTTGGCGATGCGAGTCTGGCGTACACATTTTTTACGGGCATTGCGCGCGAAACACTGCTTTGGTTGCGCGAGCCGGTGTACTATACAGGGTCGGCGGTGGTTGCGCTGGCAGCGCTGACTTTTCCCTTTGTGATGCAGCGCCAAGGGCTTTTTATGGGCACCCAGGCGGTTGGCTTGGTTTTAGGTAGCCTTGGTGTCAGCGCTATTTTGACTACCCTTTTTGCCCTGACCACCCAAACAAGCGCCAGTTTTTTGGTGTTTTTGTGCGTTGCTCTTTTTGTCACAGCACTGTTCGGTGGGCAAGCGCTACTTTTGGGTTCAGGAAAATTGGCGCGTACCCTGCGTCAGCTTTCGGTGGTTTTTGTGCTCAGCAGCCTGGCTCGAGTGGTGGTGATTCTGCTCGGTAATCAGCCACTTGGAACCGTTCTATACGACCTGTTTTGGGCAAGTGGACTCAGCTTTGCAGCCTACATGATGGCGGTGCGCGAAAAAAAGTTGCAGGAAGCCTGAAGCCTCCTGCAACCCGATACCCGTCCGGGATTTAGGGGTCTAACCCCTCCTTTTTCGGGCTTGTCCGCAACTCAAAACTCCACCAAATAGCGTCTCGAGAGGCGGTTGGTTGCCAAGCAACCTGGGCTAGCCCCGACGGGCACCTCCACCAACTAAAAATTCTTGTAACAGTTGGACCACCTCCTTTCTGGTGTACAAAAAGTGTAGCATATTTTGTAGTTATGCAACCAAATCAATACTTGCTTTGCGTGGGTGATCTGAATTGGGATGTGCTTGCCAAACCAGACCACATTTTATTAAGTGGTGGCGATACCACCGGGCGGGTGCAACTGGCACACGGCGGCTCGAGCGCTAATGTTGCCGTGTGGGCGCGGCGGGTTGGAATGCCCACAGAGTTTTTAGGCAAAATTGGGCGTGACCAATTCGGGCAGTTTGCACTTGCCAAGCTCGAGCAAGAACAGGTGAAGCCGCACATTGTTTGGTCGGAGCAGCATCCTACGGGCGTGGTGTTGGTCTTGATTGATGCCTCGGGACAGCGCAGTATGCTCACCAATCAAGGCGCAGATTTCCAGCTTATGCCTCACGATTTGCCTAAAGATGTGATTCGTGCTGCCAGTCACGTGCACATTACCGCATGGAGTGTTTTTACCGACCCGCCCAGGGCTGCTGCACTCGAGGCGGCACGGATTGCTACTGATGCGGGTGCCACGGTCAGCTTTGACCCCGGTAGCTACCAAATGATTCGCCAAATCGGGCGCGAGGAATTTAAGCGTGCCACCAAAGCGCTTTCGGTAGATATCATGTTTCCCAATCTCGAGGAAGGTAGGGCATTGACAGGCGCACACAGCCCAGAAGATGTGATGCAGGTCTTGCGCGAGCAAT
>JBKBVO010000006.1:0-27785 GCA_046289535.1 Deinococcales bacterium | reverse complement strand
CGTTGTCCACTCGCTAATCTGCTCAATCAGGTGCGGGTTTTGCCCCACTGCGCTGCCCATGCCGCGCTCCGACATACCGTGCGGGCAACCGCAATTGATTTCGATGCCATCCGCGCCGGTGTCTTCGATTTGGTGTACGATATCTACCCATGCCTGACGCTGACACTCGACCATTGCCGAAACGATCACGGCGCGGTCTGCCCAGTGCTTTTTGACATCGGCGATTTCGCGCAGATTTAACTCGAGTGGACGGTCGGAAATAAGCTCGACATTGTTAATGGCGAGCATTTTCTGCCCGCCATAGTGCCAAGCTCCGTAACGGTTTGAAACATTTAAAACCGGTGCGCCGATGGTTTTCCAAACCGCACCCCCCCAGCCGTATTCAAATGCTTTGTGAATCTGCGCCCCGGAGTTGGTTGGTGGAGCGCTGGCGAGCCAAAATGGGTTGGGCGACTTGATGCCGCAAAAATCAATCGAAAGGTCTGCCATGATTTACACTCCCATGAACATTGCATGAATTGCTTGAGCGGCGATTTTTCCGTCTTGAACAGCCATGACTGTGCTGGCAGCACCTTTTAAGCGCACGCAGTCGCCACCCGCAAAAACTTTGGGGTTGCTTGTAGCATTGTATTCGTCGGTAACGATATAGCCATTCTTTAGCTCGAGTCCGAGGGCTTGGGCGAGTTCTGTTTGTTTATTCTGTCCAATGGCTTTAATCACCATATCTACAGACAGGTGATGATTGCTGCCCTGCACCACTTCGGGGCGTGGTCTGCCACTCTGGTCAGGTTCACCGAGGCGCATTTGCACGCACTCGAGCGATTTCACGCCGCTCGAGTCGCCGTGAATCGCAACAGGCGCGGTAAGAAAGCGGTACTCGATTCCCTCTTGCTTAGCGAATTCGTACTCGAAGTCGTAGGCAGTCATTTCGGCTTCGCTGCGGCGGTAGACCATCGTCACTCTTGCTGCGCCGAGGCGCTTGGCAATGGTCGCGGCATCTATAGCGGTGTTACCTGCACCAATCACCGCAACGTTTTTGCCTACTGGAATACTCGAGTAGGGCTGGGTCTTGGTCAGCTCGATAAAATCGATACCGTCTACCACGCCGCCTAGGTCTTCGCCAGCAATAGATAGATTCGGCACATTGCCCAAGCCGATACTCAAAAACAGCGCATCGTATTCTTGCTCGAGGTCTTTTATTTGTACATCTTTGCCTACAGTGATGCCCGTTTTGATTTCGACCCCGAGGCGTTTAACCATCTCGACTTCGGCTAAAGAGACCTCTACAGGTTCGCGGAAAACCACGATGCCGTAGGTGCTTAGCCCGCCAGCGAGCGGCTTTTTCTCGAGCACAGTCACTTTGTGTCCGCGTTTGGCGAGTTCGGCAGCG
This sequence comes from Deinococcales bacterium, assembly GCA_046289535.1. GTDB lineage: Bacteria > Deinococcota > Deinococci > Deinococcales > JAAFIG01 > JAAFIG01. Next base: position 26,395 of record JBKBVO010000006.1, on the reverse strand, counting down.
CAACTCAGACCAGCGGGACCTGCGCCAATCACCACGACTTTTTTGCCACTCGAGGGAGCGGGCTTAAAGAGATCCAGTTTGCGCTCGAGCACGTAATCGGTGGCAAAGCGTTGCAAACGACCAATCTCGATGGGTTTGTGATCGCTGCCGAGCACACACGCACCTTCGCACAGTTCCTGCACGGGACAAACCCGAGCGCAGGTGCTACCCAAAAAATTGCTTTCTAAAATCACTCGAGCACTACCGCGCAGGTTATCTGTGGCGATTTTTTTAATAAAGCCAGGAATATCTATGTGCGTGGGGCAGGCGTGGGTGCAGGGTGCGTCATAGCAAAACAAGCACCTATTGGCTTCGACTACCGCTTCGCGGTTGGTCAGTGCGGGCTGGATTTCCTGGAAATTTTGCTCGAGCTGTGCTGCACTTAACGGGCTAGGCTCGAGCGACGAATACTGGCTCATACGACCTCCTCTAAGAACGTTGTTGCCTCCGAATAGAAAAAACTCGGGTGCAGCCCTCGCAGGAGCCGATTTAACCTTGTGCTATGGGTGTATTGTATGTGGGAACTGTTTTGTTGTCAAACAAACACAATGTTCGTGCTAGTGCTTTTTTTTAACAATCTTTATGGCTTCGTAGCGAAGTGAATGGGACTAGGCACAGCAGCTCGGTACACACGATGCTGCGCTTGGTCGCTCGAGAGGTGTGGCGCGAAAACGCACCTAGCCAGCCTAACGTGGGTGCGGGCAGCCTGGTGTGAGGGTGCGTGACTAGGGTTTTGCACGTTATGATACTGCTGTGAGTTCCCCATCAAATATCCTGCTTTTTGCCTTGCTGTGGCTCGCGACTTGCTTGGCGTTTGCTTTGGGCAATGCCTCTTGGTACTCTTTTATTATTGGGGCTGCCGACTTTGTCGGGGTTTATTTTACGTGGTCTGCAACTGCACCGCTCCCGACTCGAGTGCGTCGTACCATACGCGCTTTGGCGATTGGTTTGGCGCTGATTGGAGTGGGCGAATGGGTGCCGGTGTTTAGTCGTTTTGACGACTTTGGTACAGCTATTGTGCTCGTTGGTGTGGCTTTTTTGTTTTTGGGTGGGATATGGATTGCTTTTGCCCTCGAGCAGGACAATCTTTTAGTGCGTGGTCTGGCGGGGCGCTTGCTTGGTGGCAGCGTGCTGCTGTGCATTTTGCTTTCCGGCTTGACGACTTGGATTGCCAAGCCCGGTACCGAGCGTATCATTTACCAGAGCGCAGCAATTTTTTTGATGCTGCTCTTTTTGAGCATCACCTTTGCAAACCGCACGGATAACCTGGCGTGGAACATTATTCGCAGTATCACGCGTGGCTTGGCGGTGATTAGCCTCGGGCAGGTGCTGCTGAGTTTGATAGACCCGATCAATGCCCAGGCTGCCTCGATGGCAAGACACCATATTTGGCTTTTGGGGGTTTCGTTTTTAGGTTTTTACCCCACCTCGAAAGTTTTAAGCGACCAGGAACAGCCGTTTGTGATTCGTCTGATACGCAACACAAGTATTTTTAACAGCATCTTTTTGGTGCTTTTAATAGTTTCGTTGCCCTATTTTGCTTCTGTGGCACAGCATTTTCAAGACCAAATTGATGATTTTTTTAGGCTTGCTCGAGATATGACCAGTGTGCAGGACTTGGAGCGTGCAAAACTCGAGCTGAAGGTGAGTATTTTTACAGCAGGTTTGTTGCTGCTTGGCTTGGTGATTGTGGCGATATTCAGCATGACCAACAGCCTCGGTTTTCGTGCTAAACAGATTGCGCGCATGGCGCACGAGCTTGCTCAGGGCAATCTCGAGCAGCAGTTTTCGGGTGGTGCCAAAGATGAAATTGGGCAAATCAGCAGTGCGCTGAAGACCATGACCGGTTACCAGCGCACTATGGCGCAAACCGCGCAAAAAATTGCCGCGGGGAATCTCTCAGTCGAGATTCAGCCCCTATCGGAACAAGACCAATTTGGCAATGCTTTTGCGGGGATGGTGCAGCGTTTGAGTGAACTCATGGATACCTTGCAGCAGAGTGCGAGCCAACTTGCTGATGTCTCGAGTCAAATCCTTGCGAGTGCAGTCGAGCAAAATACCGTCGCTACGCAGCAGAGCGCCAGTGTTACCGCAACTACGAGTGCGGTGCAAGAGGTGGTGGCGAGCGCCGAGCAAATTGCTGAGAACGCCAATGTTGTGCGCGGCAGTGCTCAGACGGTCTCGCAGGTCGCCGAGGTTGGTGTGCAGGCTGTACGCCAAGCAAAACTGAGTATTGCCGATACCCAAGAGCGCGTCAAGGATATCGCCCAGAATATTCTCGAGTTGTCCGAGCAGACACAAGCTATCGGTGAGATTATCGCGACCCTTTCGGAGCTTGCCGACCAAACTAACCTGCTGGCTTTGAATGCGGCAATTGAAGCTGCTCGAGCGGGAGAGCACGGAAAAGGGTTTAATGTTGTCGCTTCGGAAGTTCGTATTTTGTCGGAGCGCAGCAAGACGGCGACTACGCAGATTGCGAGGATGCTATCCGAGATTCAGTCTGCAACCAATACGGCTGTCATGACCACTGAGCAAGGCTTAAAAAGTGCAGAGACGGGTACATTTTCCATCTCGAGCGTCGCCGATACAATCACCAACCTCGCCGAGGTAATCAGGGAAGCTGCAAGTAACGCGCAGCTCATTTATGCTTCGGTACAGCAGCACGGTGTTGGTATGGAGCAAATTGGCAGTGCGATGCAACAAGTCCAATCCGCTGCCGAGCAGAACCTGCAAAGCAGCCGAGCAACCAAAGATGCGAGCCAACACCTGGACGAACTCGCCAAACGCCTCAGGGGCTTGGCGAATCAGTTTCAACTTTAGCGTTCGAGTAAATCCTCGCGCAATGGCGTGAAGGTATCAATTAAAACCCCGTCCTCGAGCGCGACCGCTTCGTGCGGGGTATCGCCCGAGATATTGACGATGTCACCGGCGCGCAGTATATGCACGTTCTGACCTATGGTGAAGCGGAAGCTGCCCGTGCGAATGAGTGTTTGTTGTTCGTGTGGGTGTTGGTGCATGGTCCCAATCGCTCCCGCCTTGAACTCTACTTCCATGCTCATGAGCTTTGTACCAAGGCTCACGAGGCGGCGTCTGATGCTGTCGTTTACAACTTCCCAACTACCATCGAGTTTCATTTTTCTCCTTTTGTTCCGCCATCGGGCAAGCGCCACTGCTTGAGCGAATCACCAACGATACGGGCAAGACGACCTCGTCTCTGTGCTCGAGCGTGCCAAGTGCCGCACTAATGGCGGTCTGAGCGGCGGTTTTACCGATTTCAAAAGCGGGAAAGTGCACAGTAGTGAGCGGTGGGTCGACCATTGCCGCGAGGGTGAAGTTGTTAAAGCCAATCACACTGACATCCTCAGGAACGCGCAACCCCAAAGTCCGAGCTGCGCGGATAGTGGCGACTGCACGCAAATCAGAAAAACAGACCACCCCTGTGGGACGCTCTTTGCGGCTCAGCAAGCCGAGTGCGACCTCGAGCACGTCGGTCAGTTCTGGTGGTACGTTGGGCTCGCGCATCATCATCGAGACTTCGGCGTTGGAAACGTAGTGGTGTACCAGGTGACTGTCGACATGGATACCTGCACCGCGCAACCCGTCGCAGTAACCTTCGAAGCGCTCGCGCCCAGCGTAGGTGTTCAAGTCGCCACCAAAGTAAGCGATTTTGCTGTGCCCGCGCCGCACCAAAAACTCGACTGCAAGGCGCGTACCGGCGCGATTATCGGCGCGTACGGTAATCGCACTCGGAGTGGGACGCTGTACTGAAATCACCGGCAAGTTCATTCGCTCGAGTGCGCTGAGTTGCGGTACATCCAAATCCGAGACTACGGTGATGACTGCATCGGCGCGGCGCTGACGCTCGATATCGAGCAAATCACCACTGGCGAGGGCGTGCAAGAGTACGTAATAGCCGTGTGCATTGGCGGCAACACAAATGCCGTTGAGCACTTCCTCGAGGTAACCGCTCGCAGGTAAGCGTCCAAGCGGTGTACCGGGGTAAATCACCACCAGGGTTTTTGTGCTGTTGCCGCGCAGGGCTTGAGCGCTCGAGGAAGGCGCGTAGCCAAGTTTGGCGATGATTTGTTTGATTTTGGCGCGCGTTTCCTCGCCCACACCAGCACGTTCGTTGACGACCAAGGAAACCGCCTGCAACGACACACCGGCGGCTTGGGCAACGTCGCGCAGGGTGACGGGTTTATTTGGTGTCTTTTTTTTCATGTGCGCACTCACTTTAGGGTTCAAGTAACTCGAGTGTCAAGTGAAAAGTTGCAGAAATATACTGTCCGCAAGCTATTTTGCACGTGCTGCGGTAAACCTTAAGCGTTTCGCCTAAATGGGCTTTGCTGTCTATGCACTCGAGCTGTACCTGCCACCCTTCTGGATAATGCAGTGTGAGTTGCGCTTTTTGCCCCCTCCAAACAATGCTATGTTGCTCGAGTACAGGCTCGAACAAACTGATAAAGGCGCTTTCGATACTGTTGCTTGGGCGCGAAAATTGCAGCGTGTCGGTCAGCTCGAGTTGGGCGCGTTGCTCGCTCGCGTACCAACGCGCTGCGCGCGTGTAGTGCAGCAGGGCGGGGTCGGGATAGGCGTTGCTCAAATCGAGTAGCAGCTTTAGCACGTTGTTTTGTAGGGCATAATGCAACAGTTCGCCAAAAAAATCCGCGCCGGCGGCTTGGGTATAGCCGTTTAGCACTGGTACGTTGTGCCCTCGAGAGCTGGTGTGTAGCAGTGTGTAGCGCGCTTCGGAAAAGTATTCCTTGGTGTATTGCCCGCGCCCGAGGTCACACAATAGTGTATCGCCGTGTGCGTGCAGAATAAATTGTCCAAGGTCGTTTTGGTTGTGCGGTTCGTCGTTGTGCCCACCCTTGATGGCAAAGACAAAGCCGTGTGCTCGGTGTGTGAGCCACGCGAGTTCTGGAAAGACGAACAACCCACTTGGTGTCGTGGTCTGAAAGCACTCGGGGTCTGTCCAAAACAGATTGCGCGTGAGGTGCGCAAAGCGGTAGCAGTGGTCGCGGTGTATACTTGCTACCCTGCTGAACATGGGGGTTTGTACACCCAAGCGATGCTTGAGGTGCGACAACAAACCCGCCTCGAGTGGACAGTATTCGGGCGCATCGCTAAAGTTGACAAAACGGTCTTCGCCAAGTGAGAGTGCGACGGGAAAAAGCGCAATGCGCTGCGCTTTTTTGCTCAGCAATAAATCAATTTGCCCATCGCTGTATTCGCGCAGCATTTGTGCGAAATAGACAAAGTACCCGAAGCCATAGCGCCAATAGGCGATGCCCTCGGGCGTTGCACCGCTTTGACTATAGCCCGAAAAAAAGATTTTCAGGGTCTCGAGCACCCGCGCAATCACACCAATGATGCGTTTGGGGTCGCGCAGTGTCAGCAGGGCGACCATGCCCAAACAACTGCTGCAAACAGCTGACCAATTGTTGCGTTTGGCTTCCCAGACAGGACGCTCGAGGCGTGCGTAGGGATTCCAGATGCGCCGCTCGAGCTCGAGTAAGATACGATTTTGTAGCGCAGTCTCGAGGCGTTCACCGAGCAGCGAGAGCGTTTCAGCGAGCGCGTGAGCGGTTTCTGCAGCGAAGAGGTCTATAACCTCAAAAGCCTGACCGGCTTCAAAAACCGATTGCGCGACGTGTGGCGGGTTTGCCCAAGTACTCTCCTCGAGAATCGCATAAATGAGGTTGTGTAGCCGCTTAAGTGCGCTGCTGTCATCTGGCTCGAGCACACAGTGCAGCGCTAGCCCGGCGAGCAGGGCGCGCCGCTCAAAATAGGGCTTATCGTAGTCGGTGCGCTCGCCGGTGCGCTCGTAAGTGCGCCAAGCGCTGTAGCTCAAGGTTGGGATATCGTCACGCAGAACAAGGGTCATCAGCTCGGCGCGAAATGCCTCGAGGTGTGGAGCACGGCGTAAAAGCGCCAGGTTCGCCTCGGTAAAAACGCGGTAGGGCACAGTGCGTGACTGCTCCAGGATGCGTTCTAGGTGCACAAAATCAAGTGTTTCAAGGGTAAAAGGGCTCATACTGATTATCGCTAACCACCATCGGTCAATTTCCGACATTGTAGAGGATGACTTGACAAAACGCGATATTACAGCTAAATTTACTGTAACGTTAAAGTTAAGTCAACACCATGTGTCCCAGTAAAGCATGAAATTCGCTCTTCAAGCGGTAAAGTGCGCAAATCTCGAGGAGGTTTTATGAACCAGCAATACTACCACCGCCTGCCCAAAGCAAACGGCATACAGCACGTTCCCAACCACGGATGCGCGTTACTTGATTTTCATAAACTCAATTTGTACGCGGGGCAAAGTTACTCTGGCGAGCTTGCACCTGACCGTGAAGCGCTGCTGGTGATGCTCTCGGGTAAAGCTAGGGTGGTTGTCAAAGAGAGCGAATTCTCGAGCATTGGTGGGCGCACTAACGTCTTTGCAGGTAACCCGCACAGCCTCTACATTCCGCGCGGCTCGAACTACGAAATCCACGCTCTGAGCGACATCGAAGCTGCCTTGCCAAGCGCCCCCTCGAGCTTGGACATCGCACCCTATGAAATCAAGCCGGAGCAAGTCAATACCGGCACGTGGGGCAAACTCAATTTTACCCGCTATTTTCGAGAAATTTTGGTTGCTCCAAACGGGCTTCCCGCCTCGAGTTTGATCGTCGGGGAGACCATTACCCCGAGTGGCAACTGGAGCACCTATCCGCCACACAAGCATGAACTCGTGCAGGGAAGCGAGGTTTTCCACGAAGAAATCTATTACTTTCGCGTCTCGAGTCCGGATGGTTTTGGTCTGTGCCGCCACTATAGCCCGGAGCGCGGCTATGACACGACGCACACGGTGCGTGACGATAGTTTTATCAGCTTGCCACACGGTTACCACACCTACGCCGCCGCACCGGGTGCACAGAGTTATTACCTCTGGTTTTTGGCGGGCGATGCGCGTGTTCAGGGCGTGAGTTTCGACCCCGAGACCGCTTGGGTGCAAAAGGCGACAGTGCTGCTCTGAGTGCTGCACCAAAAAGGATTGTATGGACTTATTTTTGCTGCACAACAAAACTGCCCTCGTGACCGGTGCTGCTACGGGCATTGGGCAGGCGATTGCACTTGGACTCGCTGCTGCGGGGGCAGATGTGATTATCGTGAGCAACAGCTCGAGTTCGAGTGAAACGCTCGAGGGTATCGCCAAAAGTGGGCGGCGCTCACTGGAAATCAAAGCCGATTTGGCTGACCCCAACAGTGCTGCAGCAGTGCTTGAGGCGAGTCAATCCTTTGCTGCAGTGGATATCTTGGTAAACAATGCCGGAATCATTCGCCGCGCGGATGCACTCGAGTATGCCTACGAAGATTGGGCTTTGGTGGTCGAGACCAATCAAAACGCCCTTTGGCGACTGACGCAAACTTTTGGGCGCGAAATGCTTGCGCAAGGCAGCGGTAAGGTGATTAACATCGCTTCTTTGCTTTCGTTTCAGGGTGGCATTCGTGTGCCAGCCTACACCGCTGCAAAGCACGCTGTGACCGGAATTACCAAAGCGCTAGCCAACGAGTGGTCTGGGCGTGGGGTGCAAGTCAATGCGATTGCTCCTGGCTACATTGCCACAGCAAACACCGCTGCCTTGCGCGCTGACGAGACCCGCAACCGCCAGATTCTCGAGCGGATTCCGGCTGGACGCTGGGGGCAGCCCACAGACTTGGTGGGCGCGGCTGTTTTTTTGGCTTCGAGCGCGAGCGATTACGTGACTGGACACGTGCTTGTTGTAGATGGCGGATGGATGGCGAGGTGAGCGGTGATACAGCACCTCTATGATGCACTGCAAAGAGCCAAAGTTGTCGGCGTATTGCGCGCTTCGAGCGCCGAACTCGCCACTCAGGCTGCGCTTGCTGCTTTGCGTGGTGGTTTGCGTGTCGTGGAGCTGACCTTCACCACGCCAAATGCTGTGGCTGCACTTGAGCGGGTGCGCACTCTGCAGCCCCAAGCCTTGCTCGGCGCGGGTTCGGTAATGTCACTCGCTCAAGCCCAAGAGGCAGCACAGGCTGGAGCGGATTTTTTGGTGAGTCCGCATCTCGATACAACAATTTTGCGCTTTGCAAACGAGCACGGCGTACCTTACGTGCCGGGCGTACTCACCCCTAACGAAATCGCTCAGGCGCTGGGGCTTGGTGTATCGTTGGTCAAAATTTTCCCAATTGGCTCGAGTGGTGGCGCGGCTTACCTCAGGGATTTGCGCGGACCATTTCCACAGCTACAGGCGATGGTTACAGGTGGTATCGCGCCGCAGCAAGCCGCTGACTACTTTGCGGCGGGTGCTTTGGCGCTCGGTTTGGGCAGTCAGGTTTTCCCGAGCGCTTCGCTCGAGGCAGCGGATTGGCAAGCGGTCGAGACAGCAACCCGCGATGCCTTAGCCAAAGCAGGCGTGGTATGAAGTTCGATTTGCTTGGGTTGGGCGAGTGCATGGTCGAACTTTATGCCGACCAGCCCTTGGGCGTGGCGAGTAGGCTCGAGAAGCGCTTCGGTGGCGATGTGCTGAACAGTTTAATTGCTGCTGCACGGCTTGGACTCAAAACAGGGTTTATCACTCGAGTCGGCGATGACCCATTTGGTGTGGGATTGCTGACAGCGTGGCAACTCGAGGGCGTTGATACGAGCTTTGCGCCGCTTGTTGCTGGCGAAAATGGAGTCTATTTCATTAGCTTGACTGCGGGCGAGCGCGAGTTTACCTATCGGCGCGTAGGAAGTGCGGCTTCGTCGCTCGAGCCGAGCGATATTCGCTTCGAAATGTTGCAACAAACCCGCGCCATTTTGCTTTCGGGAATTACCCAAGCCATCTCGAGCAGCGCTCAGGCTGCGACACAGAAAGCGGCACAACTCGCAAAACAGGCTGGAGCGCTGGTGATCTACGACCCCAATTATCGCCCCAAGCTCTGGGCGGCGCGTGGTGCACTCGAGTTGGCGCAGCAGGCGTGTGCAGCGCTTTTGCCCTTGTGTGATGTGGTTTTGCCGTCTTTTCCTGCCGATGCTGAACTGCTTGGTGTCAGTTCGCTCAAGCAAACCGCGCATGCTTTTGCACAACACGGTGCAGTTTGTGTGGTCAAGTGTGCTGAACAAGGCGCCTATCTTGCAGGTCACGGCATGGTAGCGACTGAAGCTGTGCGCGTGATTGATTCTACAGGCGCGGGTGATGCATGGAATGGCGCGTTTATTCACGCATATTTGGCGACCCATGACCCACTTCTTGCCACGCGGGCGGCACATCGCATCGCAGCTCAAAAACTACTACATCGCGGCGCAATCCCACCGCGTTTGGAGGTTATATGACAGCAGTCGGTACAAGCACATTGTTCGAGGAGGCGCTCGGAGTCGCGTTGGCACAGGTGCGCGCCAATCTCGAGCCATTCAGTTATATCTTTCCGGACAACAATACCATCGGCAACCTGTACCCAGACCGCGAACCGCGCAAAGACCATGTCACGGGCGGTAATAGCGGTTGGACAACCTCGTTTTGGACGGGTCAGTTATGGCTTGCTTACGAGCTGACCACCGACCCCGACTTTAAAAGTGTCGCCGAGACGCACCTGATGAGTTTCAAAGACCGGCTCGACCGACGTGTTGATGTTGCGCACCACGATATCGGTTTTTTGTACAGCCTTTCTGCGGTGGCGCAGTACACCGTGACCAAAAGCCCCGATGCCCGTGCTTTGGCGCTGCGTGCCGCCGATGTACTGCTCGAGCGTTGGTTGCCCGGCTACGGCGTATTGCAAGCGTGGGGCGAGCTATCTGACCCAGCCTTCCGTGGTCGTTTCATTATTGATTGCATGCTCAATTTGCCGCTGCTGTTTTGGGCGCATCGTCAGACAGAGCGTGCCAAGTATCTCGAGGTTGCACTCGAGCACGCGCGCCAATCGCAGCGCCACTTGCTGCGCGAGGATGGCAGTTCTTACCACACAGTTTTTGTGAACCCAGACGGCAGTTTTGCTCGCACTATGACCCACCAAGGCGCATCCGATAGCTCACGTTGGGCGCGTGGTCAGGCGTGGACGATTTTGGGTTTTGCGCTTGTACATAAACTCGGGAGTCAGGACTTTGGTTTTCTCGAGACTGCCAAAAAAGCTGCCGATTTTTATTTGGCGCACCTGCCTGAGGATTTCATCTGTTATTGGGATTTGGACTTGAATAATGTTCCCGGTGAAGAGCGTGACTCGAGTGCAGCTGCAATCGCTGCGTGTGGCTTACTTGAGTTAGGTGCGCAGACGGGCGAAGCGAAATACCGCGAGGCTGCTGTGCTCGTGCTCGAGTCGTTGATCAAAAACTACGCCAATACTCAAGTTGTGCCGCGCCGTCCGCTTTTGCTTGAAGGTGTGTACCGCAAGCCGCACGGCATCGGTATCAACGAAGGCTGCATTTGGGGTGATTACTACTACTTGGAGGCACTGATGCGTGTCACAAATCAGAATTGGAAGGCGTACTGGTAGGAGCAGCCATCTGGACACTTCTACAAGAAGTGTGCGGCAAGAGACCGCGGTTGGAGGGAATTATGAAAAAAATCCGTTATTTTGTCTTGTTCGGCGTTGCTTTGGCAGGGGGTATAGCGTTGCTTGCTGCCCAAGCTCAGAGCAGCGTCACATTGCGCATCGGCACCATTTCGGTCGAGCAAGAAGCGATGTTTCGCGAACTCGAGAAAGACTTCAATAAAAAGTACCCCCAGTGGACCATTCGCTTCGAGCTGAGCGCTCAAGATGCGTTCGATCGCGCTTTGCCACTGGCGTTTCAGAGCGGCGATGCGCCGGATATCTTGCTCAATCGTTTTAGTATTCCGGTTTCGACTCTGCGCGCCAACGGTTGGCTTGCCCCGCTTTCGGAAAAAAACATTCCAACAAGTTGGCGCAACCAGTTCCCGAACTACTGGTTTGTGCCGGGTTGGAACGTTTTTGAAGGCAAAGTTTGGGGTGTGAGCCTGAACGATCAAGATGCTTGGGGACCTGGCTACTTTTACTACAACAAGGCGGTGCTCAAAAAAGCTGGCTTGGATGAAAACAAGCCACCCAAAACGTGGAACGAATGGCTTAACGCCTGTGAAGCCATCAGCAAATCCGGTGCTTCGTGTATCACTGCGAGCTTCCAAAACCGCGCGCAGTTCGAGCGCCTCTGGGCACCGCTCACCGCTGTCGCACAGAGCAGCAACCCCTTTAACTACCGCACCGGACGTTTCGCCTTTGCCGACCCTGACCGCCTGCGCGCTTGGACATTCCTCAAGACGCTCTATGACCGCAAATACTTCATTCCGGGTGTGGAGACCGCAACACGTGAAGCCTCGAGGCAGGTTTTTGGGCTTAATCAAGCCGCATTCTACGTGGACGGTGCGATGATGCCCTCGGTATGGCGCGATAGTATGGGCTTTAAAAACCTCGATTATGGCGTTGCCGCGATGCCTGTACCCGACAGTGGTTTGCGCGGCAAGCTGACCAAGAGCCTGCCTCGTCCAAATCTTTTTGTCACGAGCCGTGCGCGCAACAAAGAAGCGGCTTGGGCATTCGTGCAGTACATGACCGACCCCAAGGGTTTGTACGCGAAACTGTATGTCTCGAGAGGCTACGGATTTTTGAGCTTTGTCAATAACGAATCCATGTTCGAGGGTGGTCTGCCGGCACTGCAGACAATCTCGAGCATCTCCAAAAACTACCGTACCTTCGAGCCCAACTACCTGCTCGCCTGCCCCGACATGAGTCGGTCTACGGCACTCAGCGATGCGCTGCGTAGCAACACGCTGCCTGAAGAAAACGCCAGCGTGATTGAGGCGTTGATTAAAAATCAGGATTGGTCGTTGGTTGCACAGCGTCTGACCGAAGGGCGGCAAAAGCTGCTCGAGGAGCGTGTTGCTGCCGAAAAGACGCGTGGGCTGAGCACCAGCATGGATTACTTTCGCAACCCCAACTATCGCTTTGGCAGCAATTTTGGCTACTCGATCAACTATCCCGTCGCAAGCTGTAAGAAGTAAATTATGACTGCGCCCCATTCGAGTTACATGAAGCGAAAAACCCGCGCTGACAATGCGTGGTGTTATGGGTTTTTATTGCCTTTTGCACTGTTCTTTTTGGGTTTTACGCTCTGGCCTCTTGTGGCGACTTCGATGTGGGCGTTTACCAGTTTTGAAGTTCCGGGCGACCCGCTGCGCTTTGTGGGTTTCGATAACTTTAGCGAGCTGTTACGCGATGAGCTGTACTGGAAGAGCTTTGTTAATACGGTGTTTTTTGTGCTTCTGAGCACCGCAATAAAACTGCCCTTGGCACTGGTCATTGCAGTGCTGCTCACACGTCAGTGGGTGGTTGGCAAGCGCCTCTTTCGCACTGTTTTCTTTTTGCCCTTGGTGGTGCCAACCGCCATTGCCGGTTTGATTTTTGCTTTTTTGCTCAATCCCTTAAATGGCGCGCTGCCAAATATTCTGCGTGATTTTGGTCTGATTGGTTTGCGTGACAACCTGTTTTTGGGCGAACGTTGGGCTGCGATGGTCAGTATTGTGCTCGTTGCAGTCTGGCAAATCCTTGGGCAGTTTGTGATTTACTGGATGGCAGCACTGCAAAGCATTGACTCGAGCCTCTCTGAGGCTGCACAGATTGACGGTGCCAATTTTTGGCAGGAATTGTGGCTGGTGACCGTGCCTGCGATGCGCACCTACAGTGCCATCATCACTTTTCTTGGCTTGACAGGCGCGTTTAGTGTCTTTGGTGTGGTGCTGACCCTGACCAGTGGCGGACCGGGCAGCGAAACTTACGTGATGCGCTTGTTTACTTACACGAGAGCCTTTACCGAACTACCTTTCCGTTATGGTTACATCAGTGCGGGGGCGCTTTTGTTCGCACTCGTCATTCTCGGTTTAGTGATTTTCCAAGCGATGACCATCCGCAGGTCTCAGGAGAGTGCGACATGATTCAACCGCTTCCACAAGGTGCAAAACGAGAACATGCCGAACGCGTGTTCTCGAGCATCAAGCTGCGAGATAATCTATTTTTGTGGGTGGTGATGGGGCTTATCTCCTTTTTGTGGCTTTATCCAATTTTTTGGGTGCTGACTGCCGCCTTCAAAGACAACGCCGAGGTTTTTACAGCAGGCGCGAACTTGATTCCGCAAAACCCTGTGGGTTTTGATAATTTTGTGCGCGCTTGGCGTGTCGCAAATTTTTCGCAGTACTTTGGCAATAGTGTGTTTTACGGTATCGGTGCAGTTGTTGTGGCGGTTGTGCGCTCGATTTTGGCAGGGTATGTGCTCGCGCGTTACAATTTTCCGGGCAAATGGATGTTTATTGGGTTGGTTACCGCAACAGGTTTTATTCCAGTCGAGGGTTCGATTATTCCCGAGTTTCAACTGGTCAATTGGTTCGATAAAAACCTCTTCCCAATCCTGAATACCCCCTATGTTGTACCGATTGTCCAGGGCGCACAGAGCAGTTTGTGGGTGCTGCTCTATATGGGCGCCTTTCGGGCTATCCCCAACGAAATGTTTGAAGCCGCCGAAGTGGACGGTGCTAATTTTTGGCAAAAATTTACACTCTCGCTGCCGTTGGTGCTGCCTGTGACGGTTACGGTGGTGATTTTTCAGTTCATCCGTTCGTGGGAAGATGTCTTGACCCCAATTATTTACGTGCAGTCCAATCCTGCTTTGCGCAACTTACAAAGTGGCTTGCTCGCCTTTCGGGGTGAAAATGCTACCGATTGGGTCGGTTTGAGTGCTGCGATTGTGATTGCAATCTTGCCGGTGATTGTGCTGTTTTTGGCGATGCAACGCTTTTTTGTCAATGCTATTGCAGGGAGTGTTAAGGGTTAGCGTTGCCCTCGTGGTGGCGCTATATCAGAAAGGAGTCTGATGAAAAAAGTGTTTTTGACTGCTTTGGTTGCAGCTTTCGGGGTTGCCGTTGTCAGTGCGCAACAACCCACCGGTACACTCGAGGCGCGCTTGATTACTCGCCTCGATTTCTCAAGCTTCGGCGATCCTGCCAAATTTAACCGTTCGCAATTTCAGTTTGGCGACCTCGATAACGATGGTAAAAGCCGCGATTTTATCCGCTACACCAATTCGCGTATCATGCAGGCGTTCACTTGGGGCGGGGCGGGGCAACCAAAACTGCTTTGGGAATTCAAGAACTCGCTTACCCTGCCGCAACCGCCTGACCGCTATCACTATAAGTATGTGATTTGGGACATTGACAGCGATGGCAAAACCGAGGTCATTGGTGCATTTGCTGCCACCAACGGTAACATCGAGGTGCGGATTCTCGAGGGTATGACGGGCAAGGTCAAACACGCTTTCCCGACCCAAATCAAAAACCCTACCAAGGACGATCCTGTACGGGAAACGCGGATTAAATTTGCAGTCGCTAACCTGCGCGGTACGGGCGTGCGCGATATCTTGATGCTCACTGAATTCGACAGTATGGGCGATATTTGGGCATTTGACTCGAGCCTCAAGTTGCTCTGGGATACTACTGCCGATAACAACCGCAAAACCCGTATTTACGGGCATTTCCCTTGGACGGGCGACATCAATAACGATGGTAAAGAAGAAGTGATTGGCAGCTTTGTGCGCGATGGCACGAGCGGTAAGGAATTATTTCGGGTTACACCCGGCTTCTGGGCACCTGCCGATGTCTTTTTTGACCACCTCGATCGCGTTTTTGTTGGTGACCTCGACCCAACCCGCCCTGGTGCGGAAATTGCGATTAGCCATGAATACAACGAAGTTAGCTTGCTCGATAGACAGGGTAGGGTGTATTGGGATGAAAAGAGTCTCGAGAACGACAGTAAACTGAATGCGGTTGGCGAATTCGACCCCAAAAGCCCTGGCGTGGAGTTCATGACTCTCGACCCTCGAGACCCAACCGTAGGACAGATTTACAGTTCGGGGGGGGTGGCGGTTGGTCGGGTTATGAAGGGTAGGAAGCTAGGCGCTGTAAAACTCGCAGCCATTTCCTTTGACGGTTACCCGATAGATTGGGATGGCGACCGCACTACCGATGAGGTTTTTCAGGCAGGCGAGGGTGTGGTTATGCAGCCCTCGAGCGGGCGTGGTGTGGTGTTGCGCGAACTCTATGCCAAAGATGCCAAGACTCCGGTCAAGGAGGCTTTCCCCGTGGGGCGCATTTGGGGACAAGCATTCGATATTACGCTCGATGCGCGCGAAGAGGCGATTGTTTGGGATAACGACGAAATGCTGATATACGGTGCGCCCGGTCGCCCGTCTCGCGCTTATGGAAGCCTTTGGCGGCATCCCGAGTATCGTTTGGCTGTAGCCAATACCATGAACGATAACCACCCCGAGCGCCGCTATTTGGATTTCCGTGCGCTGACCGATTTTTATAAGTCGCGCCCTGCCGTGCAATTGCCTGCCAATCCGCTGACGACCATGCCAATGATGCAGGCATTTGTAGTGCCTGAAGCCGATGCGAGCACCGACCTGCGCCGCGCCATCAGCATCAGCGAGGGCAAATTGCAAATTCGTGTGCTGCGTCCAGGCAACGCTATTCCCGCCACGCGAGAAAACTTCGTGATGTTCGCGCCAATCAGCGGTTCTCGAGGGGCGTATACGTTCTACCACGAGGGTGTTTTGCAGATTCAGCACCGCGCACCCGAGGGTCATACTTTGGCGAAGAACATCGAGTTTTTTACCAAACAACTTGCACCGCAAGGAATTGTGCGCGGCGAAAATACGCTGCCGGCGGATGACGCTACGTCTTTTAGTTTCACCTTCAAAAAAGGCGATGTGAGCATACCGGTTAAACTGACCTTGGGCAGCCGCAACACCCAGCGCTTCGATATGGATTTCAACGCTCTCATTCAGGCGATTAATCAGTAGTCGTAGGCTGTTTTGCGCCTTGAGCACCAAGCTTGGTTCTGCGGCTACCGCTCGACTTGAGCAAGGAAGCTGTGCACTTGTTCGGTCAGGCGTGCTGTCTCGAGCAAGAACGCATCGTGCCCATGCGGAGACTCGAGTTCCCAATAGCTGCCTCTTTGTACGTTTTCTGCTATTTCTCGCACCTCGGCGGGCAGGTACAAAATATCGCTCGAGATACCGATGCACAGCGTTGGTACCGCTATTTGCGCCAACGCTGTGCGGCTGAGGTCAAAGCGATCCATCGCTTTAGAGATGGTGATGTAACTGTTGGCATCGAAGCGCTCGAGCAAGCGCTCGCCTTGGTGCTCGAGGTAGGTTTCCATGGCAAAGCGTGCCGGGTCGGATGGACTAGAACGCCGCCCTTGGGTGAGTGCAAAGCTTTCGGGGCTTCTAAAAAACAGCGTCGTGATTGCTCGAGCAAGGGCTAAGCCGTTTGGCTGTGCGGCGTATTTGCCTTCTTTGAAGTTGGGGTCGCCTTGAATTGCCATGCGCGCCAAATGGCTAAAGGTGATTCCCCAGGCGCTGTGACGCGGCGGGGCACCAATCACCACACCCGCTCCGATGCGATCCCCGTAAAGCTGCAACCAAGCGAGCGCCTGCATACCACCCATGCTGCCACCGATGACTGCACGAATCTTGTGTATTCCCAGGTGCTCGAGCAGTGCAGCTTGAACCCGAACCATGTCGCCAATCGTAATTTCGGGGAATTGTGCACCGTAGGTGCGATTGGTCTGCGGGTTGATACTCGTGGGTCCGGTGCTGCCGTAGCACCCTCCCAAGACATTGACGCAAACAATAAAATACCTGTCTGTATCGAGCATTTTACCCGCACCAAGCGCTTCTGTCCACCAACTTGCAACACTGCTCGAGCCGGTGAGCGCATGGCAAACGACCAAGGTGTTGTCTTTTTGGGCATTGAGCTGTCCGTAGGTGCTGTAGGCGACGCGCACGGTGCTAAGCAGCCCCCCCAGCTCGAGTTCGAGCGGTTTTTTGATAAACAGGGTTGTGTGCCGCACATCACGCTTGGCGGGCTTGGGTTCGGGAAATAAAACCCGAACCTCGAGTTCGCCAAACTTTTCGATTTCAAAGTGGTGTTCGGGCAGATTCATGCAGACCTCGAGAGCAAAGCGAGCGGATGCAATACCGCGGTCTTGGATTTGGATTGAAGCCGAGCGATTTCGCACACCAAAGCTGCGCGAACAAGCTCGTTTTTACAGGTCGCCAACTCGCGCAAAAGACTCTCGAGTTGCAGGTGCCATGGCTGGGACTCTGCGTCACAGACCCAACGCCCTTTGGGGTAGCGCCGGCGCTCGAGACCGCTTTGATTGCGCACAAAATACCGCGCAGCGCCGCAAGTCGGACAAGTACAGTCGGTCATTTATCGGTTTTCTATCGCGGAAAGGCGCACCGCCTCGAGCGCTTGTGCGAAGTCCTCGATAATGTCGTCTATGTGCTCCAAGCCCACGGAAACACGCACCAAACCAGCGGTGACACCAGCGCTTTGTTGTTCGGATGCGGATAACTGGCTGTGGGTTGTGCTCGCTGGGTGAATCACAAGCGTGCGCACATCACCGACATTGGCAAGTAGGCTCGAGAGTTTAACGCTGTTCACGAAGGTTTCGCCCGCGCTTCGCCCGCTTTTGAGCTCAAAAGTCAGGACTCCGCCTGCACCATTTGGCAAGTACTTTTTGGCGCGTGCATGGTGTGGATGGCTGGGCAAGTCCGGATAGACCACCTGCGCCACCTCGCTGTGTGAATCGAGCCACTGGGCGAGTTTGAGCGTGTTTTGCACATGTCGCTCAGCGCGCAGCGAGAGTGTCTCGAGACCCTGCAAAAAATAAAAAGCGTTTTGCGGTGAAAGCGCTGCGCCGAGGTCGCGCAGACCCTCGACTCGAGCGCGTATCGCCAAGGCGATGTTGCCAAAGGGACCCTTGCTGCCAAAGACCTCCCAAAAGTTTAAGCCATGGTAGCCTGCAGCTGGTTCGGTAAAGAGTGGGTAGCGCCCATTACCCCAGTCGAATGTGCCGGCATCAACGAGCAATCCGCCGATGCTGTTGCCGTGCCCGCCAATCCACTTGGTGGCGCTGTGCAGCACAACGTCTGCGCCGTGCTCAATCGGCTTAAAAAGGTAGCCACCCATGCCAAAGGTGTTGTCCACAATGACTGCTACACCCTTTTGATGTGCTGCATCGGCGATAGCAGCAAAATCGGCGATGTTCAGTGCGGGATTGCCGATGGTCTCGAGGTATACGGCTTTGGTGTGGTCGTCTATGAGGGCGGAAAACTCCTCTGGCGATTCGGTGCTCGAGGTGAACTTCACATTGATACCCAGGCGCGGCAGCGTGACCTTGAACAGGTTGTACGTGCCACCATAGAGATTGGGTGTAGATACAATGTTGTCGCCGGCTTGGGCAATTGTGGTGATGGCAGCGAATTCGGCAGCGTGACCCGAGGCAAAGGCAACTGCGGCTGTACCACCCTCGAGCGCGGCGATGCGCTTTTCGAGCACATCGGTGGTGGGGTTCATCAGGCGGGTGTAGATGTTGCCGAAAGCCTGCAGCCCAAAGAGCTTGGCTGCGTGTTCGGCATTCTGAAAATTGTAGCTCGTGGTCTGATAAATCGGCACGGCTCGAGCGCCAGTGGTAGGGTCGGGTTGTTGTCCGGCGTGAATTTGTAGGGTTTCAAATTTTGGCATGTAGGGAACTCCTTGTTGGGTGTTGGGCTTTAAAGAATACGCTTTCGAGCGGTTATACACACATAAAAAAACCCTCTCCTTTCTCGAGAAGGGCTACACAGATGATTCACCCATTCTCTTATCTCGCCGATACACACGGCTGGACGTAGCACCGAAGGGGCTGGGCGTTCTTTTGAATCGCAAAACGAATCCGCGCACCCCTATCGGTGCTTTGGCATTCGGTTTTGCTGTGTGTAGAACATTTTTGCCCTAGGTTGCTGCAACGGTATTCGCTTGCGCGCTCTCGAGCCAATTCTCTTCCGTTGCTCTTGATAAGATTACTGGTGCACCTGGGTCGGCGCACGGGCTTTTTAGAAAGCCACAAAAAATGTAAGGTATTTTAGAAGGGCTTGTCAAGAGTTTGTATCTATTGATTGAGTTGCTCGAGTGCTGCGTTGCGCATGGTTTCGGTATCGGGTTTTTGTCCTGTCCACAACTCAAACGCCCTTGCGCCTTGATGTACGAGCATGCCTAAACCATCGACTGTTTTGTACTTTTTTTCGCGCGCTGTGCGCAGCAATCTGGTCTCGAGTGGTCGGTACACAATATCGCAAACCCAGCGTGTCGCCAGACCGTCCGAAAGCAGGGTGTCGGGAATCGGCGACTGCATTGGTTGCTCGAGTCCGACACTGGTAGTATTGACCAAACCGTCGCACTCGCTCAATGCAGCGGCGAGTAAATCATCGGTGAGGTGGGTAGCCAAACCCAGCTCGGCACACAGCACCTTGGCGCGTTCTGTGTTCCGATTCCAAAGCGCGACAAAAGCCCCGGCGTATTTTAAGCCGCAAGCGACGGCTCGAGCCGCCCCGCCAGCACCGAGTACCACGACTTTGGCATCCTGCACATGGATACCTGCCTCCTCGAGCGAACGCATAAAACCGTAAGCATCGGTGTTGTAGCCGAGTAGCTTTTGGTCTCTGACCACAACCGTATTGACTGCGCCAATCGCTTGGGCTTCGCTCGAGAGCCAATCCATGAGTTTTAGGGCGTGTTCTTTGTGTGGGATACTCAGGTTACAACCCCAGGCATCGCTGTGACGCAACTGCTCGAGTTCGGCGGCAAGCTCTTCTTGGCTTATATCTTTGGCAAGATACGCCGCTTCGATACCCAAATTTGCGAGTGCAGCATTGTGCATCGCAGGGGAGAGGCTGTGTTTGGCAGGGTGTGCAAACAAAAAGGCTTTGGGCACGAGCATGGTCTAGCCTAGCACACGATGTGCGATTATCGGCTTCTTTACCCGTTCACTCCGAGAACATTGTTGTTTTGGCACAAAAGGCGCAGCCCGCGCAGGAGTCGCCTATTTAACTTTGTGCCACAAGCGCAGCGTATGTGGCTGTCGGTTTTATCGTTAAACAAGAACCCTCGAGTTCTGGCTCGAGGGGATATTTTGGCGGAGAGAGCGAGATTCGAACTCGCGGTACCTTTGACAGTACACACACTTTCCAGGCGTGCTCCTTAAACCACTCGGACACCTCTCCGTGCGGCAAGAAGTGTATCAGTGGATTGTCGGTAGGTCAAGCCAAATTTAATCCCCAACCACGGGTGCAACGGCTGGCTTACTGCCTGGTGTATCCTTGGACTCGCTCGAGTGACCTGGCTCGAACTTGAGGCTAGGATTGGCTACAACCGCCGCATGATTAGCCGCTATGGCGGCTTCGCCATAGCCTGTGGCAATTAGCTTTAGTTTGCCTTCGTAGACACAAATATCGCCGCAAGAGTAGACACCACGTAAGCTGGTTTCCATCACGGGTGAAACCTTAATGCGGTTGCCCTCGAGCGCCAAGCCCCAGTTGGCGATTGGTCCGAGCTTGGATAAATAGCCCACCATACTTAACACTTCGTCCACCTCGAGCACTGTTTCCTCGCCCGTGGCATTGTGATAGATTACAGCTCGCTCGAGTTTACTGTCTCCCTCGAGTCGGCGCAGCTCAAAGGGTGTCAGTACCGAAATCTCGCCCGCATCGTGTGCGGCAAGCATTTGGTTCGTTGTAGCGGCATGTGCCCGAAAGGAATCACGGCGGTGAATTAAAGTTACTTTTGCGGCTACATCTTTGAGCATCAAAACCCAATCCACTGCGCTGTCGCCTCCTCCCAAGACCAGCACACGTTTGTTGCGATACATCTCGAGATTTTTAACTGCGTACTGTACGCCCTTACCTTCAAATTGATGCACGCCTGGGGCAACGAGTTTGCGCGGCTCGAATGCGCCAACACCACCCGCGATAATCACAGCTGCTGCTTCGAAGCGGTTTCCCTTGTCTGTTGTAAGTGCGTAGCCACCACTGGACAGTGCTTCGAGTTGTTCGGCACGTTCGCCTAGCGTGTAAATTGGATTAAAAGGTGCAAGTTGTTCGATTTGGTTTTTGACCAATTCTTTGGCGCGCACCTTGGGGAAACCAGCAACATCGTAAATGTATTTTTCGGGGTAAAGCGCGGTGAGTTGCCCGCCTGGTTCGGGAAGTGGGTCTATAATCCGCATCGAAAGGTCGCGCATTCCTGTATAGAATGCAGCAAACAAACCAACGGGTCCTGCGCCAACAATCAATACATCGGTCTTGGGCATAGAAGCAGCATAGCACCCTCAGTCTCGAGTCATGCGTCACACGCTGGGGGACGCTACCAGAATTGCATTGAGTCCAAATCGTTCAATGCTGCATCTGAAAATGCTATTCTCACCAGACCATGATTCAACGACTGGTGATTTTGCTTGGGATGCTCTGCGGGTTCGCTTTTGCACAGACGCTCGAGGTCAATCCTTGGCTCCCTGGCGAGGATGGGCGTACAACGCTTGTAGGGCAGGGTTTTGATCCAACTTCAACAGTTGCACTCGAGTTTGCATCGCCACGTCCAATGCTTGCCGATGGTAAAGCCATCCCGGGCAGTGTGCAAGCAGATGCAAAGGGAGAGTTTAGGCTCGAGCTGAAAGTGCTCGAGCAAAGGCTGGGTATCAATGCCAAAAGCGGCAATAAAAGTGCCAGTTTGGTGCGTACCCCTCCGGAACTTGAGTTCGTGATGGATGGTAGTACGATTGTTGCCCGAGAAGCTAGTACAGGCAAAATTGGGCAACGTTTTTATTTGTCGGATCAAGTCAAGACCCTGGAGCGCACCACGACAGGTTATCGTGCCACGGTGCAAACCGTACTCGGCGAGGAGGTTTTCACTCTCGAGAGTGGTAAAATTTTAGAGCGAGTCAGTTTTGCACCCACACCCGCACTGCTCGAGACTTTAAATCGTCCTTTACGCCAAAAGCCAAGTGGCGATGCCGTGGCATTTTGGCGTGAGCGTGCCGCGCTTGATCCAACCAACCCACTTTTGCGCGTGCAATATGCCAACGCTTTGCAAAGGGCAAACCAAGCAAGTAGTGCAAAAGTTGAACTGAATAAAGCCCTTGAGGTGACCGCGCCTTTTTATGTGTACATCCAGCTTGCCCAAGAACTCGAGCGTGCAGGGCATCCGGACCTTGCCGATAAAGCATTACTGCAAGCACGACGCAAATTTGCACAAGCTGGCTACGACCCTGGTTTTACTGTTTCCAAAGCTGTGCTTGCTGCTTGGGGCAATCCGCTCGAGACAGCCAAGAATTTTTTTGCCCAACAAAATCCTGTGCGTGCCGAAGCATGGTTTAGTTATGTGCGTGACACGACACCTCGCTTTGCGGGTGCGAGTACCGCCTATGGCGAATATGCTGCGTGGCTCGAGACGCAAAATCGTGCAGGTGAGGCACGTCAAATCCGCGAATTTGCGAGCGAATTAGAAATGAGTTCGGTATTTCGTTTTGGCGACGCGGGACTCACGCGGCTTTCGGCTTTTGCCTTGGCTGGCGCAATTATCGCGCTGATTTCTTATTTGCTTTTGCAGTTTGTGCTGATGCTCAAATATTGGATGCAGCAAACTAAAGACTTGGCAGCACGCGGTGGGCGGTTTGGGGCATTTGGTCGTGCACCCTTGCTGCGCTTGCGCCTAAGTTTACCTGGCTACCAAACTTTTACCGAAAAACTGGTTTCTTTGGTATTGCTTCTTGCTGGTTTTGCTGGTGTGTGTGTGTGGCATTACGGCAATAATGCCAATGCTTTTTTGCGCCAAGGCTTTTTGAATCTCGGGACTGCTGGTGGAGCTGGGTATTACCAAGCTCTGAATGCGGTGCCTCATCCTCTGGCAAACTATTTGCGCGGTTTAGCCTTGCAATTGGATGGAGACCTCGATAAAGCCAGCGAAGCCTACCGGAACAGTTCGCTTGCTGGCGCAGCGAACAACTTAGGAGTGATTTTGGCGGCTCGAGGTGATAACGCTGGAGCACAGGCAAGTTTTCAGAAAGCTGCCAGCCTTGGCTCGAGCGCAGCCAATCAAAATCTTGGTTCAAGCATTACAGGTTTTCGGGCGAATTTTCACGCTGCCTACCGCACAGGTCAACCAATGCTCGAGGTTCCTTCACCCAAAGATTTAGTCGAGGCGCGTTTTGGTTCGCTCGAGCAGGAGTTCAGGCGCTTGGTGCAAGACCCTTGGGGTTATTGGAATACCATTTCTTTTGGTTTGCCTTCTTGGCTGCATCAGGTTTTGGGTATTTTGGTATTTTACATGTTGGTGACGAGCGTTTTATGGACGCTGATACCCCGAGTCGCAACTGCGAAAAATGCACCGCGCAGCATCTTGTATCATCTTGGTGCGATTTTGGTTCCAGGTTCTGGTCTAGCCGACGAGGTGTGGGGAATCTTGCTTTTGCCGCCAGCGGTTGGCTTGGGATCACTTTTGCTGATTGATTTGTACCAATTACCCCTCGCAGAAAGTATTTTATCTGCCTCGAGTGTGCTTGGCTTAATCAAGCTCCCACCGATGATTGATCTTGCGCTTTACGGGCAATATGTTTTAATCGCTTTAATTGTGGTCTATGTGATTAATTTTGTTGGCTGGTTGCTCGAGACGCTCGCTTTGGCACGCCGCAAAAATGGTGTTAAGGGTGCGTGACGGGGGTTTTTAAGCACTAGATTTTGCCATTCCCCGCCGTGCCTTGTTATCCTGCGCCCTATGCAAGAAGCATTGACGATAAAACCTTTACAAAAACCTATCGAGGCTAGGGTCGTACCACCGGGTTCAAAAAGTTATACCAATCGTGTATTGCCTTTGGCGGCGCTGGCGCAGGGCGAGAGCGTAATTGAGGGTGCACTGTTTAGCGACGATACCAAGTACATGGCTCAGGCATTGCGCCAGCTCGGTGTTGGTGTGCTCGAGATGGAAGCTCAAAACCGCTTTGTGGTTCATGGTACAGGGGGACATTGGCAACCTTCTAGCGAACCTCTTTTTATTGGTAATTCTGGTACCAGTGCGCGTTTTCTTGCACCACTTGTCGCTTTGGGACACTCGGAATATGTGATAGATGGCGTTCCTGCTATGCAAAAACGTCCGATAGCACCGTTGATTGAAGCTTTGAATCGTCTTGGTGCAGAGGTCGAGAGTATGCAAGGCACGGGTTGCCCACCCATTCGGATACGAGGGCGTGGGGTGCGTGGTGGCAGTACGCGAATTCGTGGTGATATCTCGAGCCAGTATTTGAGTGGCTTACTGATGAGTGCCCCGTATTTCGAGCAGGGCTTGAGGCTTGAAGTCGAAGGTGATTTGGTCTCAAAGCCTTACTTGGAAGTCACCGCACAAGCGATGGGTGCCTTTGGGGTGCAGCTCGAGCTGCACGATTTCGAGCGTTTTTCGGTGGCTCCAAGTTGCTATAAGCCCACTGTCTATTCGGTCGAGCCCGATGCCAGCGCTGCCAGCTATTTATTTGCTGCAGCCGCAATTTTAGGTGGCCGCATGACTGTGCCTGGTTTGGGTAAAAATAGTCTGCAAGGAGATTTGGGGTTTGTGCGTGTACTTGAACAAATGGGTTGCAGCATAGAAATACTTGATCACGAAACCACAGTTACGGGTACGGGTCAGTTGCGTGGTATTGAAGTAAATATGAGCCAGATTTCTGATACTGCCCAAACCTTGGCGGCAGTGGCGGTTTTTGCCGATGCACCGACTCGAGTAACTGGTATCGGGTTTATTCGCGCCAAAGAAACTGACCGCATTGGCGCTGTGGTGCGCGAGCTACAACGTCTTGGGATTCAGGCAATCGAAGAAGCAGATGGCTTTATTATTCACCCCGGACAAATTACACCCGCCAATGTCGAAACCTACGACGATCACCGCATGGCAATGAGCTTTGCGCTGATTGGCTTAAAGCAGCAAGGTGTGACAATCCTTGATCCTAAATGTACTGCCAAGACCTTCCCGACCTATTGGGATGTTCTCGAAGGTTTAAGATGACCCACAAATAAAGAGACACGGCGAAATTGCCGTGTCTCTGACGTGGTGGGCGATACGTGATTTGAACACGTGACCCCTCGCGTGTGAAGCGAGTGCTCTACCGCTGAGCTAACCGCCCAATAGCTCGGGGATTGTTGCATAACCTGCTAGATTTTGCAAGCCCTATCAACCATGTCCAGCAATGCCTGGAGCATTGGGTAAAAAGAAAAATGCGAGCGCTAAAATCACATAGACCCCAAGCAGCATAAACCCTTCAAGCCAGTTGGTCTCGCCGTCTTTGGTGACGCTGTTGCCAATCAGCACTGCACCGATTAGGGTCACAATCTCGAGCGGATTATTCAAGACTAAATCCATCGGTTTACCAATTAACCACGAAAGGAGCACCAAAAGCGGCGCGACAAGCAGTGCCACTTGAATGGTACTTCCCACGGCGATGGTCACTGCTAACTCCATGCGATTTTTCATTGCAAAAACAATAGCACTGGCATGCTCGGCAGCGTTTCCGACAATTGGAATAATGATTAAGCCAACAAAAAACTCTGAAAGGTTCAGGGTCTTGGTAAAGCCTTCTAGGCTCGAGACTAAAAATTCGGACATAAACCCAACCATAACTGTGCTGCCAAGTAAGACTCCGAGCGCTACAGGGACACTCCACTCGGTTTTGTGGTGCTCTTCGGTAGCTTCATCGGCGGTAGAAAGCAAATCCTTGTGTGTCACCAAGGTAAAGATAATATTGGCTGCATACAGTGCGAGCAGCACCAACGCTACCCCAAGCGCCAAATTGGCATCGTCTATTTTGACTTGAGCGCTCGAGATACCAAACTGTTTCTCGGTCAGGTCAAATAGTGCTGGCACCAAAAAAGCGATGATACTAATGACCAATAAACTTGCTGCGGTCGAGGCGGTATTGCGGTTAAAGGTCTGTTTGGGATACTTCAAGCCACCTAAAAAAAGGGCTAAACCCAGTACCAAAAGTAAATTGCCGATAATACTGCCTGTGATACTGGCTTTGACCACATCGAATTTACCTGCCGAAAGCGCAAAAAAGGCAATAATTAACTCCGTTGCATTGCCAAAAGTGGCATTTAACAAACCGCCTACAGTAGCACCTGCTCGAGCTGCGAGTTCTTCGGTGGCTTTACCCATTAAACCCGCTAGTGGCAAAATTGCCAGCGCAGAAACAATAAAAATCCAAGTGTCGCCGGGATGTACCAAGAACTCGAGGATGAAAGCAACCGGGACAAGTATAAGTAGCCAATTCAACATAGCAATAGTGTACGGGATTCTTAAGTAAAAGTTGCAAGTGTGGCTATCTTGTTCAGTGAAAGCAGTCTGAATTTAAAAACATAAAATCCCGCCAAAGGGCGAGATTTTCCTTGGTGGAGATGAGGGGATTCGAACCCCTGACCTCGTGAGTGCGATTCACGCGCGCT
>JBKBVO010000005.1:0-27878 GCA_046289535.1 Deinococcales bacterium | reverse complement strand
AAGTTTGTGACTCGCCCGAAGAAGAACCGTGTGTTAAACGGCAAACAATTACGTCATTACCGATTAACACCATATTGGTCGAGTTGAGGACGATTGCGAGGAGGAACTGGAGTAGCGGTGTATCGTCGTGGTGATAAATTCTTTGCGACCAATGGCTTGGAACTCGAGTAGCTCGAGGTTCAAACGTTGTATCACATCCGTTCTGTAATCGGAGAAGTGTTTCGGGTGCTTAAACAGACTCGAGAAAGGTGAATGTTTGTCGCTCGCGTCGTAGTCACATCTCTGGGCGTGTTCTTGTTACCAAAGCGGATGTACTCGAGCTCCTTTCTTCTGCGTGACTTCAGAATGTACATGGTTTTATCCACATAAATACAATTCCCAGCCCTGAAACTCGAGAATTCTTGAATGCGCCAATCGGTAAGCGCGTAGAGCCTATGCTACACTTTGCTTTTTGCGGGTTTAATCTGCACTCGAGACTCAAAAATGACCTTGGAAGTTTGCAAGGTGGATGCACATTATATTCACCCGAAAAAATCGTGAATTTAGGTATCTTTAACTGCAGTTCAAGTTTGGTGAATCAGTATTTTGGAAATTCAGCTTGCCAAAAAATTTGTACAATTGTTGCACAGTAGAGACAAAACCATCAGAATCTGACAGTAACCAATGGAATCGCTTAGGAGCGCCATAAGCACTTCATAATCGTGGGTTCGTCGGTTCAAGTCCGACCATAGCCACCAAAAAACAATCGATTGTGCTGTTCAAATAAGGTGTGTTACACTGGACTGTGGTGACAGGGTTCGGTAAACCAAATATCCAAAAATCCTTTTGGAACAGTCTTCCGCAAGCGCTTTTGGTGTTGTTACTTGCTGGTGGCATAGTGCAGCTCACCTATATGACCGCCCTGACACTGTATAAACACGTCGAAACAAGCCAAAAAGCCAGCTCCAAGCAACAAGAAATAGAAGACTTAAACAATCAGATTGCTGTGCTCAAAGAGCGTACAAACCAAGCCAAAGCCGACCGAGCATACCTCGAGCGATTGGCGCGCAAACAGGGTTTTGTGAAACGTGGTGAGACTGTTATTGTTTCCAAGGGTCGTTAAATGCAAAACGGTCTGGAGTTAGCCAAACTACCTAAAACCGCAGGTGTA
Source organism: Deinococcales bacterium (assembly GCA_046289535.1). Taxonomy (GTDB): domain Bacteria; phylum Deinococcota; class Deinococci; order Deinococcales; family JAAFIG01; genus JAAFIG01. The sequence continues at coordinate 26,728 of JBKBVO010000005.1, read as the reverse complement.
GCCGCTCTGCTTGAGGTTTTAGCGAATACAAACGCCCCAATTAGCGTCGGGCAGGTCTGTGGGGGGCGCGTCTCGGCGGTGTGGTTAGGCGAAGATTTACATCTGGTCTCGTGTACACTCGAGCCATTTGAACTGGGCAACTCCGAACTTTGCCGTTCTAAGGCGCTCGAGTTTATTGCGCAATTGCCCAAAAATTAACAGCTCGAGCCTAAAAACTCGAGCTGCGCCGATGTTGCTGGTGCCGAGGAGGGGACTTGAACCCCTACACCCTTGCGGGCGCTAGTCCCTGAAACTAGTGCGTCTACCAATTCCGCCACCTCGGCATCAAGGGGCAGTAGAAGATACACGGTTTTAAGGGTGTGGTCAAGCCCTAAGGTTGTAGATGTAAAGTTGTAAAAATGTTTCGTACTTTGGGCTACAATAAAAACATGGAACAAATCACTTGGCGCGAAAAATTCCGTTACTGGTTCGATAATGTGATGTCACGCGGACCGCTTGCCACAATCACCTTGCTGTTTTTGGCAAGCCTTGGTTTTATTACCGTCATTGGTTTATTGGTCACAGCCTTTGGTTTTGCCCCAAAGGGCGAGGATGGCAAACCTCAAGGGCTTGCCGATGTGGTTTGGGGCAATCTGATGAGAACCCTAGACTCTGGCACAATGGGCAGCGATACGGGTTGGGGCTTTCGCATTTTTATGCTTGTTGTCACGCTTGGCGGTGTTTTTGTGGTAGCGAGCTTGATTGGTATTATCTCGAGCGCTTTTGACGAAAAAATCGAAGAACTCAAAAAAGGACGCTCTAAGGTTTTAGAAAGTGAACACACACTGATTTTGGGCTGGAATAATCAGATTTTTAGCATACTAAACGAAATTTGCATGGCAAACGAATCGCGCAACCGCCCTGCAATTGTGGTTTTAAGCCAGACCGACAAAACCGAAATGGAGCAAGCCATCCGCGAACGGGTCAACGCAGGCAAAACCCGCATTATTTGCCGCAATGGCAACCCAATGGACTTAAACGACCTCGAGTTAGGCAATTTTAATGCCGCCAGAAGTATTGTGATTTTGGCATCCGATGACGACGAAAACCCAGACTCGAGCATTATTAAAACCACACTTGCACTCACCAATCATCCTAAACGCCGTCAAGCACCTTTTCACATTGTTGCCGAAATTCGCCATCCAGATAATCTCGAGGCAGCCCATTTGGTGGGTAAAGATGAGGCTCACTTTATTTTAGCAAAGGACTTGATTTCGCGCATTACGGTACAAACCTGCCGCCAAAGTGGTCTGAGCGTGGTGTATACCGAACTCTTAGATTTTGGAGGGGACGAAATCTATTTTAGTCAGCAACCCGACTTAAAAACCTACAAAGAAGCCCAAATGTCTTTTCAAAAAAGTAGTGTCATGGGTTTTACCAGAGATGGGGTAGTGCAGCTTAATCCGCCCGCCGATACGGCATTGCTGCCTAATGACGAACTGATTGTGATTGCCGAAGATGACAGCCTGATTGCACGCACTTCACCACCCAGCCAACTCCAAATCAGTGCCATTGCTGCTGCTGCTAACCCAACCCAAAAACCCGAAAAAACCTTGATTTTGGGCTATAACGCTACACTTAGCTCGATTTTGTACGAGTTAGACCAGTATGTTGCACCCAATTCGCAAACCCTGATTGTTGCGAATACTCAAACACCCGAAGTGCAAGCGACCAACCAAAAGATAACCTTTGAGCAGCGCGATCCCACCAATCGTGCCGTTTTAGAAAGTCTCGAGCCGTACTTGCACAATCACATCATTGTGCTCTCGAGCGATTCTGAAAGTGTACAGGCTTCTGATGCTCACACACTGATTACACTCTTGCACTTGCGCGACATCGCCAATAAGCGCGGAGAGCAGATCAGTATCGTTTCGGAAATGAAGGATGCACGCAACCGCGAACTTGCAGAAGTCACCAAAGCCGATGATTTTATTGTATCTGACCAATTGATTAGCCTTATGCTTTCGCAAATTGCCGAAAATAAGCAACTGGCACAGGTCTTTAGTTACCTTTTCTCTAAACAGGGTGCCGAGATTTACCTGCGTCCTGCTGAACTTTATATCAAGCAAGGGCAAACCGTAGACTTCTATACGATACTCGAGGCAGCAAAAACGTGGCGAGACCGCCATTGGCTACCGCATCGCACAACACGCATACGATGCCAAAAAAGACTATGGTGTTAAAGTTAATCCTGACAAACTCGTACAAGTACAATTTCAGGTAGGCGATAAAGTTATTGTCCTAGCTGAAAGTTAGGTACATTGTTCATTAAATGCTACGAATTTTTTTAACAGTGTGTTCAGTGCAGCATTATTTCGTAAGTCCTTACATTCGCTTCGCTTGAAAGCCATAAAAACTTCTGAAACAAAGCGTTGATTCTTTCGACGGTAGGTATACGTTGCTCGCATGGCTCGAATATCCTTTGGCAAGGGACATTAAAACATATTGGAAAAACTGAAATGCTTTGGGTATTGCCAGATTGACAAATGTTGTGTATACTCCCTGCCGCCAGAGTTGTAAGGTAACCTGCAACAAGAGGTTCGGGGACTAGCGCAGTCTGGTAGCGCATTTGGTTTGGGACCAAAGGGTCGGGGGTTCAAATCCCTCGTCCCCGACCATAAAAAAACCACCTTTAGGTGGTTTTTTTATTTAGCGCCTGTTGATCATTGCTTCAAAAATCGAGCAAGACTTCGCGAATATTTTAACCATCTATTTTTAGAAATAGTCACGCATCGCCCATTGGTGTATGTAAAAACATGGGACTTCCATTTACTATCATAGATGCTCGAGGAAATAAACAACATCTTCAAAATGAATTTCGGGAAGTAAACAAAGAGCCACTGCTCGGATTTTCCTATGTGATTTTGCTACCGTGAGGTCAATGATTGGCATTCTTTGGCAAAAACCATGTACAGTGTAGGTGTGAACGCGCTCGAACTCCTCAGCACGATTCAGGCGATGGACTTGGAACTTGACAAGCTACGCCTTGATGAAGCCAGTATTCCTACCGAACTTAAAGCCGCTCGAGATGAGAAAATACGACTCGAGGCAGCGCTTGTCAAGCTGCGCCAAGAACATATGGCGGTGCGGCGTAAGCTCAGTGAAGCCGAATTGGAATTGGCTTCACTTGGGCAGCAACTCAAACGCGCCGAACACGACCAACAACACGCCTCGAGTGCAAAAGAACAGGGGCAGTATGCCAGCCGTGCGGTCAGTCTACGTGACGAAATCAACGATCTGACCGATGACACCTTGCCGCTTACAGAAAAACTCGATGAACTCAACAAGCAAATCGAGGATATTGGTATAGAACTCGATGAACTCGAGCCAAAGTTAGCACACTTTGAAAGTTTGGATGACGAGCGCATCCGAGAACTGCAAAAGCAATATGCAGGGCAACAACAAAAGCGCGATGAGCTTGCCAAAGGCATAGATGAAAAGGTGTTGCGCGACTATGATCAAGTGCGGAAAGCCAAAAAAGGCATTGGTTTTGTGCGGATCGTGGCAGGGAAGTGTGGCGGCTGTAAAGTACAACTTACGCCAAATATTGTGCAACGGGTTAGGGCAGGGCAATTCCCTGTTAAATGCCAGTCTTGCGGGCGGATTCTTGCGCCTTCCTCCTAGTTTGCGTTAGTTTATAGTCAATGCAAGTAACCTTCGAGATTCGCCGTGCCTTAAAGCGCGACCTCGAGTCGTGGCTTGGTTTGTGCTTGGCATGGACAGGTGCACCCGCACAAAAAGACCCTGCACGTTTGCGCGAACTGCTTGAGCAAGCTCTTTTCGACGATGATAGCACAGTGTACTTGGCATTTTTAGATGCACAACTTGTGGGTTTTGCCCACATCACGTTCCAAGCCCGCCCTGTGCGCTTGGGTTGGCGTTGCACCATCGAAGAACTGCATACGTTACCTGCGTATATTGGACGACTCGAGCCGGCTTTTTTAGAAGCCATTGTGAACGAATGCCGTGAACGCGGTGACGTGATTGCGCTGTATTTGCTGACTCAGCCAGACCTCGAGCCGCGCCAATTTGAGTTTTATGGTTCACTTGGTTTTAAGGAACGTGGGCGCGAGGTTTTAATCTGGAGTGGTGGGTTATGAATTACGCAGCACTTTTGGCAGTTTTGGTGGTGCTGGGCTTGGCGTTTCCAGTGTTGGTGCGTATTGCCAACGCAAATGGCATACCACAGGCGGTCAGTATTGTTGCGGCGGTTTTTGGAGCGCTGCTGATGCTAGCGTGGGTACTCATTCGTGGTCGAGTGGCGCTTTATCGCCAAGTTGGTGAACGTGTAGAACGCCTCAAAGCCAGTCTCGAGACAAACCCTGACAACCCTGAGGCATATTTTGATCAAAACGAACACTTAGGCGATTTATTAATTCGTATTAATCGCCGTCGCGAAGCGCTTGCGGTGTTCGAGCGCTATTTGGCACTCGAACAAGCACAGGGCAAAGAGCTACCCAAATTCAAGGCGCGCATAGCAAAATTGCGTGCGCATTTGGACGAGTTATCTTAACGCTTTTTACACGTGTAAAAAGCACTGAAACTCTGAACGCTTTGGCGTTTGGCATACAGCAAGAATCTGGTTTATTCAGACGCAAAAAAAACCAAAAGAGGGGTTGCTCTAAAACAGCCTCTCTTTTGGTTTTTGGTCACTTTAAAAAAGCAATGCCCTTAAAGCTCGAGCCTAGAATATCGCGGCTTGGTACATCGAGCCAGCCATCAAGTGCTGTGGCATAGACCTGTCTGAAATCGGTGGTCATGATTGGATCGCCATCGGCGAGTTTCTCGAGGTCGGGCTGTGCACCGTATAAGCCACCTTTAACATTGTTGCCAATTGCGAACATCAAGCCTGCCTTGCCGTGATCGGTGCCAGAACTAGCATTTTCGGCTAAACGCCTGCCGAATTCGGAGAATCCAATAATCAAGACATCATCCAAGCGCCCTTGTTTCTCGAGGTCGGCGCGAAATGCCATGATACTTTCGGACAGTGTACCGAGCAATTCTGGGTGATCTTCGGGTTGTGCGGCATGGGTATCGTAGCCACCTTGGGACGTATAAAATACCCGGGGTCCGACATCGGCGCTGATTAAACGCGCAATATCGCGCAAACTGCTTGCGAGACTACCCTGGGGATACTGGGCACCCGGTTTGTATTTGCTCACACCTTTTTGCACGCTATCAATGTTTTTGAACATCTGTTTGGTGGCATTGCGGATGGTTTCGGCGCGTCCTGGTAACTCCGAGCCGAGCATGGTATTGACCGCTGCTTGAGCATCTGGAGCGATTTTTAATTGAAAAGCATCAATGCTCGAGATTGAAGGCAAGATAATATCTGCGCCACGCAGTGCTTGTGGTGTAGTACCACCAAAATTGGTGGCACAAAATGGGTCGCCGTACTTTTCGGCAATTTTGCCAATCCAACCATCGCGCTCTCGAGCTGTTGGGTCGGCGGTGTGCCAAATCGCCATACTCTCGAAGTGGCTACGGTTGGGGTTGGGGTAGCCCACGCCCTGCACCAAGCCAAGTTGACCATTATCCCAAAGTTTCATCAGTGGTTTGAGGCTGGGGTGTAAGCCTACATCGCTACTCAAGGTCAATACATCTTTTTTCTCGATCGCAATAGTTGGGCGGGCAGCGTAGTACGCGCCATTGGTGTAAGGCACTAAAGTATTGAGTGCATCATTGCCACCAGACAACTGAATCACCACTAAAATTTTGCCTTTACCCATTGCGGCTTGGGCGCTTCTGGCGAGAAAACCGGGTCCGGTCAGCCCTGCAACAGTGAGCATCGAAGATTTTAGAAAGTCACGTCTGTTCATATGTAGCTCCTAGCGGCTGGCTTCTAGCCTCTAGCCTTGAGAGAAAGCGAGAACTCGAGGCGGCATTGTGCTGTATGCAATGCCATGCGTGGTAGCTTGAGGTGCAGATTGATTTGTTTGCACCTGCAAAATTGGCATTTGCCACATGGGGTTTTCATGGGAGACTCCTTAATGCGGGCAGATTTGTTTTGGCAATGTGTGTATCGCCGCTACGATTAAGTTAATTCAAGTGATACTGCGGGGAAATCATCACCAAGTAAGCCAGCCCTTTTGCTACCTCAGCACTATTGCGCCCTTTGGCAAAGGTTTCTAATGCCTGGCGCAGGCTGCCCGTTGGTACGGTGCCGAGGTGGGTTTTACCCACTATATCTATGGTTTCGCGCAAACTAGCTCCCTTTTTCCACTCGAGACTGAGCAATTTGCGAGTCCCTGAACCCTGCAAACCAGCGTTGCGATTGCGGGCTTGGGCAGGTAAGCTGCCACTATTCAGAGTTGCCATGTATTGCAGGCGGTTGAGCATGGTGGTGTCGGCAATCCAATCTAAATCTCCATCCCAACCCGAAACATCGGGTGGAAACAACGGGATTTGCGCCATGCGTCCAAGGATGCCAATCAATCCGTAGTCATGCTGTGGCTCGAGTTCGGCTTTGATAGCACGCAGTGAACCAATCACCAACTCGAGTGGGGTTTTAATCAGGGCATAGCGGTTCTCTGGGGCATAGAACTCGGCACTGCTAAAAATCTCGCGCAGAATGTCGCGAATGTTGCCATCGGTCTGTTGCCAAAGCTTGGTCAGGTCTGCAAGGGTACCGTCCGAGATTGTTGGCGAAACAAAAAAGTTCCAGAGTTTGGTGATGATAAATTTAGGGGTGCTTGGGTGCTTACAGGTGATTTCTACTACGTCTTCGCCCTTAAGATTGCCTGTGTGTCCCAGGACAGTTTTACTGCCTGTATCGTGTTCGCGCTGATTAAAGACAAAAGTTGGGTTCTTGAGTTGAGCGGGTTCGCCATTATTGCGAAAATTAAATGTCCAACCCGTAAATGCCCTTGCTGCTTCTTGGATGTCTTTTTCGGTGTAGCCACCATGTACACCCATGGTAAAAAGTTCCATCAGTTCTCGAGCAAAATTTTCATTAGGCTTTTTCTTGGTGTTCACGTTGTTGTCGAGGTAGCGCAGCATGGCTGGGTCTTTGGCGACCTCGAGGGCAAGAGTTTGAAATTTACCCATACCCAAACGCCGAAAAAGTTCGTTTTGGTTTTTGAGCATGAAGCCGTGGCGCACCTTGTCCAGACCACTGACAAAATGACCATGCCAAAACAGCGTCAGTTTTTCTTTGAGCGGCTCACGGCTGAGGCGCATTTTATACAGCCACCACGCCTGGGCAACCGGAATGGTACTGACAACTTGTTGGTTGGGCGGTCTGCCTGCTTCTCTGGCGGCTTCAAATTGTTCATCTAGGTTATGCGGGTTGCGTTCAGTGCCATCGAAACTCGAAAAAGACAAGAGCTTCTCCACTGCCAAACTCGGACCAAGGCGGCGCAGATTCTCGATTTCTTCGATCGTACCGCCAAAACCTGCACGCCTGAGCAGGTGGGCTGCATCCTCAAAACGATACTCTTTGGGATTATACGGGTTCATGTCTCCTCCAAAATGGGTGCTTACAACCAGTCAGATGTTGGAGGGTACAAAAAGGTTCCCGAGTGGTGGGGCTATAAGGTTTAGAAGTGATCAACTATCGCCATTTCAAAAGTCTGGCTAACGATTTCGAGCTGCGTGAATTACACCAATTATCTGTTTTTTGCAAAACATAAGTAATGCGGTAAGGCGAAACCAGCAACTCCCGAACATTTGGATCTTCGTATTCAGGCACTGCACGCCCCATTTCTGGAAAATCGCCCAGTCCATCGACACGTAATTTATTAACCAATCGTTGTGCGTACAATTCGCTTTGAGGTTCGATATGGTCATAAATGTTTTGTAGGTGCTGCTTGGCAATATCTGTCCAATGAACGGTCATGGTTTGGCAAGACCAAAATGTTCACGAATGGCAGCACTTGGGTGAACGCGGTCATTGCGGCTATCCTCGAGTCCTTGTTCAACGACTTCGCGCACATAAATCTGATACATCGGGTCTTCCCATGTGCTGTCTTCCGCAAGGTTTTCGACCAATTGGTGGGCTGTCGCTTTGATGCTCATATGAGTTGGTGTAGCGGCTTATTTGGGTTTGTTCAAGCCTGAGTCTACAGCCGTTTGCGTGTAGCGTAAATCGCTATACTCGAGACCAGCATTGTTACTGTGGTCAACCAGAACACCGCTTGAATGTTCACCGTCCCACTGAGCCAGCCTCCTACCCCTGCGCCGACCAAGGGTGCAACCCCGCCGAGCATCGCATTGCGCCAGACTTGAAGAGTGCTAATAAGCCTTCCTGCTCGAGCGTCTACCATCCGCACACTGCCTACAAAAAATAAACCGAATGCCATCCCCTGCAAACTGCCCGCGGCAATCATCCAAGCGGCATTGGGTGCTAGGGTATAGCACAGGTGTGCCAGCGTATACAAACAGGCTGCAGTCAGCAGCACTCCAGCATCGCCGATACGTTTGGCAATACGTTTTTCAAACTGCATGGTTGGTAGTTCAGAAAAAGCAATAATGGCGTAAAACAGCCCGATTTGTGCTGCACCACCACCCAATTGGTCTATTCGTACACCATAGTAGGGACTTACGAAACCAAGTCCTAAGCCAATCAGCAAATTCACCAGCAAAATCACCAATAGACCCGCATCAAAAACTACTTGTTCGGGTGCTTGCTCGAGTGGTTTGGTGGCTTGTGCGTTTTGGCTCGGCTCGAGGGCGATGTCTTGGCTCGGCTCGAGGGCGATGTCTTGGCTTGGCTCGAGTTGACGAGCAAGCGGCGCAGTCGCGATTAAACCTAGTCCACATACAACAAACATGGGCAGATACCCTGTACGGCTGTAAATAAACCCAAATAAGGCGCTGGTTGCGGCAAAAGAAAAGCTGCCCCACAAGCGCATACGCCCATACTGTAAACCATTGGTACTTGCCATTCGTGCAATCAATCCATCACCAATCGGACCAACCCCACATGCCACCACAGCAATCAAGACCGAGAAAATCAGCGCCCCTAAAAAATCGCGCACCAAAACGCCAGCCATCATGGTTATACCCATAAAAACCAAGCTAAAAGCCAAAATCTCGCGGTGTACTGCTCTCGAGTCGGCAATTCTCGAGAGAATTGGCGCAAGCGATAAACCCGCGATTGGTCCAAAAATGGCAAGTATGCCCAACTGTGCAGGAGAAATGCCGAGTTCTATCCAACGCACACCAATGAAGCCCGCAAAGGCGCCAATCGAAGCCCAAAATGCGAGGTAATAAAATGCAGCGCGCCAATAGAGAGGCATTCCTCTTGGCAGTGTAAATTTTGCTTCTGAGTGATTTTTAAGTTAGCGAGCAAAGCCCCAAAAACGCGGTGTATCTTCTTGGATTGGTGCGCCATCGGGGTACTCGAGCAGCACAATCTCGAGAAAACCTGCACCAGATAAGGCTGCTCTGACTTCTTCGCGGGTATAGCCGCGCTCGAGGTGCACTTCGGTAAATTCTCGTTGCAATGCGCCCGTATAATCCATCAGCCAGATATGAGCAGAGACCTCGCCAAGGTTTGTGCCAACGGCTTGGTGTGTCCAATGAAAATGTGCTGCGCCATTTTTTAGCGCTACATCGCCTACAAATTCATTATCGTCCCAGAGGTCGGTCACGCCAAGTGGGGTATTGCAGTCAAAAACAAAAGCCCCATTTGGTAAAAGTTGCGTTTTAATGCGCTTAAAACACGCCTCTAGTTCGGTTATATCCAGCAGATTGTTGAGGCTATCAAATACACAAAGCACCAGCCCAAAGCGCTCGGGTAGGTCTAGCTCGAGAAAACCTTGCTGTACAAATTCTAAATTCGGAAATTTTTGCCTAGCCACCTCGAGCATGTCCTTGCTTTTATCTGCGCCCACTACGCTAAAACCACGTTGCACATAGGGTGCCAAACTATTGCCTGTACCACAGGCTAAATCGAGAATATTGGTGTTTGGTATTTGCCACCCAAGCGCTGTAAGAGTACTCAGTGTAAATTCGCACCAGTGATCGTATTCTACATCGGCAAAAATTGCGTCATAGACAAAAGCCAGGCTCGAGAAGGGAGTTTCCACAGCTTTGGGATTCTAACATTCCTAAGATTATGTCCGCTCAAATGGCTCGAACAGCTTGTTAAACTCATCCATTGCAAACCGATCGGTCATGCCCGCTAGGTAATCGCAAACGGCTCGCTCAAGTCCCACTTTTTCAACTCGAGCCTGATGACTATTGGGCATCATATTCGGACGGCTGGTGAAGGCTTTATACAAACTGGTTAAAATATGTTCGGCTTTGTGCACTTGGCGCATCACGCGGTAGTGGTAGTAAAAATTCTGATAGAGGAATTTTTTGAGTTCACCTAGCATGTTGCGAGCTTCTTCGCTGTGGGCAATAAGTGGCTTTTGGGCACTTCGGACATCTTTGAGGCTATGAATTCCTACCAAATTCTGGTTGCTGGTCTGGACAATATCGCTAATCACCCAGCCTAAAAGCTCACGAATTAAAACCCGCCGCTCGAATTCAGAAACATACTCTGGATTAAACCCCAACTCGCTCGTGAATTTGCGCCAAATGGCAACGTCCACTAAGGCTCGAGGCTCGAGTAAGCCCGAACGCAAGCCGTCATCGAGGTCGTGAGCATTGTAGGCGGTTTCGTCTGCAAGGTTAGCGATTTGTGCTTCGAGCGAGGCTCGCCATGTGGGTTCAAAATCTTTTGCATCAGAAACATCGTATTCGGTTTCATGTTTGACGATGCCCTCTAAGGTTTCCCAAGCGAGGTTTAAGCCCTCAAAATCCTGATAGCGTTTCTCGAGTTTAGTGACCACACGAAAAGACTGCTTGTTGTGGTCAAAGCCGCCGTATTGCTCGAGTAGGGCATCTAAAATTTTTTCGCCCGCATGACCAAAAGGCGGATGCCCAAGGTCGTGCGAAAGTGCAATGGTTTCGGTTAGGTCTTCGTTGACCCCGAGCGCCCGCGCTATAGTGCGCCCAACTTGAGCTACCTCGAGTGTATGCGTTAAACGGGTTCGGTAGTAATCACCTTGGGTGTTGGTAAAAACTTGGGTTTTGTACTCGAGCCGCCGAAAAGCGCTGGTGTGAATCACGCGGTCGCGGTCTTTTTGGAAAGCGGTGCGAAAGGCACTTTCGGGTTCGCTAAACAAGCGCCCTTTGCTCTGGGCAGCCTGTACGGCATAAGGCGCGAGGCTATCAGCTTCAATGCGCTCTAAATCGGCACGAGTTCGCATGGCTGTAGTGTACACTAGCCTATGGATTGGTACATCGTCGAATTTGACGAAATGGCAGTGCACCGTCGTGTTTCTCCGCTTGGACAGAAGCCCTGGTCGGATTATTTTTATTGGCACGATATTATCCGCACCTGCTTTAAAGCTGGCGGATTTCTCGAGCAGGACGAATTATATATTTTCACCAATCAGCGTCAGGAAAGCTATCTGATTCCGACAGAAGCCACAGGCGGTTCTGCCTTGATAGGCGAGCTGGTGCGTCGTGGTTTATTTTCTGTTGAGCTGATGCTCGAGGCGACACAACACCAAGGCGAATTGTATTGCCACCCCAAACCCTGAGACGCAACTGAGACGCTCGGTTTTTACAATGCAACTTGGAGGTGTTATGAATTCTCGAGTTGCATTAATTGTTGCTTTAAGTGTTGCACTGGTAGCTTGTCCGAGCGGTTCGGTGACACCGCCGCCAAATACATCGCCATTTTTGGGATTAAACCCAACGATTACGGGTACCTTGGTAGGTTATACAGGTGCGGCTGGTAAGATCGAAGTGAGAGCAGCGCCATTTTTTGCTGATGCAGGCACAATTGCTGCCAATGGCACATTTAGTGTGACATTGCCCTCGAGTGGCTTTGGGCTTTTTAATTTGTCAGAAATTGGCAACTGTAACACTGGTACAGGTACAATCAGCATTTTGCCAAATAATGCCAAGTACAATTACTTTGAAGCTCGGCTGCCAAATGGTGGTTATTTATCGCAAAGCGATAATATTAAATCAGGTGCTGGACAGGTTTCGATTCAACGCTTTCGTTGGTTTGTGGACAAAGATGTGGTCATCAATGGTAGCTGTACCATTGGCACCAGTGGCTCTAAGGGTGTTTTTAGTTATAACAACCTCAGTCTCAAAAATGGCTGGAACGAAATCACAGCCCAATATACAGGCAACAATACCAATGGTTGGGATGTTGTCTATAGTTTAGGTATTGCCAGCAATCAGCCTTGGGGGCAACCATCTGGCGAGTATTTCTAGGCAAATAACTCAGTGCTTAAATACCGCGCTCCAGTGTCGCAGGCAATCGTGACAATTCGCTTGCCTGCACCGAGTTCTTTTGCTACTTGCACAGCGCTGTAAATCATCCCGCCTGCGCTCATGCCCACAAATAATCCTTCTTCGCTTGCCAAGCGCCGCGCAAATGGAAAAGCATCTTCCTCGAGCACAGTTAAAACGCGGTCTATAACGCTTCGATCCAGGTTTTTGGGTATAAACCCAGGTCCCATACCCTGAAATTTGTGCTCGCCGCGCACGCCGCCGCTGAGCACATTGCTACGCTGTGGCTCGAGGGCAATAATTTCTATGTTGGGGTTTTGTTCTTTTAAGAATCTGCCCACGCCGCTAATTGTACCGCCTGTTCCAGAGCCGTATAAAAAGGCATCTATACGCCCCTGCATTTGCTGCCAAATTTCTGGACCGGTGCTTTGGTAGTGCACCATCGGGTTGGCAGGGTTCTCAAATTGGTTTGGCATCCATGCGCCAGGGGTACTAGCGACAATGCGTTCGGCTTCTTCGATTGCCGCCAGCATACGCCGCGCAGGGTCGGTCAGCACCAATTCTGCACCGTAAGCGCGCAGAGTGCGTTTGCGTTCCTCGGACATTTGTGCGGGTAGGGTGAGAATCAGTTTGTAGCCCCTTGCTGCCGCAACTTGCGCCAGCCCAATACCCGTATTGCCCGAAGTTGGTTCGACAATCGTACCCCCTTTTTTTAAGATACCCCTTGCCTCGGCATCCAGCACCATTGCCAGTGCAGTGCGGTCTTTGATGCTGCCGCCAGGGTTCTGTCCCTCGAGCTTGACCCAAACCTCGGCGCTGTTTGGCGCTACGATACGCTCGAGACGCAAAATCGGGGTATTGCCAACAAAAGAGTCTATCATGCCCCAACTTAACAAGTTTTTAGGCTTGGACTGGTTTGCGGGGCTACTCTTTTCTTTGGTACACTTCTCTATAGCAATCGTCTCGAGATTTTTTTGTTTTCGGGTGAAGGGGTCAAAGACGCTCTCGAGCAGATGCTAGTCGGTGTGAATAAATAGCCTCGAAGGCGTACTTTTATTTTTGGCTCTGCGACGCGCCAGCGCTCAAAGCTAGTCACGAGAATCATAGGCTATACTGTTCCATGCCGTTACTCGCTTCTGACCAACCAAGCAGCATTGCCACCCGTCAGCGTTTGGTGCGCGTGGCGCAGGGTCTCGAGCCTGCAGACCTGCTCATCCACGATGCCCTGATAGCGGATGTGCACACCCTGACAACCTTTGTAGGCAACGTCGCAATTGCCGATGGGTTGATTGCGCGTGTGGGCGCGCGCCTGCCCGCGCTCGAGACCTTCGATGCGGCGGGGATGGTGCTCACCCCGGGTCTGATAGACGCACACATCCACATCGAGAGTTCGCTTTTGACCCCACGCCGCTTCGCCGAGGTGGTGCTGCCACGTGGTACCGTAGGAGTGGTTGCCGAGCCGCACGAAATCGCCAATGTAATTGGTCTGGATGGTATCCGTGTGATGCTCGAGGCAGGTGCGCAAACCCCGCTCTCGGTCTGGTTGAGCGCGCCTTCCTGTGTACCTGCTAGCCCGTTCGAGGCTGCAGGGGCGCGCTTGGCTGCTGCCGACCTCGAGCGCGCACTCGAGCTGCCCGGAGTATTGGGCTTGGCAGAAATGATGAACTACCCCGGTGTTTTGAGCCTCGCGCCCGAGGTTTGGGCAATACTCGAGGTCGCGCACAACAAACGCCAAGATGGTCATGCACCGGGTGTGTGCGGTGCAGCGTGGCAAGCCTATGTTGCAGCGGGCTTGGAATCCGACCACGAGACGGTGAGCGAAAGCGAAGCGCTCGAGCGGCTGCGCTCTGGCACGTGGTTGATGGTGCGTGATGGCAGTGCGGCACGCAATCTCGAGGCGCTCGCACCACTGATTGCGCGCCTTAAACCGCCACGCGCAATGCTGGTCACAGACGATGCCGACGCTGCCGAGCTGCTCGAGCAGGGGCACTGCGACCGCCTGCTCAAAAAAGCGATTGCCTGCGGTATCCCACCCGTGTATGCGCTGCGCATGCTCACCCTTGCGCCCGCCGAATATTGGCGCATTCCACAGCGCGGTGCGGTGGCGGCAGGGCAGCTTGCCGATTTGGTGCTCTGGGATTCGCTCGAGACAGCCAATGCTCAAGTGGTTTGGCGTTCGGGGCAGATGGTGGCAAAAGAAGGAAATTTACTTGCTGTGAGCACAGCCTTTGATTTCCCGCAAAAAGCCAGACAGAGCGTGCATTTGCCCAAAGAAATTCAGCTCAAAACAGTGCCAAAACTACAGCCAATTATCGGTGTAGACCCGCTGCAAATCCGCACCGAAAAACTGCCGCCGCAACGGATTGGCGCTGCTAATCCGGAACTCGATTTAGTCAAACTGGCAGTAGTCGAGCGTCATTCAGGGCAGGGCAAAACAGGGGTGGGCTTTGCCAAAGGCATTGGACTCAAACGTGGCGCAATTGCCCAGAGTATCGCCCACGATGCCCATAACATCATTTGTGCGGGTGTGTCCGATGCGGACATGGAACTTGCAATTCGCCAACTAGGGCAAATCCAAGGCGGTGTGGTGGTGGTCGCCGATGGGCAAGTATTGGCGCTGCTCGAGTTACCTGTGGCGGGTTTGATGTCTGATGCGCCCGCCAAAGCGGTGGTCGAACAGCAGCGCCATCTCGAGGCTGTCGTGAAGGGTTTAGGTTGTACCCTGCCCCACCCGATTGTGACTTTGGCATTTTTGGCGCTCACCGTGATTCCAAGCCTGAAAATTACCGAACGTGGTTTGTTTGATGTCGGGGCATTTGCATTGCTCGAGTTAGCTTGAATAGCAATTTATATAAACTCAAGTCTAAAAATAATAGCCAGTGGACAAAAAGACTGTTTTTGACAAGTTATTTTTCGCTAATACCTTTAGTCGGTGGCTTGCGGAGCACTAAGGGGTACTGGCAGATGAAAAAAAAGTGTGTTTTTATACCGCGCGGAGGAAATATTCCAAAGATGAATAAATTTGTAAAAACCTTAACCGTTTTGGCAGCCAGTATTGCCATCGCTAGCCCTGCCTCTGCACAACTGGGTGGCGAATTGGGTCTGACATATGTGCCAGCTGTAGGTAGTTTCAGCACAAAAGCTGGTTTGTGAGCTACGCAACCAAGCTCGGCAGCAATGTTAATTTGCTTGTGGGTGGGAACTACTACCTTAATCTTACACCAAGCCCAGCCACACCTTCGACAGTTGAGCTGTTCGCTCTCGTTTCTTCTCAGGTCGCAGAGAATCTGACTGTTGGTGGGCGTTTGTTTTATACTCTCAATGGCATTGGTGTGACCAACACCAGTTCGCTTGCCTTGCGCGCCTATGCCATCTATAGCGCTGTTTCTAATGATCGATTGTTTGTTGATATTACCCCTAAACTGGATGTTGGTCTGGTTGGTGGTTTCTATCTTGACTTTAACGTTGATATAGATGCGGGCTATTCTATCAGTGATAAATTTGCCGTTTTGTTCGGTGCGTATACTGGTTTGGGCATTGCGCCAGCGTTTGGCTGGAAAGGGCTTGGTGTATACGGCGAATTCGACTTCTTTGCGACCGAGATGCTGACCCTCTTTGCGGGTACGAGTTTTGGTGTTGACAGCAGCTTCTTTTGGGACGGTGCATACGCAGGGCTGCGCTACGACCTCTCGAGCAGCTTCGCCTTGCGCTTGACAGCAACATACACCGGTGGTGGCGCTCTTGTACTTAACCTCACGGGGCTGTATAACCGCTAAATCTGCACACCCCAAACAAAAAACCCGCCATTTGGCGGGTTTTTATTACTGAAGTTACGCAGTAGCTAAAACCAGTGTAAAATAGAGCTTCCTGAACGCACAGGAGGCTCAGCTATGAATCTGGCACGACTGACTGGGTATGTAAACGCCCTAATCACAAGCCCTTACAATAATACTTGCCCCGGACTAACAGTAGCAAAACAAGCCAGTAAATTGCCAGACTCAGATAAATTGACTGTGGTTGATTTTGCCCAGCAATGGCTCGAGGGTTTGGATGTTTGTCCAAATACCTCTAAAATGTACCGACAAGAACTGAGTTATGTCTTAAAGCATATCGGCTCAGTCCAGTATTTGTGTACATCAGTAACTCGAGCGTCAACGAGCCAGAAAGGTTTGACAAGACTCCGGAATTTGTCTTTGCTACCGAATTTGGTCGGTTGATTTATCCTGCGACACTTCGCAAGACGCTGAAGAATATTTTGGATGGTCTGACCCCAAAAGCGATTCACAAGGGATACCATCGTCAGTGCAATCATTTGAGAGCGTTCTAGAAGCATATCGAGACTCGCTTAGATCGCTGATTGAATCTGGTGTAGCCCTGCCAAGACTCAGGGTTCACGACCTTCGCCACACGGCGGCGACGTTGCTGCTTCAAGCTAATGTACCCATGGAAATCGTCTCTAAGGTTTTAAGTCATACCAAAATCTCAATCACAACGGATATTTATCGCAGGGTGTCACTCGAGGAGAAACGTTACAAAATGGTGGCTATGGTCGGACTTGAACCGACGACCCCACGATTATGAGTCGTGTGCTCTAACCAGCTGAGCTACATAGCCACACAGGTAGCGCGTGAACGCCATGCTTGGTGCCGAGGGCGGGACTCGAACCCGCACGCCCGTGAGGACAACAGATTTTAAGTCTGCGGCGTCTACCATTCCGCCACCCCGGCTCAAGCGGCACAGATAATACGCGCCTCTTTGTTGTTATGTCAATTGCTTTTTAGCCTCAAGGTATGTAAGACTCCTGGTTCAGTGCAAAAGGTGGGGGCTTTTTGCAATAGGAGTAGAGAAAAGCTATGCAAACGCCCAATCCAATATTTGGCACCGTGGTCATTGCAGGGCTTGGTTTGATCGGTGGTTCGGTGGCGCTTGGTTTGCGTGAGCGTTTTCTAGCCCAAGAAATTATTGGCTACGATCTCGAGCCAAGTGTTTTGTCTGAAGCCTTGGGCATGGGCGTGATTGACCGTGCCGAACTTCAGTTGGGTGCGTGGCTCAAGAATGCCGATTTGGTGGTTTTAGCGGTACCCGTGCGTGTATTGCCTAAACTGGCTCGAGAAATTGCCCAATTCGCAGGGCAAAATACTATTTTTACCGATGTCGGAAGCGTGAAGGGTGCGTTGCTCGAGAGTTTGATAGAACTGCCCCTCGAATACAAACAGCGGTTTGTGGCGGGACATCCGATGGCTGGCTCGGAAAAAGGCGGGGTGAAAAACGCCAGTGCAGCACTTTTGCAAAATGCCATCTGGGTTTTGACCCCTAGCCAAGAGTCTAGTGACACGGCGCTTGCCAAGGTGCGACAATTCGTCGAGTTGCTTGGGGCAAAGCCAGTGGTCTTGGATGCCAGGGCACACGATAGGTTGGTGGCAATGGTCTCTCATTTACCGTATTTATCCGCTTTGGCATTGACCCGCTTAGTAGCACGACACGAAGACCGTGATGGTTTGGCACTTCTTGCTGCGGGTGGTTTTCGTGACCTGACCAGGGTAGCTTCGGGGGACCCCACCATGAGCCGCGATATGGTTGTGGAAAACCGTGCTGCACTGCGTGAAGCCTTGTCGCGTTACCGTGCCGAACTCGAGAGCTTAGAAGCAATGCTTTTTGCACCCGAAATGCTTTTAGAAGCAGCGCTCGAGGGTAAGCGCACGCGCGATAGCCTACCTGTAGTCAAGCGTTCGCTGTTACCGGTTTTGTACGATGTTGTTGTCGCCCTGACAGATAGACCCGGAGAGTTTGCTCGAGTGGCTACCCTACTTGGGGGTGTGAACCTGAATATCAAAGATGTAGAAGTGTTAACCAATCGTGAGCAAGGCGGTTCGATGCGCCTTGGTTTCGCAACGCTCGAGGAGGCGGTTTTGGCACGCCAAACCTTGGCGCAGGCAGGCTTCGCTGCGCGGAGCAGGTTTTGAGTCGCGGATTGTAAGAAAGCTGTTATATACCCGTGTGTATCATGAAAACAAATGCGTACATGGTGCTAAACGTAGTTGAATCGTGGGGGTAGTCTGTGTTAGCTTGGTGGCGTATTGTGGAATTTTTAACAGTGGATAGTAAGACCTTGCAGGGTTGTGGGTTTGCAAATGAAGGCTCGAGGGGGAGTAATGAAAATAGATAGGCAGTATGGAATCGGTTCTGTAGGCCGAATAATTGTTTTTTTCATAATGGTGCTGATGTATTCGGGTGTATCTCTGGCACAGGTCTGCGCTTTGCCCGGCAGTGGTGGCACCACGCCCGTTGGAAATGCCTACTACCCTGGTACCGGCACTGGTGGTGCAGGTACAGCAACCCCCAATTCTTTGACTGTCGGTTCGGCGCGCGCGGTGGAACCCGGCTTTTTTATGTCAAACACGGCTTTTCAGCCCGGTGACCTAGCCTTTATTTGGCAGGTTCAAGACGCGGTTTTCAATATTGAGAACAATAATCGCTACGGCGATGGTATTGGTGACGGCACTTCTCCGAACACGCAAACAGCAACAAACTACAACGGCAGCGGCTGGACAGACTTGCGTCAGGCGGGCAAATACGAATTTGCCCAAGTCACGAACTCAGTCCCCACCACGGGTGGAACCCTGACCTTCAGTGCGCCTTTGGTTAATACCTACACCACCGCAGATGCAACACCGACCACACCGCGTCGTCGCTACCAAGTGATTCGTGTGGCGCAGAACAGTAACCTAGCCTTGCCAGCTACAGTCAATGTTTTGCCTTGGAACGGTTTTACGGGCGGCATTGTGGTTTTCGATGTGGCAGGTACACTCTCGGCGCCGGGCGGCGGTGCGACCATCAATGGCAACGGAGCGGGCTTTCGTGGCGGTGGCGGGGCTGTGGGTTTCAGTGGCGCGGGTAATCCCTCGAGTTCGGACTACATCACTGATCCAAACAACAATACTGTTGCACAGGGTGCGCGCAAGGGTGAGGGTATCGGTGGTACACCAGACCTCGTGCGCGGTGCGGTCGGTGCGCCTGTCACTATCACTGCGAATGGACGCACTCTTATCACACCGGGAGCTGGTGCTTCTGGAGCCACCAATGGCGTGCCTGCGGGCTTGACAGGTGGCGATTTGGGCTATCCGGGCAATGCAAATGGTGGAACCCGTTCTCGAGGTGCTCCCGGCAACGCAGGTGGTGGTGGCTCGGCGCACAACTCGGGTGGCGGCGGTGGTTCAAATGTTGGTACGGGTGGTCAGGGCGCACACAGCTTCGGTTTTTATCGTAATGTAAACAATTCCCCCTCATGTGTGAACGAAAGTGCGACAGTGTCGCCTGCGGGTACGCCATGGTTCTCTTGTAACGGTGATGGCACACGTTTTGTTGGTGGTCGTCCTGGGCGATCGCTCGCGATTGCCGAGTTCCAAAATCCCAACAATCGTCTGACCATGGGTGGTGGTGGTGGTGCGGGTGACGGTAACAATCAGAGCGATAACCCGACAGTGGCCCAAGGTAGCGGTGGTAACGGTGGTGCGGCGGTGTTTATTCGCGCTCAAAATCTTTCGCTTGTTAACCCAATTACTATCAATGTGAATGGTCAAGATGGTTTGCCCGGTGGGCGCGATGGCGCCGGTGGTGGTGGTGCGGGTGGCGCAGTTGTGGTTTTTACGGGGACTACAAGTTTGGCGGGTTTAACCATCAACGCGCGTGGTGGGAACGGCGGAGATACTGGTGTCCCGTTGCGCAACGGTGAAACCCAAGGTGGTGGCGGTGCGGGCGGCGGTGGTGCAGTGCTCTTGCCAAGCGGTGCGACTGGCGCAACGCTTTTTGTGGCGGGTGGTGTTGCAGGACGCAACTACCAAGATCCAGATAACAATGCTGGAACGCCACCTATTTCCAATAGCATGGGTGCTGGCGCTGGTGCTGGTGCAACGGGTACGATTGTCTTCAACAACACCCAAGTCCCCCCTCCAAGCGACTGTGCGCCAGCTCTGACAGTCACAAAAAATAGTCTACCTAGCTCTACAGGGGGGAATACCTTCCCTGCTGGTACAACAACGGTACAGTACAGCGTGACAATCTCCAATGCGGCGGGACGCCCCACTGCCACTGGGGTGAACGTTGTGGATGCCCTGCCTGCACCGTTCACTTTTGCGGGAGGGAGTGCTACGGTTGTGTACGCTGGTGGCGCGACTAAAGGGGATGGTAGTACGGGAACGACCATCGCTGGTACGGGTACAAGCACGGTTACCTTTGGTGCGACCGGTGCTCCGAGCGCCAACAACTTCACCATTCCCGGTGGTGGTAGTGTGACTCTGACCTTCACGGTAAATACGAACGGTGCAGCAGCTGGTACCTACCAGAACCCAGCGACAGCCAACTTTACCGATCCGATTACTGGTTTGCCAAGCACTACACCAGCGCAATACGTGGCTGCCTCAAGCAATAACGATGATGTTACGATTCTTGCTGCGCCAACGCTGACAAAGACCATTGCGCCAACGCATATTGCCCCCGGTCAGACCTCGGTGCTGACGATTAACTTAGGGAATCCAAACAGCACAGCGATTACCTTGACGCAAGCCCTGGTGGACAACCTACCAAGCGGGGTGGTGGTGGCAAGTCCGGCGAACTTGAGCGATACCTGCCCCGGAACGGCAACGAATACGGCAACGAGTGTGACTTACCCGAGCGGGAGCCAAATACCGGCGGGCGGGTGCATAATCACGGTCAATGTCACCTCGAGTGCAGTGGGTCTGTACACCAACACGATTCCTGCTGGTACAAATCCAAATGGTTTAAATACGAATGCTGGGGCAGCACCAAGCGCTTCTGCGCCGTTGGTGGTGCTCGAACCAACGAAACGGGTCAAACTGCTGACCGACGCGGATACTTCTGGTGCACCAAGCGTTGGGGATACAGTGCAGTATCAAATTATCTACACTCTACCTGCAGGAGCACCGACTGTAGCCAACTTCCAAATCTTCGATGTCTTGCCTAGCCAAGTAACTTACGTTGGCTCGAGTCTGGTTGTGACCCCAAGCGGAGGAACACCAGCGCAAACGGGCACAGCCAATGCTGGTTATACGGGACTAGCCACGACGTCGACTAGTGCGACCTTGCTGAGCACTCCTGTGACCCTGCAAGCGGGGGGAACAATCACTGCGACGATAAATGCGACGATTAACAATACGGCAGTGAATGGAACACCGTTTAATAACACGGCTCGCGCAAGCGGAACGGGATTGCCTGCAGTTACTGGGAATGGTACAGGCGGAGGTCTGCTCTCGGACGCAGACGCAACGCCATTTGGGACACCAGCAAGCGCCCTACCACAACCGAACGATACTGCAGCGACAGGAGAACCGACACAAGTCACACCACAAGCACCACAAGCGGACTTGGTGGTGACGAAATCACAACCAAGTGCGGCTGTGAACAGTGGTGGAACGATTACGTATACGGTGACGGTAAGGAACAATGGTCCAGCGACTGCGAGTAATGTGGTGGTGACGGATACTTTGCCTGCGGGAACGACATTCCAAAGTGCAAGTAATGGAGGGACTCAAACGGCAGGGGTAGTGACGTGGAATAGTACAACAACGCCAGCATTAGCGAGTCTGGCGAACGGAGCGAGCCAGACGTTCACGGTTGTGGTGACTGCACCGTAGGAGAGATATGAACTCGAGTCAAGGCATACAACTTACATCGTTTCGCTCGACTCGAGTCGAGCCGAGCGTCTGGCAGCGAAAACAAAATAGGAAACACGAGCAGGGAGGGGTAATGATCAGAGATAAGCGAGAACTTGGTAGGGAAGGGGAAAAGCAGAATATGAAAAGCATTCGGTCAAAAAACAAGGCAGCCAAAAGCGCGGTGCGCGTCTTTATGGCGGCATTGTTATTTGTGGGAGGATTTGGGGTTACCGCCCATGCACAACTTATCAATGTTGTGTCTGCAACCTCGAGTACTGCTGACCCAAATACCGCGAATAACGGTGGGGCAGGTTCGCCAACGCAACCCCCTGTAGATTCAGGTGTGGCTGGGGGTGTTGCTGAAAACAATCGCACTGCAACACTGATTAACCCAACTATTACCAAATCCTTTAACCCTGTGTATATCAACCGTAACGGTGTCAGCACACTGACCTTTACCATCACCAATCCCAATGCTGTGCCAATCACCGCGGCGACCCTAACCGATACCTTCCCAACCACGCCAGGCGCAATGGTGGTTGCACCAGCTCCCAATATTGTCAATACCACTTGTAACTTTAGCGGTGGGTTGCCTGTTGCAGGTGCTGCAAGCCTCAGTCTGACAGGTGGCACTATACCGGCAAATGGAAGCTGTACTTTTTCGGTGAATGTAACCGCTCCAACACCGGGCGTGTACAACAATACCAACTACGACACTACAGGTAGTGCTGTGCCCTTTGCGGGTGCCAATGCTGTTGCGTTGGATGCCCCAGCTCCAGCTCCGGCTGTGTTGGTCGTACTCGAGCCAACCAAGAGCGTTGCGCTCACCACCGATACAGGTGTAGTCGGTCCAAGTGCAGGCGATACCCTGACCTATACAATTACCTATACCTTGCCTGCAGGTGCTCCAGCCATTCCAAATTTCCAGATTACCGATATTCTGCCAAGCCAGGTTACCTACGTGCCTAGTAGCCTGAATGTGACTGGTGCAACCGCAAATGCCGCATATACTGGTTTGGCGGCCAATGCGACCTTGTTAAACCCAACTGCCAACTTCACGGCAGGAAATACGATTACAGCCACCTTGCGAGCCACAATCAATGCGGCTACAACGGGTAATATTGATAACCAAGCACGCGGTAGTGGCACTGGCTTACCACCATTGACCGGTGGTGGCGCAGGCGGTGGTATCCCTACCGACGCAGATGCCCCAGGTGGTTCAATTCCGCAGCCCCAAGATACCGTGGCGGGAACCGAACCAACTCGTGTGGTCGCTGGTAGTGCTCCAACCCTTGGCATTGCTAAAGCCATCGAACCAGGCGCAGCGCAGATGACAGGAGCGCTCTCCTTTACTGTGCCCTACACCTTGCGCTTTGCTGTTCCTGCCTCGAGTCCAGCCGCAGCCACCAATGTTCAGGTGGTTGAAAACCTCAGCACCACCTTCCCAGGTGCCTCGAGTATCAGCGTCACCGCTCCAACAACTGCAGGTACAGGGGGTGCTACAGCAGCCCAATGTGCCGTGAGTGGTACGTTTACGGGTACGGGCGCAAATACCAACCTGTTGGTTGGAAACCAAACTTTAAATGCTGGGCAAGGTTGTACTGTGGCATTTGTTGCGACCGTGACCTACCCAAGTGTCGCTGCTTTCGATGCCGCAACAACTAAAAACAATAGCGCAACCTTTACTGCTGCAAATACTCCGGGCGGAGCAGCGATTGCTTCGGATGTTTCCGATAATGGCACCAATCCAGACCCAACCAATAACAACGGCGCGGGTGGAACCAACGACCCAACCCCATTGCAATTTGGCACGATTACAGGCAATGTCTTCCAAGATAACGATGCCAGTGGTACCAACAATGCTGGAGATATTCCCCTGGCGGGCGTGACCGTAGCGGTAACGCGCAATGGCGGTGGATCGCCAATCAATTACACCACCAATGCTTCAGGTAACTGGAGTGCTATTGTTCCGCTCTCGGGTACCACAACCTACACTGTGGATGTGACAGACAGTACCCTGCCTGCTGCATTGCGTACCAACGCCACCACAGGCAATTTAACAACAGTTGGCTCTGATCCAGAAGCAACTGTAGCGGCTCCGACTGCTGCTACTCCAAACCGCACCACCACTGCCGATGGCTACGCGCGAGTTGCCGATCTCGCAGTAGATAAAGTCTCGAGTGCGGCGACATACACACAAGGTAGTGCCGTGCAGTACAGCGTTGTGGTTTGGAATCGTGGACCAGCTACCCCAATTAGTGGTGTAACCTTCACGGACAACATTCCAAGCAACGTCACGCTTACGGGTTGGACTTGTGTTGGTAGTGGTGCAGCTACCTGTTCTGCACCGAGTGGAACCACTCAAACGAGTCTCAACGCACTTACGTTCGGTAATCTCGCCACTAATGCGGGCGCAACTGTGCCGACAACGGGTAGCTTTGTGACTGTGACAATCAACGGTACTGCAACAACTGCAGGTACTGGAATCACCAACACTGCGAGCGTTGTTGCACCTGCTGGAGTGACCGAGGCTGTTGGTGCCGGAACAAGCGCAAACTCTGACAATGCAATCATTACCATCAATACACCGTCGAGTCTGAACCAAACCAAGACTGTGCAAGACAGTGCAGATGCGGGTACACTCGCTCAGGCTGGCGAAACCTTGACTTATACGGTGACCATCAATAACACGGGCGGAACTGCAGCAACAGGAGTAACTTTCAATGATGTCATCCCCGCCAACACCAGCTATGTGGCAGGTTCGGCGGCAACCACCTCTGCGGCACCTGGAACGGTGGGGACAACAGGAACACCAGTCACAGCCGTGACAGGTACGGGATTGGTTGTGCCTGCAGGTGGAAGTATCACCGTGACCTTCCAAGTGACAGTGAATAGCCCATTGCCAGCGAACATCACACAAATCAGCAATGTGGCGACAGTGAATGGCAACGGAACACCACCAGCCAATATCCCAACAGTGCCCGACCTGGTGATTGCCAAGAGTGCAACCCCAAATCCGTTCATTGTTGGACAAACTGGAACCTTCCAGTTCACAGTCACCAACCAGGGCGGAACCACAACAGGTGCGAATACCATCACTGTTACTGACACCTTGCCAGTTGGCATTACCATTCCAGATGGCGCAATCACTGAGGGTGGAGCGAATGCTGCGAATTGGACTTGTACTGCTGCAAGCAATGTGGTGACTTGTACCAGTACTACTGCGATTGTGCCAGGTGGCTCGAGTGTCTTTACTATCCCAGTCAATGTTGGTGCGGCAGCCGATACAGGCGCAACGCCAGACAGCACCAATACGGCAACAGTGCAAGGTGGTGGCGAACCAAGCCCGAACTACAACAACAACAACACGGGTAGCACCCCAGTCAATGCCGACCCTCGAGCCGATGTGACCACTGTGGTGAATGTCACCACTACACCGCGTGCTCCTGGCGACACCATCACAGGTACTGTTACCTTCCGCAATGCCGGACCTAGCCCAGCTGCGGGTGTGACCTCGAGCATCACCTTCCCGAGTGGTTTGACTGGTGCAAGCATCCCGACCGTGACCTGTACCCCACCCGTCACTGCGGGTGCCTACAATGCAGGTACTGGTGTGGTTACGCTATCGGGTATTCCAAGCCCACTACCAGCCAGTGCTACACCGAATTACACTTGTAACATCTCCTATGTCGTTCCAGCCAACGCTACCGCCGACCAAGTGATTGCCTCGAATATTGGTACCACTACCAATCAAGGTGCAAATACCCTGCCCGATACCTCGAGTGTGACTGTGCCGCTTAATAGCACCGACCTACAGATCGTCAAAACTGATACTCCAGCCAGTGGAACCTACACCCCAGGTCAGACCGTCACCTATACCGTGACCGTGACCAACAACGGACCTGATGCTGTTACGGGCGCTCAAGTTTTTGACACTCCTGGTGCAAACCTGACCATCAATAGCGTAAGTTGTGCCGAGACCCTCGGTGGCAGTACTGTTGGATGTCCTTCTGTTGCTCCGACTGTTGCCGCATTTACAACTGCTCCAGGTGTGACCTTGCAGCAACTCGCTGCAAGTGGCGCGGATGCCAGTGTGGTCTTTACGGTGAATGCCACTGTCTCGAGTGGTGCAACGGGTAACTTAGTCAATAGTGCTACTGTCAATGTTCCGGCTGGCTTCGGCGACCCAACTCCAGGAAATAACACCAGTACCGATACCAATACTCCAAGCGGCAGTCCAGTGGATCTGACTATCGCCAAGACCGATATTGCCCCAGCATTTGTGGTTGGACAAACAGGCAACTACCGTCTGACCGTTTCTAATGCGGCGGGTAGTGTATCAACCTCTGGAACAATTACAGTTACAGATACCCTGCCAGCGGGGATTACGGTCCCAAATAGCCCACCCAACCTGACTTTGTCGGGTGCGAATGCGGCGAACTGGACATGTACAGCAGCAAGCAATGTGATTACCTGTACTAGTACAACCCCAATTGCTGGCGGTGCCTCGAGTGTCTTTGAGTTCCCAGTCAATATCGGTCCAGCTGCAGCTCCAAGTGTGACCAACACCGCCAGTGTTTCTGGTGGTAACGAACCGCCTGCTAACAACGGTAATAACTCGGGTACCGATGTTACCCCAGTGCAGCCCGTAGCCGATTTGAGTATTGTCAAGACGGATGGTGTCGCAACAGCCCCAGCTGGTGGACAAGTTACCTATACCGTTACCGTTTCTAATGCGGGACCAAACAGCGTCACGGGCGCGATTGTTTCCGACC
>JBKBVO010000168.1:0-5076 GCA_046289535.1 Deinococcales bacterium | reverse complement strand
GCACCTTTAAGTTTGTAGTCAAGCGCGTGGCGCTTGCGCATAACTTGCATGCGACTTTCATGCCCAAGCCTCTTGCCAGCATGCCTGGCTCGGGAATGCACCTGCATGTCAGTTTGTTTAAGGGCGAGCAAAATACCTTTTTTGACCCCAAGGGGCAGTTTCAACTCTCCAGAATCGCACAATTTTTTATAGGTGGAATCTTGGAGCACGCCGCTGGCATGGTTGCAGTTACCAATCCACTTGTGAATAGCTATAAACGTTTGGTACCTGGTTTTGAAGCACCCACCACGATTGCTTGGAGTGCCTCGAATCGAAGTGCAATGATTCGTGTACCTGCGCGGCGCGGTGTGGGTACGCGCGCCGAGTTGCGCATGCCCGACCCTGCTGCCAATCCCTATTTGACCTTTGCAGCCATTTTGGGTGCAGGCTTGCATGGTATTCAAGCAAAACTCGAGCCACCACCACCCATTCAGCGCAATATTTACGATATGAGCGTGCGCGACAAGCGCAAGCACAAAGTGAAAAACTTGCCCACAACCCTGCGTGAAGCGCTCAACGAAGTCGAATCCGACCGCGTTGTACGCGACAGTTTGGGCGACCATATCTACAGCCACTTTTTGAATGCCAAGCGCGCCGAGTGGAAGCTCTATGCCTCTACGGTGCACGATTGGGAACTCGAACGCTACCTCGAGATGCTCTGAGCTGTGGGTGTACTCGACATAGAGCGATATTGTGTTTGCACATCATGCCCAACTCATATTTGGCAGTTAGCCTGCTTGTTGTGAAGATAATTGCCATCGCCGTTTTGTTTTTTGTTACCACGTCTTGCTTTGCAACAGTGCAAACTTCCACCCTACCAAGTGTCGGATCGGTTGTTGCGCAGGGTGGGGTAAATCTCGACAAGCGCCTAAAAATTCCCGCTTACCCAAAGAGCCAAATCATTAAAATCGATGGTGACGACGACGGAACCGTGATTGTTTTCTCGAGTTTTGATAGCATTGACCAGATTAACGCCTATTTTCACCGCGAAATTGTGGCTCGAGGCTATACGCGTACCAAGTACGAAATCAAGAATAATCGTACCGCAATCGAAGCTGATTACAAGAACGCAAAACAGAAGTTCGAGTACAAGTTGCAGCGTCAGAGCAACAGTAACCAGTTCAAATTGGAATTCAACTTCGACAATTAGTTTATACATGCAGGATGCGCTTAGTCATTTTAGGGTGTTGTCGTGCGCTTAAAAGCCCCCAGCGTGCCCCAAAATGTGTGTGCCGGCTCGAAGAGCAGCAATCGCAACAGACCGTAAACCGAGATGCGGGGCAGTCCTTGTTGATGCTGCTCTGAAGTTGTGCTGCCTTGTTGTAAAACGCGACGAGACTCGCCCAATTTTGGCACAACAGGCTCAAGATGTAGCAGTTGCCAAGAGTGGGTGGTACATCTTGACCCCTCGTGAACAATTACACTATTTAAGTATGAAAGCTGCATTGGCTGTTCTCGAGAAAGCCCAATCTGGAACACGTTTATCATCCCAAGAATTGCTTTTGCTGTATTCAGCTCCTCTGCCCGAGCTTGCCAGCGTGGCGCATCGGTTGCGTTTGGCGCGCACCCAGCCTGATACGGTCACTTACCTTATAGATCGCAATATCAATTACACCAACATTTGCAAAGTGGCTTGTAACTTTTGTGCTTTTTACCGCACCCCACGCCAAGGGGATGCCTATACGCTCTCTTACGCACAGATTTCAGAAAAAGTCGCCGAACTCGAGGCAATAGGCGGAACACGGATTTTGTTGCAGGGTGGCGTGAATCCTGCATTGCCATTTGACTGGTACTTAGAAATGTTGCGGTACTTAAAAGCCAACCACCCAAGGATCAAACTCGATGCCTTTAGCCCCGAAGAAATACTGGGACTCGAGCAGATTACCGGTCTTGGGGCGCTCGAGGTCATCAGCATGATGAAAGAAGCAGGTCTGGATGGTTTGCCTGGGGCAGGTGGTGAAATTCTTGAGGACGAAGTACGGCTCGAGGCTGCGCCAGCGCGTATTCCAAGTGCAGATTGGTTTCGTATCCTCGATATCGCACAGAGCCTTGGTTTGTACACCATTGCTACGATGGTCATTGGTTTTGGTGAAACCATGCAGCATCGCGTGAGTCACCTCTTAAAGATTCGAGAACAGCAAGATAAAGCACTGTTAGAGTACCAAAATGGTTTTGCTGGTTTCGCGATGTGGACATTGCAAACCGAACACACGCGCCTGCATGGTAAAGCACCCGGAGCTAGCGCTCACGAATACTTGAAGAATTTGGCAATCTCGAGAATTGCGCTTGATAACATCGGTAATATCCAAGTGAGCTGGCCCACGCTTGGGTTTAAGGTCGGACAGGTTGGGCTGTTTTATGGCGCAAACGATTTTGGCAGCACAATGATGGAAGAAAATGTGGTTTCGGCAGCAGGCGGACATGATCGGGTGCGCGTGACCGAGCGCGAAATCATCCGCCATATTCAAGATGCTGGTTTTAAGCCTGCACAGCGAAACTCGAGATTCCAGATTTTGCGCTATGCCTGAACCGGAACGCAGAGTACCCTACGCTAAAAACGACAATTGGGGCTTTGCTATCTATTCGAGCCTATTTTAGCTTACGTTTGTGTGACCTGTTTCTGAGTAGACTGCAGCGCTATGCTCGAGAAGCCTCAAAAATTTCAACTCCCTGTTATTGCCTGGATTTATATCGGAGGCATCGCTGCATTGCTGTTGTCGTATTTGCTTTTTGCCGAAGTGCGTCAATTCGCTGCACAAGGCTATGAAATGCTGCTCTCAAATGACCGTAGTGCGATTCAAAATTGGGTTGCGGGTTTTGGCTTTTGGGGACCCGTTCTCATTGTGGCAATGATGATTGCTCAAACTCTAGTCAGTGCTGTGCCGATGATTTTGGTATTGATTGTTGCGGTATTGGCGTACGGTCCACTTTGGGGTGGTTTGTTGGGCTGGGCTGGCGCAATTGTGGCGGCTATTTTAGGCTATGGCATCGCTCGGGTCTTTGGTGATGTCTTGCAAGATAAATTTGTGACCCCAAAAATCCGTGACATCATTGCGCAGAATGTCTCTCAATATGGTGCATGGGCGATTTTAGCGCTGCGACTTTCGCCGCTTGTGCCTTCTGATGGGGTCAGCTTTGTGGCAGGTTTGGTACGAATGAGCTTTTTGCCGTTTTTGGGTGGAACAGTGGGTGGTGTCACTCCTATTGCGCTTGCCGTAGCGTATTTTGGCTCGGATTTCGAGCGTCTAGGCACGCTGATTGTTGGGATTACTGTTGTCAGTTTGACTGCCCTAGTGGGTTACATTGCTTACGATAAGTTCGGTAAACCAAAACACAAAACACAATCTTAAGACTCGAGTAACCTAAGCACATGGATGTCGTTTGGGTCAGTGCAGCTTTTATTTTGGGTTGGCTTGGCTCGAGGGTAGGTCTTCCGCCGCTTGTTGGTTATTTGCTGGCGGGCTTTATGTTGTATCTCTTTGGGATACGCTCGAGCCAGGCACTGCAAAACCTTGCCGATATTGGTGTCTGGCTTTTGCTTTTTACTGTTGGACTAAAACTTCGCATTCAAAATCTGGTACGTTCAGAGGTTTTGGGGGTTGGCGGGCTGCATTTATTGGTTTCAAGCAGCATCATTTTTGCGTTCATGCTTGCTAGCCTAGAATTTGTCAATGCGCTTTATGTGTCGGTGGGCTTAGCCTTCTCGAGCACTGTGCTGGCGATTAAGCTCTTGGAGGATAAACGAGAACTCAATTCCTATCATGGGCGTGTCGCGGTCGGAATTCTGATTTTGCAGGATTTGGTCGCGATTGCCTTGCTGGCGTTTGCAGGAGCAAAGCAACCCAATGTTTTTGCACTTGGCTTCTTGGCGCTGCCGCTTGTCCGCCCCGTGGTGTTGCAGCTCCTCGAGAGGAGCGGACACAGCGAGTTGTTGCTGATGTTTGGCTTGAGCTTCGCGCTTGCGGGTGGTACCTTGGCGAAGCTTGCTGGGGTGAGTCCCGAACTCGGGGCGTTGTTGTTCGGGGCTATGCTCGCAGGTCACGAGCGCACATCCGAACTCTCGAAGGTGCTTTGGAGTATAAAAGAGTCGTTTTTGGTCGCATTCTTCCTGAGTATTGGCTTGGGGGGGTTCCCGCCCCCTGAGTTGTTTGTTTGGGCGGTATTGTTTTTGCTGCTCTTGCCATTGCAGGGAGTTGTCTTTTTTTGGTTGTTCGTGCGCTTTGGTTTGCGCGCAAGAACGGCGTTCGTCGCAAGTGCTGCGCTTGCCAGTTATAGCGAATTTGCGCTGATTGTGGTCAAGCCGCTCATCGAAAAGGGGCAACTCGAGTCGGGTTGGCTTGGTTTACTCGGTGTGGTCATTGCGATTTCATTGGTATTGGCTGCGCCACTTAATCGTGCAATTCACAGCCTATATGAACGCCTCGAGCCGTGGCTGTTGCGCTTTGAAAGCAAGAATACGCATATTGACCGCGAACCGACCAAGCTCGGTAAAGCCAATTGGTTGGTTGTCGGTATGGGGCGTACGGGTGGTGCGACCTACAAGCAGCTCGAGGCGTCGGGGCAGCGAGTAGTGGGACTGGATTCGGACCCCGAAAAACTCAAGCGTCACCGCGCCAAGGGCAGGCGAGTGTTGTATGGCGATGCCGAAGACCCCGAACTGTGGGAAGGTTTAGAGCTTACGGGCTTGCAGGGTGTAGTGGTTACTGCCCCAGATTTCGAGGCGCGCCTGCGCGCGCTCGAGGGCTTGAAGCGCCGCCAGTTCGCTGGTCGGTTGGCGGTTGTTTCGCATCATGCCGACGAAGAAGACAAACTAGCCAAAGCAGGCGCAACTTTGGTGTTTCGCCCCTTTGCCGAGGCCGGTGAGCGTCTAGCACAACGGGCACTCGAGTAACCAAAGGCACCTTTTGGGTATTTTTCTGTAGCGCACCTTTAGGTGAACGATTCGCGTATTGATGTTTGTGCATTTGCCTCTTGCAAAATTGCATGTACTCGAGTAGACTGGCAAAGTTTGCTTGAAAGGTCTGGAATCAACAGTCC
>JBKBVO010000167.1:0-5078 GCA_046289535.1 Deinococcales bacterium | reverse complement strand
CCTGCATAGACTTCCATCCATGCAATTTTCTTTTTGCCGCTGTAGGCTTTTTCTACCGCTGCATCTAAAACGCGCACCGCAGCCGCCCAAATGTCTGCGCCAGTACCATCACCTTCGATAAAGGGCACAATTGGATTGTCTGGAACCTGCAAAACACCGTTTTGCATCGAGATTTTTTCGCCCGAGGGAACCTTGATGTATTTGTATGCCATAGCAGCGAGCAGTATAGCACCCGCAGAATCCCGCACTCGAGACTGGCACGGTAACAGTGTTACAATCGCGCAATGCGCAGTGCCTCGAGCACCACATCTATCACCCCTGACAAGCACATAGCCCTATCGAATCCATTGGACTGAAGGTTTACGATGAATTTTTTACTTTCCGGTACAGCAGCAAACACAACACTGCGGGTTTTTGCTGTGCAAACTACACAGTTGGTACAAACCGCAAAAGATAAGCACCTGCTCTCCCCTACTGCAACAGCAGCACTAGGGCGCAGCCTGAGCGGGGCATTGCTGTTAGCGCAAGTTCTATCGAAACGTCCCCAAGACCGCGTGACCCTACGCATTCAGGGCGATGGTGTCTTGGGACATATCGTCGCCGAAGGTGGTCGTGACGGCAGCGCACGCGGCTACGTCAAGAACCCCGCAGCCGATTTACCGCCTCGAATAAGTGATGGTAAGCTCGATGTCGGGGCGCTCGTAGGAAAAAACGGCGACCTTGCGGTGATGCGCTTACTCGAGAACTCAGAACCATACACTGGCAGTGTGCCGCTCGCTTCGGGCGAAATCGCCGATGATTTGGCGGTCTATTTGTGGGCATCCGAGCAAATCCCAAGCGCAGTGTTGCTGGGCGTGCATTTGGATAACACAGGCGTAACTCAGGCGGGCGGCTTGCTGGTCCAAGCCATGCCGGGTGCATCGGAAACAGACCTCGCACGACTCGAGCAAAATATCACAGCACTGGGGCAACTGACCAGTGCAATGCGCCAATTTGGTTTGCTTGGCACAATGCAAAAAGCACTCGAGGGGTTGGATTTGGAGATGACCGAGAATTCACTTGCGCTCGAGTACAAATGCCGATGTAGTCAAGAGCGCAGCCGCGCCAGCCTGGTGTACTTTTCGGCACAAGAACACCAAGAGATGATTGATGCAGGTGGGCAAGAAGTGGTTTGCCATTGGTGCGGTACGCGCTATTTCATCAGCCCAGAGGAAATCGCACAGCTTTAGGAGCTTCCGATGACCCCAAATCAAATCTTGCGCGAGGCTTACTTAGCAACAAGCTACCACGCGGCAGGTGTAGCAATACAGCTCTCGAGTAGACCAACAGGCGTTCGCTTATTTGATGGGCGCAAATTCGCTTTCATTTCTGCACAGAACCCGCGCAGCACGCCCCTCTCCGAGGACGAAAACTTGGCGCGTAATGCGATGCTGGCGACTGTTTTGATCGCAAAAGGCTGGGAATACGGCAGCAGTTTTGGACACAATACCGATCTTTCGTGGTCAGAAGCAGGTTTTGTTGTTTGGGATGTGGATTTAGCAGAAATTGCGCAAGTGGCAAAAGATTTCGAACAGAATGCAATTTTATATGGGCAAGACGAAAAAATTGCTTTGCACTGGTGCTTTTCTCGAGTAACAGAGTGGTTTTATCCCGTAGTGTCACGGTCAGATAGGGGATTGTGCCAGCAAGCATCCGGATAAAAAAGTTATGAGAGCCACGCTACAAAAAGTACCCTGAATTTTCGCCAGACTTGGTTCATATTTTCCGAAAGCTGGCAATGGGTTCACATGCCAATTTTTCTTATTTTTGAAGAGGTCTATTCCGCACCAACTTTTAGCGAGCAGAATCCAGTTGTGTTAGGTTGCTTGCGATTAAACGCAGCAGTGTTAGCACAACCTCCCGATTTTCGGGTTCTTCCAGCCAGTCAATTGAAATGGCATCACAAATGACTTGAACTAGTTCATGCGTTGGATTTTGACTGGCTTCTACAAGAAGTTTTACTAAATTTTCAGTGCTACTTCCAACTTTAGATCTAAACCTTGAAGCCGAATTCTTTGCCATCTCAGGTCACTTTTCTTGTAAGAAAACTTCGTCCCATTCTGGTGGTAGCTCCTCAGGCAAATATTGAGAAGAAGACTCTTGCTAAATCATCTGTTTTATGTTGTTAAGAGTGTCGGTCATATATCGTGGTGATGCTAGCCCTTACCGTGCTTAGGGTTCTGGAAAAGATGTTACGGAATCCCGAATCTTCTATCATCGCAAAATATTTTTGCCAATACCAAAACCATCCAAAGCCATTTTGAGTATCTCTGGATCAGTAATCGGCATCTGGCACGCCATATTCTCGCACAAAAACACTTGGGGCGTTAAACCATGCCTACCCTCGAGCAAAGGCAGGTCTATTTCTCCTGCCGCGAAAGCAACGTGCGGCATATAGGTCTGCTGCAATACCGCAAGCAAGGCTTGGGTTTGTAGACTATCAAACTCGCCGACCAGCGCAATCTCACGCCTTGGTGCAAGCGCCTGCTCAAGCGCGCGATTGAGGCTCCCAAAACCCGTTGGCTGACGCTGCATCACCTGTTGCATCTGCAAAATTGGCTCGAGCGCTATTTGCTCCAAGGCTGGGTCAGTGGTCAGGCGCGCCAACTTGAGAAACAAAATGCTGCTCGCGCCATTTCCGCTGGGCATAGCACCGTCAAAATAACTTTTAGGGCGCACAATCAGCGCTTCAGCATCGGATGGGGTATCAAAAAAACCGCCGTTAGCATCGGTAAAATACTGCGCTATACTCTTGGCAAGTTGCTGCGCGGTTTTAAGGTAGTCGGGTAAAAATGTGCTTTGATACAACTCGAGTAAACCCAGAGCCAACAGCGCGTAATCCTCGAGCAGACCATGAATCTTGGGGCTGCTGCCCGTTTTATAAGTGTGATATAAACGCAAAAAACCATTTTGGTCGCGATAAGAAAACGTTGCTAATAAAAATTCTGCCAAGCGTTTTGCGTGTGCCAAGTATTTTGCAGCACGCCCACCCATCAAGCGCCCCGCCAAGGCTAATGCCTCGAGCATCAAACCATTCCAGCTACAGAGGATTTTATCGTCCAGACCAGGCTTTATTCGTTTTTCTCGAGCCAAAAAGAGTTTGGTTTTACAGCTTTCGAGTTTAACGTAAAAATCCGCATCCAGAGCCGCGAGGTCTGCATCTGTTGCCACGCGGGAGAGAATATTTTGATGCTCCCAATTTCCATACGGAGTTACGCCATACGCGCGCTTAAAAAGGGCTGCGTCCTCGAGCAACAAAGCATCTATTTCGGCTTCAGACCAGACAAAAAATTTCCCCTCTACACCTTCGGAATCGGCATCTTGAGCACTGTAAAAACCGCCTTCGGGCGACTGCATCTCGCGCAGGGTGTATTCAAGGCTTTCCTTGGCGGTCAAAAAATACAGGGTATTGGGTTGCACCTGATGCGCCAAAAGGTAGAGTTTAATCAGTTGGGCATTGTCGTAGAGCATTTTTTCAAAATGTGGTACCAACCAGCGCTCGTCGGTGGAATAGCGCGCGAAACCACCACCCAAATGGTCAAAAATTCCACCGTTTGCCATCTGTGTGAGTGTGGTTTGGAGCATCTCGAGGGCTTTTGGATTGCGGCTGCTGGCATAGTGCTCGAGCAACCACTCGAGGTTGGCAGGGTTTGGAAATTTGGGTGCTGCCCCAAAACCCCCATACCCTGGATCAAAAAGCCGCTCGAGTTGTTCAAGTGATTTCTGTAGGCTGGCTGGCTCGAGTTGACTGGTTTTTTCCACCCGCTCGAAATTAGCAAGGTGTTGAGTTAAGTGCTCGGCACTCTCGAGCAGTTGCTCACGTTTGTGTTGCCAAGCGTCGGAAACCGAACGCAGCACGCGCATAAAACCAGGTCTGCCGTAGCGGTCGGTAGGCGGATAATACGTTCCACCAAAAAATGGCTTACCCTCGGGGGTTAAAAACACGGTCATGGGCCAGCCGCCCGAACCACTGAGCATCTGTACCGCATTCATATAAATGGTATCCACATCCGGGCGCTCTTCACGGTCTACTTTGATGGATACGAACGACCTATTCAATATTTCAGCAATTTCAACGTTTTCAAAGCTCTCACGTTCCATCACATGACACCAATGGCAAGCGCTATACCCCACCGAAAGCAGAATAGGCACATCTCGAGTTTTGGCTGCCATAAACGCCTCTTGCCCCCAAGGCAACCAAGATACCGGATTGTACGCGTGCTGTAAAAGATATGGACTGGTTTCGTGAATAAGCGCGTTCGCTTGGTGTTTCATACCCAAAAGAATACGCTTTAGTCCCAACCTTTAGATAGGGTTGATTGTGATAAAGACTGTGCTCAAAACTTAAATTTTGCGTTATTGTGAACTATGCCTGCGAAACGGCTTCACGATTTGATTGAATCCATGCTGCCGAATGCAGAGCACCTGATGCTTTCGGGTCTGGCTACACATCTAACACCAGCCATGATTCACGAAGCAGTCGAGCACCTAAGAGACCAACTGCCCCCCGCTGATGTGATTTTGGCGCTGCACTCCGACAGCGCAGCACTGGTGTTTGAGTTGTCTTTGAGTTTAAAAATTCCTTTTGTGAGCGCTAGTGTCTTAGATGTGGTGGCTAGTGATGACCTCGAGACCACGGATTTTTTGGCAGACCCCAACCTGCTTCAGGTGCATTCGGGGCAAGACACATTTGGCATTGCTCGAAGCGCAATTTCACCGCAAAGCCGTGTGCTTCTTTTTCGTGATGTGCTTGTTAGAGATACAGATATTTTGCCACTCTTACAGCTTGTAACTGCCGCAAACGCCAAACCCGTAGGTGTTGCCACCCTGATTGAAGCAGCACACTTAGATGCTCGAGCCACGCTTGCAAAGCAGGGCATAGCGGTTTTTAGTGTGATTGTATTGAAGAGAAAATAGTAAACCGAATTACATTTTACAGCAACCTAGATTCATTCCGCTTTGATGTGATTTTTACACACGAACGTGTTTGGAGTCAGGCTAGAGTAACGGTCTTGGAGCAAATTGTTGTATGCTTTTAC
>JBKBVO010000166.1:0-5127 GCA_046289535.1 Deinococcales bacterium | reverse complement strand
ACAATGTGCAATTTGCAACCTGTTTCGGTGGCAAGTGCTAAGGCTTCTGCAATCGCCTCGAGTTCGGCTGCTATTGGGCGCGACTCGAGATAGGCGCGCACGTCTTGGCGCGTTGCAGTCGGCGCAAGGCGTTTGGTCATACCGTCGGATTCGGCGTGTACTGCCACAGGCAACCCTAATTTAGCAGCGCAGCGCATCCCCAAAAGCAGGGTTTCAGCATCTGAGCGCTCGAATTCGGGTAGCCCGGAATGGCTCATGAATGCCTTAAAGCCAATTACACCACCTTCGGCAAGTTCCTCGAGATATGGCAGGCTCTGCGGAGTTAAACCGCCCCAGAGTGCATAGTCCGCGACCGATTGGCGCATGTGCTCGAGCTTGGTGCTTAGAGCAGCGCGGGTTGTGGTCACGGGAATAGAATTGAGTGGCATGTCGGCAAACACTGCCCCGCCACCTGCGACCAATGCTCTCGAGCCACTGGCAACGCCTTCCCAGTCCTCGTGCCCGGGTTCGTTGAAGTGCACATGAGCATCCACAACGGCAGGCAGGGCGACAAACTCGGTTAAGTCGAATTCTTGCTTGGCTGGCTCGAGAATTTCTGGCGCAAGTGCGGCGATGCGCTCGCCTTCTACAGCAATCTGGATATTTTTGGCGCGAATGATTTTATCAAACATGGCGTATTCTACCTTCCATGACAAAGTGGGTTGCAGGTTTGGCTTTGGGCAGTCTGGCGATGGCTGCACAATCGGATTTGGTTTTAACCGGCAAAATGCTTGGTTACAAAGGGCAGCCCGCCGAGATTTTGGCAGCGCTCGATGCTTCTGGCGACCCCAATGCAGCCCTACAAATTGGCTTTCTCGAGGCGGATGGGCGTTTCAAGCTGACCTTGCCTGCCACTGTGCCAGATGAGTTTCTGAGCAGTCCAGAGGTGCGCGAGCACTGCGGTGATGTTACGCTCGGCTTGAAGTTAGCAGCGCTGACCGATGTGTATATTCGGCAAAATCAAAACATTATAGGCTCGGCGGTTTTTGCCAATCGTCGCGCTGGAATCGAGCAGCTCTTGAGCGGCAAGCTCACGGGTGTGAGCAAGGTGGGTTTTTGGTTTTACGCTAATCGGGCGGGCAGGATTGTCGAGTATTGCGACGCGCCAACGTCGGCGCACAGCGCCAATGTGAGCTTCAAACAGGGTTGGAACGAGGTCACGGGGGTGTACCTTGCGGCTCAGAAGCCCAAAACACAAATCTTAAACGGGCATGCGCGCGGTCTGCTGCGCTGGTTTTTTGTGGCGCAGCGCTGAGCGATTGTGCGGTACCGCCAGAACTCGAGGCTCGAGAAGCCATAAGCTAGCGCCATGATCCTGGTTTGGCACCGCGCCGATTTGCGCACCCACGACCACCCCGCCTTGGCTCACGCTGCCGCACAGGGGCAGGTGCTGCCCTGTTTTGTGTTCGACCCGAAGCTGCTCGAGCGCAGCTACAGTGGCAATAACCGCATCCAGTGGCTGATTGCCTGCTTGCGCGCGCTCGACTCGAGCTACCAGCGCCTTGGCTCGAGTCTGCTGCTTGCGGCGGGCGCACCCGAAAGCGAACTCTTGCGCTTGGCTCGAGCGCACAATGCCAGGGCGGTCTATGCGCTTAAAAGCCTCGAGCCAATTGGGCGCGAGCGCGATGCGCGCGTCAGGGCGGCACTCGAGCAGGCGGGTATTGAATTCAAGCTTTTTGCTTCGGACTGCGTTCACGAGTGGGGAAGCATCAAAAATGGCAGCGGTGCCAGTTACAAGGTCTTTACCCCATTTTGGCGCGCTTGGAGCGCTTTGCCCTTGCCTAAACTCGAGCCGACCCCGATGCGGCTCGAGCCGCACAGTGTCGAGGGTTTGGAGTTTCCCGAGCCGCTTTGTCACATTGCACTGCCCACTGCTGGCGAACAAGCAGCACAGCAGCGGCTCGAGCGCTTCATTGCGCAGGTTGGGCTTTTTTACGACACAAAGCGCGATCTGCCAAGCCTCGAGGGCACCAGTCGGCTGTCTTTGGATTTTCATCTTGGCACACTCTCGGTGCGCATGGCAGCGCGGCGCGCGCAGCAAGCGGGCATGACCGCATGGGTGCGCGAACTCTGCTGGCGCGATTTTTACAGGCATATCCTGGCAGATGAACCACGCCTCGAGCACCAAGCCTTTCGCCGCGAATGGAACGACTTCCCGTGGCGCGATGCCCCCGACGAACTCGAGGCGTGGCGCACGGGCAATACGGGTTACCCGATTGTGGATGCGGGGATGCGCCAGCTGCAACAGACAGGCTGGATGCACAACCGCGTGCGCATGATTGTCGCGAGTTTCTTGTGCAAGCATCTGCTGATTGATTGGCAGCGAGGTGCGGCACACTTTAACGACCTTTTGTTCGATGGCGACCTTGCAAGCAATAACGGTGGTTGGCAGTGGAGTGCAGGCTGCGGGGTGGATGCCGCGCCCTATTTTCGCGTCTTCAACCCCGTGACCCAAGGGGAAAAATTCGACCCAGACGCAGCCTACATCAAGCGCTACCTGCCTGAAATCGAGGCGCTGCCCACAAAAGAGGCGCACCAACCCTGGATTAGCCTGCGCCCACCCAAAAGTTACGCCGACCCGATCGTGCCGCTCGGTTTTGGGCGCGAGCGCTTTCTCGAGAGCGCAAAGCGCCACCTCAAACCCTAGCTCGGTTGCCCCGCCAAAAGGGTCTCGAGCACCTGACGCGTCGGTCGGTTGAGGAGTCCCCACGCGGGTGCGACAAAACTGTAACTCATAGTCACCTGGGGCACCTCCAGACCAATTTTGTGAGCCAGCTTGGCTTGCAATTCGTGGTGCAGCAAACTCGGAGGCAAAAACGCCACACCAAGTCCAGAGAGCAGCCCAGCCCTGACCGCCAAAAATCCCCCCAAATCCAAAAGCCGTTTGGGGTGCACTTGTGCGCGCTCGAGCAGCGCTTCCGTGCGTCGCCGCACACTCGAGCCGCGCATGGGCAGCAGGATTGTCTCTGCAGCGACGGCTTGCAAATGAACACTGCCAGTATGCGCCAAAGGGTGCTGGGTCGGCACAATCAGATGCAAATCCTCTTCGCCAAAACGCGTGACCTCGAGACCTTCAGGGATATTGCGGTTAGCGTCCACAAGCAGGGCAGCGTGCAACTCACCTGTGCCGACAGCCGTCAGGAGCGCCTCGCTGCTGTCCGAACGAATGCTCAAGCGCACTGAGCTGTCCGCGCCAAGCCGCTCAAAGAGCATTGGTACAATCCTGCTCGAGAGCATCCAAGAAACACC
Organism: Deinococcales bacterium; assembly: GCA_046289535.1. Classification (GTDB taxonomy): domain Bacteria; phylum Deinococcota; class Deinococci; order Deinococcales; family JAAFIG01; genus JAAFIG01. Next base: position 1,839 of record JBKBVO010000166.1, on the reverse strand, counting down.
AAGCCGCACCTCTCGAGCTATGCGCCCGCGCAGCTCAAGCACCGTATCGGCAGCGCGGTTGAGGCTGCGCATCACCGCATTGGCTTGCGGCAAGAGCATCTTACCTGCCTCAGTCAGGCTAATGCCGCGCGGGTGGCGTTCGTATAAGGGTTCTCCGACAAGTTCTTGAAGTGCTTTGAGTTGCCCGCTCACAGCCGGCTGACTCAAATGCAGGCGTTCAGCCGCCCTCGAGACACTGCCAAGCTCTGCAACGGTCGCAAAGACAATCAGGTACTCCGAACTTAGGCGCATAGGGGCGCAGTGTACCCGATATTGGCTTGACCAATGGTGGATATTGACCAAAAGTATTGGACACCAAACAAATACACCGTTATCCTTGCCGCCAAGGCAAAAATTGGAGCAACTGCAGTCCTGGCGCACTTGCGCTGGGTGCCTTAAGGAGGCATGAGAATCATGGAGCACTTTCAGGTTTTGATTATCGGCGGTGGAAGCGCTGGAATTACAGTAGCTGCACGATTGAAACGCGCTCGAGCCGCACTCGGTATTGCGATTATCGACCCAGCCCAAAAACACTATTACCAACCACTTTGGACGCTGGTTGGTGGGGGGGCTGCCGATATTGCCAGCAGTGTACGCAATCAAAAAGACCTCATCCCAAGCGGTGTAGAATGGCTGCAAAGCGCCGTGCTCGAGATAGACCCCGTCGCTCGAGTGGTGAAAACGAGCCATAACCAGACTGTCAGTTACGATTACTTGGTTGTTTGTCCGGGTATTCAGATTGATTGGCACAAGATTAAAGGTCTCGAGGGTGCACTCGGACGCGACGGTGTGTGTAGCAACTATGCCTTTGAGCAAGCTCCAAAGACGTGGGAGATGATCCGCACCTTCGGTGGTGGCAATGCGCTCTTTACCGCCCCAAGTACACCAATTAAATGCGGTGGTGCACCACAAAAAATTATGTACCTCGCAGAAAGTGCTTTTCGCAGACAGGGCGTACGCGAAAAAGCCAAGGTGATGTTCACAACTGCAGGGGGAGTGATTTTTGCTGTGCCAGAGTTTGCGGCTGCGCTCAATAAAGTCGTTGCGCGCAAACAAATTGAATTGCACTTCAAGCACGACTTACAAGAATTGCGCCCTGCAAGCCGCGAAGCGATATTCAAGGTGACAGACGCGAGCGGCGCTGTCTCGGAAAAGGTCATCAATTATGCCCTGATTCATGTTACACCTCCAATGAGTGCCCCGGATTTCATCAAGCACAGCCCGTTGGCAGTCGAAGATGGTCCACTCAAGGGCTGGCTGGCTGCCGACAAGCATACTTTGCAACACCCTAAATACCCCAATGTCTTTGGTATCGGGGATGTGGCGGCACTGCCCAACTCCAAAACAGGCGCGGCTATCCGCAAAGAAGCTCCTGTTCTAGTCGAAAACCTGCTTGCGCTGATGGATGGTCGGACACCAAGCGCCTCGTATGACGGTTACTCGAGCTGTCCACTGGTCACCGATTATGGCAAGTTGGTACTCGCCGAATTCAATTACGAAAATAAACCCACGCCGAGTTTTCCTTTCAATACCGCCAAAGAGCGCTGGGACATGTACATGCTCAAAAAGCACGCACTACCCGTTTTGTACTGGGAAGGGATGCTCAAAGGGCGTGCTTAGCCTGCCATATATAAGGGTCGTGCTTGTAGTCTTCACGCCCCTTGTGATTTGCATAAAACAATTTCAGGACTTTCGCTTGAGTATCAGGTGTAACCGAAAGCACGCACAGTCGGACAAACAAGCTCACCACGCAAATAATCACCCCACAATCTATCTTTGGCTTGGAACACTAAAGCAATA
>JBKBVO010000165.1:0-5142 GCA_046289535.1 Deinococcales bacterium | reverse complement strand
AGTCGTAGGGCCTCGAGAACAGGCGTGGATTTAGCTACGGTGAGGGGGGCAGGGGTCATCCAATCGGATACGAGCATGCGGTATTCTAACCTATGTTAGACTCTGCCATTCCAGTCGAGTCATCCCCATGAAAGAATCCATCGGCGAAAAATTTGTAGACCAGACCAAGCTCAAGCGTGGTGATACGTTTCCTGTTGGCAAGCGTGTCCCAGCCTTTAAGGTCTATGCGAGTCCGCTCGAGACGGTGCGCCTGCCCTCGCCGAAGCAAAAAGGTGGTGCGGGGTTTTGGAGTGTGGTCACGGCGCGTCGCTCACAAGCTCCCGAAGTTGGTTCGAGCATCACCATTTCAGAAGTAGCCCAGCTTTTGTGGGCTGCTCAGGGCATTACAGGGCAGCGACCAAGTGGGAGCAATCTTCCGTATCGTACCGTGCCAAGCCCTTCAGGTGCGTATCCACTCGAGGTTTATTTGGTGGCACGAAATGTTGCCGATACTTTTGCGGGTGTATACCACTATGTTGTGCGTGAGCATCAACTCGAGCAGGTGCGAATCGGCGATGCTGGCAAGGATTTGGCGGGGGCATTGCTGGGTGACTCGAGTGTTGAAAGCAGTGCTGCTGCTTTTATTTTTACAGGCGTAGTCGAGCGAACTGTAACTGCTCACGCCGAGCGGGGTTATAGGCACTTATATCTCGAGGCTGGATTTGCGGCGCAAAACGTGCTTTTGGCAGGGACGGCTCTGGGTTTGTCGGTGCGTTCAATCAGCACTTTTTTTGATGATGAATTAAGTTTTCTTCTCGGTGTGCAGGGCAACCGCGAATTGCCACTCAATGTTATTTTGATTGGGCGTTGATACGCATCCCCGAGTGCTGCGTGCACAAGGCACTTTGGTCGTACCCGCGCAGTTTGCCAAAAATTTTGTTTATGATATGTAAAATACCCCGTTCAGCACGGGGTAAACTTTTGGCGCACCCAGAGAGGCTCGAACTCCCGACCCGCGAGTTAGAAGCTCGCTGCTCTATCCGGCTGAGCTATGGGTGCAAGCCGCCTCCGATTGTACGGGTTAAGCCAATTTGCTGCAAGCCTTTCAAGCCCACTGTTGCCCCCAAGCTGCCATCGAGGCGATGATTGCTCCGAGTGCCAAACCTTTTGGGGTGAGGGTGTATTCGACTTTAGGTGGAATGGTGGGGTGTTGTATGCGCACCAAAATTCCGTTTTGCTCGAGGTCACGCAGGCGTTCGGTCAGGGTTTTGGGAGGGATTCCGACTAAACTTTTGCGCAACTCACCAAAGCGTTTTGTGCCTGTCAGAAGGTCGCGCAGAATTAAAGTTGTCCATTTGCCGCCAATAATTTCGAGGGTTCGCTCGACCGCGCATTCGGGGCGATTAGCAATTTGATTTTGGTAATCGTTTTTGTACATACCAAGTAACTATAATACATTTATGTAACTACTTCAAAAAGTAAATAAAAACGTGTTTAATACAAAAGATGAAAATTATAATCTTTGGAGCAAGTGGAAGAACCGGTCAGCATTTGGTTAATCAAGCCTTGGAAATTGGGCATGAGGTGAGCGCTGTGGTGCGTGACTCGAGTAAGTTGCAGCTGCAGCACCCGCGCTTAAGCGTGGTGAAAGCCTCACTTGAGCAACCGCTCGAGCCAGTTATTCGTGGGAGCGATGCAGTTTTGTCAGCACTCGGTCCAACAAAAGGCGGCAGTAAAACAATCATGCGAACTGCTGCAAAAAGTATTGTTACTGCAATGCAAAAAAGCGGAGTTAAACGCCTGATTACTCTCACCGGTGCGGGTGTAGCGCAACCGGGCGATCAACCCAAAGCCTTTAATCACTTGATGAGTTTTATGCTGAATTTATTTGCCAAGGATGTACTCATCGACTCGAGCGAGCACGCCGCAATCGTGCGCGCTTCGGGTCTAGCGTATACCATTGTGCGTGTGCCAGTGCTCACCGATGCGGCAGCAAGCAAACACATTCGCGTGGGCATGGTTGGTATCAACGATGGCGCACGGATTAGTCGCGCCGACGTTGCAACCTACATGCTGCAACAACTCGAGGACTCGAGTCAAATCGGGCAAGCTCCCGTGATTTCTGGGTGACATGATGCGCATCGAAGTCTTTTCTGATATCGCCTGTCCGTTTTGTTATATCGGTGAAAAGCGCCTCGAGCGCGCACTCGAGTTGCGCGGATATACGGATGTGCAGCGTATTTGGCGACCATTTCAACTACAGCCGCAGTTGCCTAAATCGGGCGTTCCCTGGAAGCAATTCGCCTTGCAAAAATTTGGTGGCATGGCACAGATGAAAGCTGCCTTTGCCCAGGTTGTGCATGTTGCTGAAGGCGAGGGAATCGCGTTCGACCTCGAAAATATTTATAGTGCTGCTAACACTGCCGACGCGCATCACTTGGTGTTGTTTGCCCAAGAATACAACCGTCATACACAGATGGCGCTCACGTTGTTCAAAGCGTATTTTTCGGATGGACGCAATCTCAATGACCAGAGCACGCTGCTCGAGCTTGCCGCTATGGCAGGGGTGCCCGAGGGTGCGCAGGCAATGCTCTCGAGCCAGCGATTTCAAGAAGAAGTCAGGCAATCTCAAATCCAAGCCGAGCAATTAGGGGTAGGAGGCGTGCCATTCTATATTTTTAATCAGCGCTTTGGGGTATCTGGCGCACAACCGCTCGAGGTCTTTGTCCAGGCGCTGGATAAAGCCGCACTATAGCCTTACTGTGCACTCTCGAGGTCTGGGCGCAGCACCGTCGCACCGCGCAAATAGACGTGCTTTATCTCGCGTTGGGTTTTATCGGTGTTCAGATGCAGCATCACTCGAATCGCTCGCTCGAGACGGTTTGGCACGGCGATTTCGACCGCATTTAAGAGCGGCACGAACTTCATCCCTAGCCCGTTGCGTGCGGCTTCGGCAGGGAATGCGGCATTGAGGTCTTGGGTCACAGTAAAAATAATACTGCACACCGCTTCGAGTTCTTCGAGTGTTGGTTGATGCGCATTTTTACACAGCCCATTTGCTGCGAGCATTTCTATGAGTAACTCTTGTGTGGCTTCAAAGATGGCTGGTGATGAGTTTTCGCTTACCGTTGTTGCGCCACGCACGCCTCGAATCATAGATTGTAGTGTAACATGTCAGATGGTAGGGGCAACATCTACATCATAGAGCTTGCGCTCGGTTTGGATATTTGTACCTTTGACCAGTGGCATGACCATTTCGCCGAAACGACGGCATTCGTCTACATGTGGATAGCCACTAAAGACAAAGCTCGAGATACCCATATCTACATAGCCTTGAATTTTGTTGGCAATCTGTTGTGGATTGCCAACAAGCGCCACGCCCACACCACTGCGTGCCATGCCTACACCTGCCCAGAGGTTATCCTCGATAAAGAAATCACCTTTCTCGAGCGCAGCTTGCAGGATTTTAATCTGGTTGCCCTGACCAGTGCTGTCCACTTTGGCATAGCTTTTGACAAAGTTTTCGCGCACCTGTGGGTCTATTTTTGAAATCATCCGCTCAGCGGCAGCGATGGCTTCGGCTTCGGTTTCGCGCACAACCACGTGGGTGCGCAAGCCGTATTGCACCTTGCGCCCGTACTCGAGACTCAGTTCTTCCATGCGAGCAATGCGTTTGGCAAGCATTTCCTTGGGTTCGCCCCACAGCAAATAGACATCGGCAAGTTCGGCGGCAATGCGCATGGCTGGCTCGGATGCCCCACCAAAATAGAGTGGTATGCGATAAGGTGGCTTTGGCTCGAGCACACTACCGCTGTACTTGTAGTGCTTGCCTTCGTAGTCTATCGCGCCTTCCTGCTCCCAAAACAGGCGCAGCAACTTCATAAATTCGTGCGTGCGTTCGTAGCGCTGTTCGTGCGGGCTGTAATCGCCATACATCGCATTTTCGGCGAGGCTTGAACCAGTCACGATATTGATACGCACCCGCTTGGGAAAGAGATTGGCGAGGGTGCTGACCATTTTGGCGTACATTGCAGGGTCGAACATTCCCGTACGAACCGCAACCAAAAGCCCTGCATTGCGGCTGCGCGCTAGTGCTGCCGTGGCAACGGTAAAATTCTCGTGGTAGCTGTGGTAGTTGGTGGCAGTTAAAAGGCTCGAGAAGCCCATTTCACCTGCGGTGTCTATCAGGTTGGCGATGTGCTCGAGCGTGGGTTTGCGCGGTGGGAGTTCTTTGGTGCCGAGGAATTCCCCATCGTGCTGGAGGACGCAAAACCATAGAAAGTCAAGATTGTTCATATCCATTTACTCCAATATTTTACTGTGATGCAGCAATTAAGGCCGTTTGCTCGAGAGAATTATTTAACTGAGAGTATAACCCATCCACTTTGGAATTCCCAATACGCTCCTTTTGTCCAGGAGCCAATCCACTCGCGTTGGTGTGAAAAACAGATTGATTATCCACAGCAAGCATAGGTGCATTATAGTAGAGTTTGCCTGTGTTTTTTCGGAATCCCTGGCTGGTGCCACTTTTAATCGTGCTACTTGGTGCGGCAGCGCTTGTGCTGCTCGAGCGCCGTGACAGTAACCCCGCTCCCACAACTCAGAATCGGCTACCTCAAACTCAAATCCAAAGAACCAAAGGTGGCTTTTTAGCCATGCGTGGCGAATTTGTGATTATCGGTAAATCCCCCGATGGCGATAGCTTGCGCTTTCGTCCAGATAATCCCAAATTGCTCGGTATGCTCAAAAACCCAAGCCGTATTCGCCCTGCCGCCGACGGCACGGTGCAATTGCGTTTTGAGGGTATAGATGCGCCTGAACTGCATTTTGGCAACCTTGGGCAACCTTTGGGGGCAGAATCCCGAGATAAACTGCTGAAAAATATGGGTTTTAGGGGGCTATCCATCGAAAACCGCATGGTTAGAAGATCGAACCCAAGTACTGTGCGCGGTGTGATTTTATCCCAAGCCGCCGAAGGCAATGGTCGCCCAATTGCCTATGTCTTTGTGGGCAAATTTGCCGAAGGTTTTGCTGATGGAGCGCGGATTGCCTTAAACAATGAAATCCTCGAGCAGTCGCAAAATGTGCAGATGCTTTCAAGTGGTATGGCGTACTACACGGTTTATGCCAGCAGCCCACTCGAGCAGCGTGCTTTTTTGCGCG
>JBKBVO010000164.1:0-5148 GCA_046289535.1 Deinococcales bacterium | reverse complement strand
GCGGCACGCATTGTAGTATTAGTGTGCGTTGCTCGGGTGCAGGTACTTCACCAGTGTGCGCAAAGCCTCGGCGAGGCGCACGCCGCCGCGCACGATGGCATCGTTCTCCTCCGAGCTAGGTTTATAGACGCGCTTATTTTGAATGGCGGCGATGTTTGCCCACCCTGGGCGGCTCGAGACATCGGCGAGGGTTACGCCCAAAATCACGCTTGGGTTAGCTTGAATCACCAATTCTGGGCTGATTTGTGGGAATGCCCCAAGTGACTTTGATACAATGTTCTTTCCACCTGCTCGAGACAGTAACTCACCAATAAAACTGGCTTCTCCTGCGGCGTAGGGGGTTGGGTCGACCTCAAAATAAACGCTGACCTTTTTGACCCGCAACAACTGAACGCCGATTTGATTGATTTCGCTGCGCAAGCGGCTGATGATGCTTTGAGCTTTGTTTGTTGCTCCGGTCAGGCGCCCTAAAATGGCAATTTTTTCAAAGCTCTCGATGTAAGTTTGCGCCATACCGGCGTAGACAACAACCCCGATTTTCTCGAGGTTCTCTGCCAGTTTAGAATAAGCGCTATCGTCTATTAAGACCAAATCGGGTTTTAAGGCAGCGATTGCCTCGAGGTTTGGGGTGAAGGTGCTGCCGACCTTTTGAATTTTTTCGGTCTCGGCTTTGGGGTAATTGCTGAATTGGTCAATCCCCACGACTTTGCTGCCTACACCCAGGGCAAAGAGCGCTTCGGTGTGGCTTGGCAGCATACTGATGATGCGCTTGGGTTCGCTTTTGAGCAAGACCGTGCGCCCGAGGTCGTCTTTGAGCGACAAGGGAAAACTTCCCGCCAAAGCGGGCGAAAACAGCATGACAACGAGCACGGCAAAGAGTTTTTGCAGCATGGAAACCTCCTTAAACGCAGATTGCGTGGTGTGTGATTTTTTGCGCCAAAACAAGACAACAAAAATGCCTGTCCTCAAAAGATACGCAATCAAGTAAATTCAAACACCATTAAACCGCCCCCTTTCTCGAGAGGTGAGCCTTTAGGCTCGAAACGCCTGGCGGGCATTCGGACTGTTGGCAAAAAGCCAATTCACCGTTGCGGAACAGCGCTGGAATTGCACCAGCTTCCCCACTTTCAGCTCGGGTTACACACCTCGAGCACCAAGCGTGCGCGAGTCTACTGTTTTTTTAGGCGTTTTGCAAAATCGCAAAAAACTGCGTTTGACCAACCGAAACCACTGAGTGAGCCGTACAAGCCTCCCTCAGATTCCGCACCGATGCTGCTGACATTGTATTTTTCCCAAAACAGACCAGTCTCGGCAAAGACTTGGGCGTTGTTGTCGCACCATGCCCGCATTACCTGCTTGGCTTCGGCGGTATAGCCGTAACGCTCGAGACCAGCCACCACCAACCACTGCAATGGTGCCCAACCATTAGGTGCTGCCCACTGAAAACCTGCTTTTGGCTCGAGCGAGGTGAGTAATCCACCAACCTGTAAAAACTGTGGCAGCCATTTTTGTACCACTTGCGCTGCTTGCTCGAGTGTGGCAATTCCTGCCCAGAGTGGATAGAACCCGGCTAGACTTGGGTAGGGGTTTTGTTTTTCTTGGGTGTAGTCAAAGTCAAAATACAACCCAGCATCCTCGTTCCAAAAAACTTGCTGTATGGTAGCGGCTCGAGCCTTGGCGCAGTTTGTCCAATACGTTGCTTGTTTGGGGTGTCCAAGCAACGTGTAAAACTCGGCAATGTCGGTTTCTCTTGCGTATAAAATGCTGTTCAGGTCTACTTGCACGTGGGTCAGCCAGTGCTCGTTGCAACGCGGGCTATGATCCCAACCGCTTTCGCAACAGGCGAGGTCGTGCAGATAGTTAATATCAAAGTACCTCGAGAGTCCGAGGTAAACCTGCCTATGATGCGGGTGTTCGCTTCCGAGCCAGACTGTTTTGTGTTCTTGCAGTGCAGCCTCGAGCAACGGCGCAAGCCACTCGGCAATATCTGTATCTTGGCGGCGTTGTTTGATTTCGAGTGCTAGTTTAATCATGCGCGTTAAAAACGGCGGTTGACTGCGCGATAAAAAATAATAGCGCGTGCCGTTGGGCATCACCCCAAAGCGTTTAAGGCAGTAGACCATATTCTCGAGCATTCCAAAGATATGCCCTTCATGTTCGGTGTCTTGTAGTCCGAGAGCAATAAAATAGCTGTCCCAATAAAACATTTCTCTAAAAATTGGGTTTTCGCTCGGCACAAGGTAGGGTTTTGGTAAGCCAATCAGTGTGCCAGAATCCTCGGGTGTGTGGCGAATTAGTTTTGTCCAGTACGCGCTAATGTACTCGAGAGCGGGGGTGTAATCCATTTGCGAGAGCATATCAAACTGGCAGCCAGCAATTTGTTTGTCATGAACTCTCCGCTTTTGTAAATAGAAAAAATTTGCTCTTGCTAAACAGATTTTGTAACGGCGCTACTTTTATTTGAATTGCCTTGTGGATAAAGTTTGCGAACAAAAAAGCCCCGAAAAGGGGCTTTTTTCTGGAGCGGGTAACCAGATTCGAACTGGTAACAGAAGCTTGGAAGGCTGCTGTGTTACCATTACACCATACCCGCACAGCCCGCACAATTTACCTAAAAAGAGTCGTTTCGTCAAATCTTTTCATTATTGCATGGTTCAATGCCGTTATGCTCGGTATGATTCACAGCCCCGAAGCCCCGATTTTTAAGGCGTTGCTGCTGTTTTGTACCCTTTGTGTAATTGGCGCTGGGTTGGTGGCGCGCTATCTCGAGCCTCGAGTTGCACCACGTTTACAAGTTTTTTTGCGGCTTACGGCTTGCCTTTTAATTGTCTCGAGCTTGCTTGAAGCTGGATTTACCGCGTGGCGTGCCCTCTTAGAACTGAGTCCTGGCTTGTATGGGGCGTACCTGACTACCAGCCGGCATGGACAATGGGTTTTGGTGCGTGTGGCAGTTGTGGTGCTGCTCTTTTGGCTCGGCACAACACCGCGCCCAGAATTGCAGCGCTTCAAAAATGCAGATTTGTATTTGCATGGGGCGGCGTGTTTGTTGTTGGGGTTGAGCCTTTCTATGACCACTCACGCTGGAGCGTTGGGCGAGGTGCTGCCTGTGGTTGGCGATTTGATGCACCTTGCAGCCATGACTGTTTGGTTGGCTGGGGTGGTGTTTTTGGCATGGTCTCGTTATGCAAGCCAGCAACACGTTCCCAAAGTCTCGAGTTTGGCGGCAGGGGCGGTTGGGGTTTTGCTGCTCACAGGGGCTTATCAAAGCCTGATTAAACTCTGGAATCCTGCGCTTTTGCTCGAGACGCAATACGGTGTGACGCTTGTGGTTAAACTTTTGCTTTTTATGCTGGTCTTATTTTTTGCTGCAATCAATCGTTTTTTTTGGATTCCACAATTAAAAACTCGCCCTAAACTTTTTACCCAGTTTCAACTGACCACGCGGCTCGAGTCTGTACTGCTTTGTGCGGTGCTGCTTTCCACGGCAACCTTGGGCAGCACTGCTCCGCCCGAACGCGATGTGGAACTGGTTGTTCCTGTACAACATGAAGAAAAAATTGGTGTCTGGACACTGAAAGCAAGCGCCACCACCCCCGCAATTGGCGGTTTGCGGCTCGAGTTCCAGATTTTAGGCGAACCAGGGTATACCCTGCACGCAGACTCGAGGGTGGATGTCTCGCTTTCGATGCCCTCGGATGGCATGAATATCCGCCAAGCACCGACTCGTTTGCCAGATGGTTCTTATAAACTCGAAGTGCGTTTGGGAATGCCGGGTGAATGGAAAATTATCATTCAGGTGTCGGGGGCAACGTGGCGTATTCCTATTCGTTTGCGCGATTAGATGCTAGACTCGAGCATGGCAACGGTTACTTTTTTACAAAACAACAAGCCCCTGAAACTCGAGAACCTCGAGGCTGCCAGCGCCACGATTGCCGCTTGGGCAGAGAGCAACGGCTTTAGTGAAATTGTTCTGCACCTCGAAGCCGAGCATAAACTTTTGGTACAGATTGGTAGCGAATCTCCGCTCTCGAGTTGGATAGATTTGGGCGCGGTACGGCGCAACGACAGCGAAACCCTGACCGAGCAGCTCGATTTTGCTCGAGGCGAGTACCGTCGCCGCATGGCGGGGTATGGCAAATTTGACCGCTAGAATCGGGAACAAAATTTCTAAAGCAGCATCTAAGGAGCATGGTTCTCTTTTTTGTGGGCGTGCTGTCTTCGAGTGCCTTTGCACATGGAGCTGTGCCTGTTGCCAATCGGCTCGAGGCGGGGCAGCTGTGGCTTTTGCTACTGGGTTTCATGCTCGCTGTGGCTTTGCTGCTTTTGGCGCGGCGTACGCGGTTGCGGGGAGCAGTCTATTCGCTTTCGAGTCTAGGGCTGCTTGGTGTGATGGTGCTCTCGAGTGTGTTTGATGCCCCCAGAGCATTACAAGCCCAAGCCTTAGCGCAAGCTAAAGCTGTAGTCTATGCCGACATACAGCCTATTTTACAAAAAAACTGTGTAGGTTGCCATCAAACGGGTGGAATTGCCCCTTTTAGTTTGGAGCGCTTTGAGGATGCGGCACCCAAAGCCATAGACATCGCCGATACCACCCATGTGGGCTATATGCCACCTTGGATGCCTTCGGCGAAAAGCCCGAAATTTGTTGGCGAACGCCGCCTTACCTCCGAAGAAAAAACGCTTTTAGACGCTTGGGCGCGAGCTGGCGCACCCAAGGGTGAACGCACCCCTGTTTCTGTGGTGCAAAACACTCGTCTTGCAGCCGATTTGGTTTTGACTCCCAAAAGTGCCTACACCCCCAATGCCAAGGTAAAAGACGATTACCACTGCTTTGTTTTAGACCCCCAACTGTCAACCGATAAATTTATCTCGAGTTTTTATATCGCACCAGGCGAAGCCAGTGTGGTGCATCATGTGATTCTGTTTCGGGTGCGTCCCCAAGAAGCCGCCGAAATTGTAGAACGCGACCGCCGCGAGGCTGGCGAGGGCTATACCTGTTTTGGTGGGGCAACAGGTGATACCGCAGGAGGCTGGATTGGCGCTTGGGTTCCGGGCAGTTCGCAACTTGGCTACCCCGCAGGCACGGGTATGAAACTCGAGCGTGGTTCCTTGATTGTGATGCAGGTGCACTACAATCTTGCCAATGGT
>JBKBVO010000163.1:0-5163 GCA_046289535.1 Deinococcales bacterium | reverse complement strand
GCACCATCAGTGCAGGTGCATCCCGATGGGCAAAGGGTACTGTCTTAAAAAGTGCAACATTATATGCAACAGGCGTTGCTACGCTTCGTGCACGGGCTTGCAAAGGATGGATTTCAGGAAGTTCATTTGCGGGTTGTGGTGCTTGGCTGGGCAGCGCACCGAGCAGTGCACCTACTCGTTCTTCTAAGCCTGAAAGTTGGTCTTGTTCACTGGTTACACACACTCGTGACTCCACAGCTCGAAAAAGTGCTTTGCCAATGGCTTGAAATTCGGTGATTAATTGTTCCAAACCAGTTTCATCACGGCTGGCGAGTTCTCGCGCCAAACGTACGTGGGTCATGCCTTCCATGCTCTCACGCAGCGAACCAAGGCGTGAAATTTGCGCCTCTGCAAGTCTACTTGCAAAGACGTGTCCTGCATTGGTGACTCGGTTCTCCAAGCCAGCCTTATACATGCTCAGCAAGTTTTTTAGGTGGGTAGGGTCAAATTGAGGTGAGGTGAATAGGTCAAGTAAAATCGAAAAACTCGAGTCAATATTGCGATGCAAGGTTTTTAAGCTCAAAGCAAAACTTTGACGCGCAGTGTCTAGGTCGTGGGGTGCACGGCGAAATCCAATAGCTGCATTGACCCCACCAGTGCTCGCTTCGACGCGGTTTGCTAACTCGAGGTAATTGCTTTTTCCAGCCCCTATTTTTGTGAGTACAAAAGCAAAAATGGGCAGTAGGGCTTTTTGATGGTTTTCTAAACCAGAAAAGTCAAAATTGATGTCAATGTAAGTTAGACCCTGTGTAGGCTGTGGAAACAAACCAACAGTCGCCGCATGAACCTGAGTAATACGGTGCTCGACATCCTCAAACCGCATCGGTACATCGGATAACTCGAGTGTAGGTAGTACGTCCACGTTGTGAGGTGAATTTTGCGCCGCTTCTAACCTGGCTGCATCTTGCAGTATTTGCTCTGTTTGTTCTGGTGTGAGGGCACTTTTGATTTTTTCGAGCCGTGCCCTTTCTTCAGCAGCTTCGTTTGAGTTCAGCTCTGGGTCTGGTACCAAAACAACAGTTGCTCGGTGTGGATTCTCGAGCAAATAAGTGGCGATCAATTTTTCAAAGAAGCGCCCAGACCGGCGTTCTTGTTGTAGTCGCTCGAGGTCGCTGTCGAACTGTAAGGATTTCAGCGGGTCGCCGCCATACAGAAACGCGCCCAAGGTTTCAAATCCTGGGCGGAAGGCAAATGGAAAACCGGCATTGGAAACTTCTCTGGATTCAATTTCAAAGCGGTGGATAGCTGCGTCCACAGCGCGTTCATCTATACCTTGTTCTACAAGGTTGTGCAGCGTCTCGAGGATGAGTGTCTCGATGCGTTTTTCATCGGCTAAATCGACATCCTTTAAACCAACTGCAAAAACCATTTCGCGTGGATCATCGTTTAAGCCACTGTAATCTGCCATTGCGCTGCCGAGTCGAGATTCGATTAGTGCCTTGCGCAGTGGACTGGCGGCATTGGCAAGCAGCACGCGCTGTAGAATTCGCAGACACAGCAGGGCATAGCTATCAAAATTGGGCGCTGTAAGCCAAGCCAAAACCACTTGGGCTTTTTTGCCCTCGGCTTCGTTTGGTGCAACGGCATAACTGACCTCATGACGAACTGGAGCTGTAAAACGTGTTTGGTTGGGGATACTCCAATCCTTATTGAGCTTGTCAAAATGCGATAAGGCGTTTTTTTCAATGATTGCAAGCGTATGCTCGAGTGGCATGTTGCCATAGGTGTAAAAATAGCTGTTACTCGGGTGATAGTGTGTGGCATGGAAATCTTTAAGGTCTTGCCACGTCAGTTGCGGAATTGCTTTGGGTTCTCCTCCAGAATTATTTTTATAAGTAATATTAGGGAAAAGTGCCGTCCCAACAGCTTGATACAAGCGGCTGCCCGGGTCTGCCATTGCGCCTTTCATTTCGTTAAAAACGATACCCTTATACTCGAGTGGGGTGGTTGGGTCGGAACTATTTTCAAATTCAAAGCGCCATGCTTCTTGTTTATAGGATAATTCGTCTATATTTGGAAAAAACGTGGCATCCAAGTAAACCTCGAGTAAATTCTGGTAATCCTTGGTGTTGCGCGTGCTAAAGAGGTAGGTTGTCCATGCTGCCGAAGTCATGGCGTTCATGAAGGTATTGAGGCTGCGTGGAAGCATGCTAAAAAATGGGTCTCGGACAGGAAACTTCTTTGAACCACAAAGTACGATGTGTTCCAAAATATGCGCTACGCCCGTATTGTTTTGGGGTATGGTCGGAAAGGTGACCATAAATGCATTGTTGTCATCTGGGCAAGCAATGTGAATGTGTCTTGCGCCTGTTTTGTTGTGCTCGAGTTCGAGATACCAACCCTGCACTTGCCTGTAGCTCTCGATTCGTTTTAGGGTGTAATTGCCAATGCCTTGACCAACCGCAAATTCGGATACCATAAATAAATTCTTAGCACACTCCGAGCCGTTATCTGTGGGTCATTTACTACAAAAGAAAGCCCAAGTACCTTGCGGGATTGTATTTTCAACAGTATCGTTAGAGGTATGGCACTGGGCATTTTGTTTATATTGTTGGGTATTGGGGCGCTTGTCGCAAGCGCTGTGCAGCGTTCTCTGGGGCAACTGCGCCCTGTGGGAACCATAGTGTTGGTTCTGGGAATCGTGGTCAGTATTGCTGCCGCAGCACTCGTCAGTGTGCCTGTCGGCAGTGTTGGTGTGGTCTTGAATCGTTTTAGCGGCTTAAAACCTGAAGCGCTGCAACCCGGTACGCATTTTGTGTTGCCCGGGGTGGAGAGCGTGGTGTTTTACAATACCCGCTTGCAGGAATTAACCCTCTCGAGACGCGGTGAAGGTGGTGCAGATCGCGATGAAAGTATCCAAGCCCTTTCACGCGAGGGTTTGGAAATCAGCGCCGATGTGACGGTGCAGTACCAGATTATTGCTGCCAAAGCGCCAAAAATTCATCAGGAAATCGGTATTGGTTTTGAAAATGTTGTGATTCGTCCGCAAATGCGCTCGGAAGTCCGCAATGGTATCGGGTCTTTTAATGCTGCCGAACTGATTAGCACCAAGCGTAAAGAACTCGAGGTATCGATTATTAAATCGCTCGAGAGCCAGTTCGCAAAGGTGAATATCGAACTTAAGGCTGTGTTGTTGCGTGAACTGCGAATCCCAGAAAGCGTCGCTAAAGCTATCGAAGAAAAACAAACCGCCGAACAACGGGTGCAGACCGAAAAGAATAACCGTGAAGCAGAACGCATCCGTGCTGATACCGTTGTGGTCAAAGCCTCTGGTGATGCCAAGGCGGCGGTGGCTCGAGCCGAAGGCGAAGCCAAAGCTTTGCGACTGCGCGCCGAAGCACTGAAGCAGAATCCGCAGCTGATTCAACTGACGCTTGCAGAAAAACTTGCCCCAAGTATTCAAACGATTATGGTTCCCTCGAGCGGCAATTTTTTACTGAATCTGGATAGTTTGACGCAAAAGAAATGACCCGCAATCCTTAAACGCGTGGCAGACAAGTATATGATTGATATAACCCGCCGAATATCCAATGCAAGCCCAAACTGGCCCGGCGATGTGCCCGTGCACTACACCCTCAGTGCCGAAATTGCCAAGGGCGCAGCCGTAAATGTAGGCAAGCTGACCATGAGTACCCATACGGGTACGCATGTCGATGCCCCTTGGCATTACGATGCCTCGGGTGTGCGCTTGCACGAAATACCGCTCGAGACTTGGGTGGGTCCGTGCTTGGTTGTGGATGTATGCGGCGCAACAAAACTCGAACCAAGTGTGCTTGTGGGTCAGGATTTGCGCGACGTAACCAAGGTGCTGTTTTACACTGGTCAGCCGAATACGTGGCACACCTTTCCGCTCGAGTGGGCTTGCATCGACCCTGCCTTGCCGCCTTACCTTGCTGCGCTGGGGATTGATTTAATCGGTACCGATGCGCCGAGCGCAGACTCACTGAATAGCAAAGACCTCCCCGGTCATGCAGCACTTGCGCGCAGTGGAGTTTGTATTCTCGAGAGCCTCGCGCTTGAAGGCGTGGTTGCAGGACGCTACCGATTGATCTGTTTACCGCTTAACCTCGAGGATGCAGATGGCGCACCGGCGCGCTGCATCCTCGAGCGGTTTTAAGGTTTGAGTCTATTTTGCGGCATCAAGGTAGACACTGATGCTGCGGTTTTTGGGTAGCGATGCGGACTTAGAAAAAGCCTTAAACCCGGGCTGTTCGATGGTATAGTCATAATTTCCACTGTCCAAGCCAATAAACGAGACCATGGTCGCTGTTTTGCCCTTGAATGGAATAATTGCGCTCACTGGTTCAGGTACCGTGCTCGAGCCTGTGAGCTTTACTGTTGCAGCCTGCGCTTTTGGGTTGGTCAAAATAAAGCGCAGCTTGCACGGACACACAGCAGCTGTTGCGCCTTTGGGGGCGATGTTCAAGGTATAAAGTGCGCCGGACGTTTTGCCTTCCGGGCGCACCAAATAGTCTATGTCGCCTGTGCCCGTGGGCTTAACTTTATAACTCCACTGCCCATCTGCTCCTGCTACAACATTTCCCAAAACCATGCCATTTTCGAGCACTTCGAGTTTGGTGTTTTGTGGTGCAAGACCTGCTAAATTAAACTCGTCTGCTGCCAAAAAGCCGTTGGCATCCTGAAGTTGTGGTGTGTAAACGCTGATTCCTTCGCCTTCTGCCATCGGGTTTAAACCTTCAAAAGGTGCTTTTAAGTTCAGTTCGAGCGGTGCTGACTCGAGGCTGGCGACTTTGCCGTCAAAGGCTTTGGCAACAACATTGACCGCACCAGCTGGCAGATTGGTTTCGAGCTTCCAATTTCCATTCGCGTCAACATCGGCAATGCCGACCGCTGCACCATTTACGAAGACTTGGACTTTACCATTTTTTGCACCAGTGCCTTCGAGCGTGCGTTGCCCCGAAGCGACGGCACCAGTGATTGGAGCAATGGTCGGTGCCATTAAAGAAACAGCGTTCCAATTGGTAAAACCAAAGGTTGCAGCTCCAGCCAGGAGCAGTGCACCCGCAGTTTTTACGGGGTGAAAAGGATAAGACCGTGCCATTTAATGCCCTCCTCCAACCTTAGCGCGCAACTTCTCGAGTTCTGTGCTTACAGAAGCGATTT
>JBKBVO010000004.1:0-28764 GCA_046289535.1 Deinococcales bacterium | reverse complement strand
GAGCACCAATCAATCTCGAGACACTGTGTTTTTCCATGTACTCGGACATATCGAGGCGCACCATCGCTTCTTCGGTATCGAACAAAAAGCCAGCCAAGGCTTTTGCAAGCTCGGTTTTGCCCACACCCGTAGGACCAAGGAACATCAGGCTACCAATGGGGCGTTTAGGGTCAGACAAGCCCGCTTTGGAACGGCGAATTGTGTCAGCAACGGCGCGAACGGCTTCATCTTGACCCACCACACGCTTGTGTAGTTCTGCCTCCAAGCGCAACAACTTTTCGCGTTCACCCTCGAGCAATCTCGAGATGGGAATACCCGTCCAACGTGCCACGATTTCGGCAATGTCGTTTTCTGTGACCTGTGAAGACGCAAATTTAGCATGTTTAAGGCGTTTTTCAAGGTCGCGCACGTCCTGCTCGAGTTGCGGCAGCGTACCATATTTTAATTCGGCGGCTTTTGAAAGGTCGTATTCGCGTTCGGCGCGTTCGATTTGCACCCGAACAGAATCGAGTTTTTCGCGCATATCTTTGAGGCTAATCAGTTCTTTGCGCTCGACTTCCCATTCGCTTCGCAGGGTTTCGGTTTTGGTGGTTACATCCTGAAGTTCTCGGCGCAGGTCATCCAAACGGCGCAGCGAGTCTTCGTCCTTTTCTTTTTGCAGCGCTTGTTCTTCGATTTCAAGCTGCAATTTGCGCCGCTCGAGCGAGTCAATTTCTTCGGGGCTAGATTCAAGTTGCATACGCAAGCGGGCAGCAGCCTCGTCTATGAGGTCAATGGCTTTGTCAGGCAGCTGGCGGTCTGCAATATAGCGGTGTGAGAGCCGCGCTGCCGCAACGACCGCAGGGTCGGTGATTTCGACATTGTGATGCATCTGATAGCGCTCTTTGATACCGCGCAAAATGCTGATGGTATCTTCGATACTTGGTTCGCTGATATAAACAGGTTGAAAGCGTCGCTCGAGTGCAGCATCTTTTTCGATTTCTCGGTACTCTTTGAGGGTTGTCGCCCCAATCAGGTGCAACTCGCCTCGAGCAAGTGCGGGTTTGAGCATATTCCCTGCATCGGGACTACCCTCGGTTTTACCTGCACCGACAATGGTGTGTAACTCGTCTATAAACAGCACAATCTCGCCTGCAGCTTGTGCAACTTCCTGCATCACGGCTTTAAGGCGTTCTTCAAACTCGCCGCGAAATTTTGCTCCTGCAAGCAGCGCGCCTACGGTTAAGCTCACAATCCGTTTGTGTTTTAATCCATCTGGTACATCGCCTTTGACGATGCGCTGGGCTAAACCTTCAGCAATCGCGGTTTTGCCCACGCCAGGCTCGCCAATCACGACTGGGTTATTTTTAGTACGACGCAGCAAAATCTGCATCACACGCCGAATTTCCTCGTCACGTCCGATGACTGGGTCAAGTTTTCCTTCTTTTGCGGCTGCCGTTAAATCTACGCCGTACTTGCCCAGTGCTTCAAAGGTTGTTTCGGCGCTTTTGGTGTCTACTTTGCGCCCGGCGCGCATTTTTTCGAGAGCACTCTTGAGCACGGCAACACTTGGCAATTCAGCGATATTGTGCTGCTCACGCATGGCAATAAACAGCGCATCCGCTCCAATAAAACTGTCTCCGAGTTCTTTAGCAACACTTTCGGCGCGTTCTAAGCCCCGAGCAAATTCTTGTGCAGCAAATGCTCCCGCGTTTTGCGAGGTCTTAGGCTGTGCCTGTAAAAACCTTTCGAGGGCAACTTTTGCGTTTTGTACGTTGCTGCCCGCAATCTCGAGCATACGGCTGCTTGGGTTATCCGCAGACTCGAGACTGACCAACAGCAAGTGTGCGGGCATGAGTTGCGAATTGCCCATACTCTGGGCTTTTTGTTGCGCGCTCTGAAGGGTCAAAAGCGCTAATTCGGTGTAGCGTTCTGGGTTCATAGGATTCTCCAATAACTGCCGATTGAGCTACTTCGGCTTGATGTGAATACAGGATAAAACTTGAGTCTAGTCTTGTCAAGTTTATTGCACTATTTACTTTGATGTAGACTTGACTCGAGTGTATATAAAATCTGCTAAACTATCGCATCCCCCAAAGCCTAAGTGCGCTGATTCTCGAGGGGTGAGTTTGAGGAAGTATTAAAATGCCCAGTGCCACCACCGAAAACCGTCTCCAAAGCAAGTACCGCACGGGCTTTGCGGAGTTGAACTCCTAAACTTTGAAGTGTCTATTCAACGCAAGCAGAACCCAACACGCCAGCAAGCTCTGCGCCACCAGTTGCTCGATAAGTATCAAGTAAACAATAATTGAATGAAATTGGAGCATCCATGAATTACCTCGAGCTGCAACAAAAAATCCTCCCCGAACTTCACCTTCTCGCCACCAAAGCAGGTGTGGACAACGCCAAAGACCTCGAGAAAGAAGCCCTTGTGCTTGCAATTCTCGAGAAGAATGCTTCGCTAGAAGGCTACAGCCTTGCACAAGGTTTCCTCGAGATTTCCGAAGATGGCTACGGCTTTCTGCAAGATAGTCTCCTCACGCCTGAATCGCGCAGTGTGATTGTTTCGGCAGGTCTGATTCAACAATTTCAGCTTCGTACGGGCGATTATGTGGTTGGTATTGCACGCCCCAGTAAGGAAATCGAGCGCTACAATGCAATGCTGCGTGTCGAGGCGGTCAATTCCCAAGACCCTGCCGCCGCTGCGTTGCGTCCGCGTTTTGATGACCTGATTCCGGAGCATCCAGACCAGCAAATCACGCTCGAGACCGATGGGAGTTCGGTCGCCATGCGCGTGGTGGATTTGCTTGCCCCTATCGGACGCGGGCAACGTGGTTTGATTGTCGCACCGCCTAAAGCGGGTAAAACCACTTTGCTTAAACGTATTGCGAACAGCATCACCACCAATCATCCCGAAATCAAAGTGATTGTGCTTTTAGTGGATGAACGCCCCGAAGAAGTCACTGATTTTCGCGAGAGTGTGAGCACTGCTGAAGTTGTTGCCAGCACCTTTGATGAGCCGCCGGAAAATCATGTGCGCGTTGCCGAATTTGTGCATGAACGCTCGAGGCGCATTGTCGAAGAGGGTGGTCATGTGGTGATTTTGCTCGATAGCATCACCCGATTGGCTCGAGCCAATAACTTGGTTACGCCAGCCACAGGGCGTACGCTTTCGGGTGGTTTAGACAGCAACGCACTCTATTGGCCCAAGCGCTTTTTAGGAGCAGCGCGCAACATTCGCGGTGGCGGGAGCTTGACCATTCTTGCGACGGCACTTGTGGAAACCGGCTCGAGAATGGACGATGTGATTTTTGAAGAGTTTAAGGGCACAGGTAATATGGAACTGCACCTCTCGCGCCGACTCGAGGAGCGGCGAATTTTCCCTGCTATTGATATTCTTAAATCGGGTACCCGCCGCGAAGAATTGCTCTTGACTACGGAATCGCTGCACAAAATGTGGTTACTGCGAAAAGTGATTTCAGACATGGATCCTGCCGAAGCGATGGAGATGCTGCTCGAGCGTTTGAACCGAACCAACAGCAACAAGGAATTCTTGTCTCAGCTGGGTGGCGGATAAGCGCTTACTGGGCTTCTTTAGAGTGGTTTGCCACTCGGGTCAAAGGATCGCGTGGCTTTGGTTCGCTCGGTACCACCAAAAAATTCGATCGTGACTTTCTTGGGTGTGTATTGCTCGAGTTCCTTGATTTTCCAACTTTTGGCAAGAGCCTGGGCAAATTTGCTGGTATTTGCTTGATTTTGTTGTGGGTCAAAGTTGACCGCATACGATAAAACCAATTCCGAAGTTGCGGTCAAGAAGCTGTAACCCTCGAGAACGGGTTTAGCTTCAGGGGCAGCTTTGCTGGCACTTGCTTGGACTGCTGCCGCCTGTTTGGTGCTGACTTCGGCGGCTTTTTTGGCGGTTGCAAGAGTTGCCGCATCCATTTTAAGCTCGGGCGTTTTTGCGGTGTCTTTAAGTTCGGGCGGTTTCGCGGTGCCGTTTGTGGTGATTCGATTGGTTGGCGCACTACCAGGTCGCAAAAACAATGCGCTGGCCACAGCCAACACAAGCAATAAAACAAAAATGCCAACTTTAGAGTTCATGGCGGTAGTCTAACCCTAACCGTCTAAACTCGCCAAGCCCTCGCGGATGGCGTACAGGGCAGCTTGGGTGCGGTTGTTGAGCTGTAATTTTGCAAATATTTCAGAAAGTCTGTTGCGCACAGTTTTTTCTGAAATATTGAGCTTCAGGGCTATTTCTTGGTTACTCGAGCCTTGAGCAAGCAAGCGCAAAATTGCAGCTTCGCGGTCGGTGAGGTCACCTCGGTTTTCGTCGGGGAGTGATTCACGCTTTTCACGGAAATCCTCTAAAACGTTCTTTGCCATCTCGGGGTCAAGCAGGGTATCGCCTTCGTGAATGCGGCGAATCGAGTCAATCAACACGCTCGAGTCCACATCCTTTAACAGATACCCCCTCGCACCTGCTTTTACGGCTTCAAAGACATAGCTGTCTTGGCGGTACATGGTCAAAATAATTACGTTGGCATTTGGATTGATTTCCAAAATACTCTGGGTAGCCCGTACGCCATCAAGCTCTGGCATTTGGATATCCATCAAAATGACATCTGGTTTGGTATCGGCAGCATAACGCACGGCTTCGCGCCCCGTTTGTGCTTCACCAATTACGCGTAAATCGGATTCAGATTCGAGCAGGCTTTTTAAGCCTTGGCGAAAGAGCACATGGTCGTCGGCAAGCAAAATTCGGATCATGAAGGGTAGTCTAGCAGATTGCAGATAGCCGATGGCAGAGAGCCATGCTACTTTCTGGGACGCTTGATGGTTTCAATTTGCGCTTCGGAATGGAGCACACTTTGGTACATTTGCCACAGGGTTTCTTGCGCTTCTTTGGATTCGGGCAATTTGGCAAAGCGAAAATACGCTGCTGTGCTGTTCTCGAGTTGGATTGTTGGTGTGCCAAAGACCGCAAGCTCTCCTGCTTGCACTAAATCCTGCTCGAGCTCGTTGCGCCTTGTGCTTTCGTCGGCTCGAGCCAGGTTAAACGCCTCTAAATCCAAATTCGCACTTTGGGCTGCTTGGAGTATGGTCTGGGTATCAAGCTCTTTTTGGTGCAGGTGTCGAGCGCGAAATAACTCGAGTATAAAACGCAAATGGGCTTTAGCACCTTGGTGTTTGGCAGCATGACTGGCTAAAAAGGCTTCTAAGCTGGCGCTGGTGTAGTCGCCGGCATCGAGAGGCTGCTCGGACAGTTTCCAAACAGGCTTATGACGTGGCAGACCGGCATTTTCGGCGTGGTTGCCTTGTACCAAACTGTAGTGACATGGCTTGAATGCAACTTCAAGCGCGGCGAGCAACTCAACGCCGCGCCAGGCAAACGGGCACAAAAAATCAAAATAAACGGTAATCACGCCGTCTAGGTTACTCAAAGCCCCGACATTTGAGATGTCACTTGGGAAACACAGCCAGATTTAATGCCGCAAGCGAGGCATAATTGACACGCCAAGCGGTCTTGGGGTCACTCGAGAGTATAAAAACAGCCTGACGACGCTCAACACCGCTTGCAAGTGTAAGACTTAGGTTCGCTGCGACTCGAGCGGTTGTGCCAGCAATGCTGGTGCTGCCGAAAGTCAGGGTGTAGCTACGCAGTGGCTTGCCTTTAATGAGGGCATCTAAACTGCTCGGTGCTTGGGCAATAAAATTTTTGCTCCAAGCGGGGTCACCGCACTGAATGCCTTCAAAAACCTGACGCACAGCGTTTTGCGCATTGCTGGTATTTTGTGCAGGAGTCACTTTATCACCGCTCGAGACAATGTTGATTGCCGTTACTGCCCAGTGACAGGAGGGCACGTCCACATAAGCAGTTTGCGCTTGAGCAAGTGAAAAAATGCCAGCCACACCCATAAAAAGTAAGGTTCTTTGCATGACTCGAGTCTAGCAGCTTTTTGAATATCCGCGCCGTGAGAAAGAATGCAATTTTTGCTAAAGTGAGGCTATGGATAAAAAAATACGAGTTTTGATTGCTAAACCGGGTCTTGATGGACATGATCGCGGTGCCAAGGTGATTGCGCGAGGTCTGCGCGATGCAGGCATGGAAGTTATTTACACTGGACTGCGTCAAACTTCGGAGATGATTGTCAGCGCCGCGCTGCAAGAAGATGTGGATGCAATAGGATTATCGGTCTTAAGCGGGGCACATATGCACTACTTCAAAGAAGTGCACGAATTGCTCGTGCAAAATCAAGCCCAAGACATTATTTTATTTGGTGGTGGGATTATTCCAGACGAGGACATCCCAAAACTTCAATCCATTGGTGTAACCGGATTATTTACCCCTGGCACAAGTATCCAAGATGTCGTTCGTTATTTGCAGGCACGTGTCGCAGCGCGCTAAAAGTGAGCCAATACATGTAAACTCAAGGTTTTTTGTTTGTGTCGCTGTGTTGTGGCAACACCAAGCCAATAAACACCCCGGATAAAACAATCAGCGCCAAAGCATGGGGTGCGGCTCTGCCAAACATTGCCTCAGAGGTGTAGCCGTAGACATTTTTGGCAAGGCTTTCAAAACCGGGTGGCGCAAGCAGCGTTGTGAGTGGTAATTCTTTGGCTGCGCTTAAAAAAGCCAATGCTATTGCTGCCAATACGCCACGCATTAAAAGTGGAATAAGGATTTTCCACAATACTCCAGTGGTATTTAAGCCTAAACTGCGTCCTGCTTCCTCGAGACGCACAGGGGTTTGGTGCAGCTGGCTGCGTATTGGACCGATGCTTTCGGCTAAAAAATGTACCGTATAAGCAAAAATAAGCAACCAGATGGTTTGGTATAAATTTGGGAAAATCCGCAACGTCACAAAAATAAGCGCCAAGGCGAGTGCCAAGGGTGGTGTGGCATAGCCCAAATAGCTGCTGCGCTCGAGCCAACCCGATAGCCATGTGCGGTAGCGCACAGTTAGATACGCCAGTGGCAAGGCGCAAAGTGCACTGAGGATTGCAGCAGGCAATGCCGCCGAAATGGTACCAATGATGGCTCGAGTCAATTCTGTAAGCGGTTGATAAAACAGGCTTGGAGGTTCTCTGATGATCCAGTGCAGTGCGGTGAGTATCGGCAGCAGTACGGCTAAGGCTGCATAAATTAGCAGTGGCAGAAGTGCCAAGTAAACCCACTTGCCCAATTCGATTTTTTTGCTCTGTCGCGTGTTTTTGCTACTTCGACTTAAAAACACCCGACGCATTGCAAACCCTTCGAGCGCCAAAATACCAGCCGTGAAAAGCAGCAAAACCAGTGCTAACCATGCTGCATATACTCGGTCTAAGCTACCAATGTACTGGGTGTAGATTGCACTCGAGAAGGTGTCAAAGCGCATCAGGCTCACAACACCAAAATCGCCCAGAACATGTAGAACAATCAAAAGCGCACCAGACAACCAAGCGGGACGCAATTGAGGTACCACAACCCGCCAGAAGGCGCTCCTGCGGCTATGCCCAAGGCTGCGCGATGCCTCCTCGAGTGCTGGGTCAAGTCGCTCGAGCGCAGTGTACAAATTGACGTACAAATATGGTGCAGTGTACATCCCCAAAATCAAACTGGCACCCCAAAAACCGTCCAGACGCGGTACGCCAAGCCCCAACAACGATAGTGTTCCGCTATCTCCGCTCGATGCAAGTAAGGCAAACGCGCCAACATAGCCAGGCACTGCCAATGGCAACGTTGCGGCAATAACCCAAAACTTCCCCAGAGGTAAGCGCACACGGCAAGTTAACCATGCACTGGGTAAGGCTATCATGGTCGCGATACTCAAAACCGAAAAAGCCAAGAGCAAGGTATGACCAAGGAGGGTCAGGTTGCGTTCACGAAGTACGATTTGCCGCAAACTGTCCATATCCGCCTCGAGGGCGCGAATCACTAAATAGGTGAGCGGTATCAGTACACTCGAGGCAATGCCAAAGGCAAGAGCGGTTAAGGGGACAGGAGCAGGGCGATTCATAAAAAGAGGTTATCTTGCCGAAGACGGGCTGAATGACTGGCTCAAAATAAGCTGTGCGAGTATTTAGATGATGCCCTGCTCACGCAATAAATTTTGTGCATTGTTGACATAGTCAGAGAGCTTATCAAAGTCAATCTTTGGACTGCGGTTGATCATGTCGGTGATGGGCAGCAAGCTCGAGGGCAAAATTGCGCCCTTAATCACAGGGTACTCAAAAATTTCACCACTAAAGAATTGTTGAGCTTTACTCGAGAGTAACCAATTGAGAAACTTCTGTGAACCAGTGAGGCTTTTGTTGCTGCGTAGGATGCCAGCACCAGTGACCAGTGCCAGCGAACCAGCATCACCTTGCTCAAAATAATGTGTGCCTATCTGATAACCAACTTTGGTAAAACGTAAAATATAGTAATGGTTGGTTAAAGCCACATCAATCTCGCCAGCGCGCAATGCCTCGAGCATTTGGGTGTTGCTGGTGCCGTAGGATTTTGGCTCGAGGGTTTTCATGCCAGCCAACCATTGCGATGTCGCAGCGTTGCCCTTAATTGCCGCCATTGCGCCCACGAAATCCTGGAAGCTCGAGTAGGTTGGTGTCCAGCCAACACGCCCTTTGAGCGCTGTCAGTTTTGGCAAATCAAAGACGGATTTTGGTAGGTCTGCGGCTTTTATTTTTGCGGGGTTATATGCCAGTACACGGAAGCGAACCGAAAGCGGTACCCAGCGCTTGGAAGCAGGCACAAATTGAGTAGCCTTGTTGGTGATTGTACCCGGTAGGGGTAACAAATTGTTGTTCTTACTCAAAATGCCCAGTGTTCCCGAAGTATTCGCCCAGAATATATCCGCAGGAGAACGCGTACCCTCTTCGGTAACTGCGGCTAACAGCTGTGCATCGGTGCCGTAACGCACATTGACCTTGACCCCAGTTTCTTGTTGATAGGCTTGTACCAATGGCTCCACTAAACCTTTGCCGCGTCCGGTGTAGATCGTAATTGCTCCGGATTGCGAAGCGGCTGTTGCAGCGACGACAAATGCCATGCCTGTAACCAATAGAATTTTTTTCACCCTTTAATCATATCAAATTAGTCGGATTTATGTCTCAAGACATTTGTCATCCCTAAAGGGTAAACTGAGCCCGTTCATGCAAGAGCGCTTTCTTGGAATTGTTTTGTGTGTGGCCATTGCTTTAGTTGCGGCTTTGATTGCAGGTATTCCCAATGTTTTTGCGGGTATTCCTGGGCTGAGGGTACTCGGAATCCTTGGTTGGGCGTTGGTTTTGGGAATACTGGTGCGCTCGAGCCTGACCTTGCCTCCGAGTACAAAGGCGGGCGTTTCTTACAGCGCAAAGACCATTCTGCGCTTGGGCATTGTTTTACTTGGGGTCAGGCTCAATCTCTCGAGCATCGTAAGTTCTGGAATTTTGGTTTTGTGTTTGGACGTACTTATTGTGCTGGTCGGCATACTTGGGGTCAATGCTCTGGGCAAGCATTTTGGTTTTTCCAGGGGCTTACGCCTCAGTTTAGCCTTTGGTACTGGAATTTGTGGCGCATCTGCGGCAGTGGCGGCAGGCAGTGTAGCCAGTGCAACAGATGAAGAAGTGAGTTTGGCGGTTGGTACGGTCAGTTTGGTTGGCACCTTTGGTGTTTTGGGTTTTATTTTGCTGCGCGAGCCGCTTGGGTTATCGGACTCGCGTTACGGCATTTTAACTGGAAGCACCTTGCAAGAAGTTGGACAGGTCATTGCTGCTGCAGGCGTGAACCCATCTGCCTTGGACACGGCAACGCTGGCGAAATTGGCTCGAGTTGCGCTGCTTGCTCCTGCACTGGTGATTGTCTCAGGTGTGCTACGGATGCGTGGCGTTGGTGGTGATGACAAGGAACACCCCCCAGTACTGCCGCCTTTTTTGCTGGGCTTTTTATTGCTGGGGGTGATGAGCAGTTTTGAGTTACTTCCACAAGTGGTCTCGAGTTTAGCGCAGACGCTTTCGTTTGCCTGCACGGCGGCGGCGATGGCGGGTATTGGGCTTGGGGTTGACTTCAAGGCAGTGCGTCGTGTTGGGGTAAAAGTGATGCTGGTTGGATCGGTTGGATTTCTGGCATTGCTTTTGCTTGCGGTGCTAGTGACTGAGTACTTTGCGCGCTAAATCGTTGTAGTGTTTTGCTCGGAGTCCTTGTGCTCGCGTAAAAGGTACTTTGGTCATACTCGCGTAGTGCATAGCTTGACGGTGTACTGGGTTTGCTCGAGTCTGATGAAAGCAAAATAAACACGGGTCTGGAAAATCAGTTAGAATAAAACCCATGTCCAACAACCGTATCGAAGCCGTTTTACAGGAAACCCGCCGTTTTGCACCGCCCGCCGATTTTGCAGGCAACCTGAATCTCGAGCAGTACCGCGCCATGTACAAGCAGAGCCTCGAGCAACCCGAGCAATTTTGGGCGGGCGTGGCACAGGAGCTGCACTGGTTTAGCCCGTGGCATACCGTGCTCGAGTGGAACGAGCCGCACGCCAAATGGTTTGTTGGCGCAAGCACAAATATCTGCTACAACTGCCTTGACCGCCATCTCGAGACCAAAGCCGATAAGCCGGCAATCGTCTGGGAGGGCGAACCCGGCGATGTGCGCACCCTGAGCTACAAAGAGCTACATCTTGAGGTTTGCAAGTTTGCCAATGTGCTCAAAAATTTGGGTGTAACCGAAGGCGACCGCGTGACGATTTACTTGCCCATGATTCCCGAAGCGGTCATCGCGATGCTTGCCTGCGCGCGCATCGGAGCGACGCACAGCGTGGTCTTTGGCGGCTTCAGCGCTGGTGCGCTCGCCGACCGCATCAATGATTGCGGTGCAAAGCTTTTAATCACTGCCGATGGCAGCTACAGGCGTGGTGCAATTGTGCCGCTCAAGCACAACGTAGACGAAGCGCTCGAGAGCACCAAAACAGTCGAGCATGTGATTGTTGTGCGCCGCACCGCGCACGAAATCGGTTGGAGCAGCAAAGACCACTGGTACCACGAGCTGATGCAATCCGCCTCGAGCGATTGCCCTGCAACCCCGCTCGAGAGCGAGCACCCGCTGTTTATTTTGTACACCTCGGGCAGCACTGGCAAACCCAAAGGGGTGCTGCACACGACCGGCGGCTATATGGTCGGTACCTATCTAACGAGCAAATACGTGTTTAGCCTGCGGGATTCGGATGTCTATTTTTGCACCGCCGATGTCGGCTGGATTACGGGTCACAGCTATGTAGTCTACGGTATTCTTGCCAATGGTGCAACCAGCCTGATTTACGAGGGCGCGCCCAATCACCCGCATGCGGGGCGCTTGTGGGAAATTGTTCAAAAACACCGTGCAACCATTTTGTACACTGCCCCAACTGCGATTCGCAGCTTCATGCGCGCTGGCGACGAGCACCCCAACCGCTTTGACCTCTCGAGTCTGCGCTTGCTGGGCACCGTGGGCGAACCAATCAACCCCGAGGCGTGGCTGTGGTATCACCGTGTGATTGGCAAGGAAAAACTGCCTATTGTAGATACCTGGTGGCAAACCGAAACCGGCAGCATCATGATTACCACGATTCCGGGCGCGCACGACACCAAGCCGGGCAGCGCGGGCGTGCCGATGTTTGGCATTGATGCCGCGATTGTGGACAAAGACGGTCTCGAGCAAGGCGCCAACGAAGGCGGCTTTTTGGTGATTCGCAAACCCTTCCCGAGTATGCTGCGCACAATCTACGGTGACGATGAGCGCTTTAAGCGCCAATACTACGGCGAAATCCCCCATGTGTACTTTGCTGGCGATGGCGCACGGCGCGACGAGGACGGCTACTTTACGATTGTTGGGCGCATTGACGATGTGCTCAATGTTTCGGGACACCGCTTGGGCACGATGGAAGTCGAGAGCGCCCTGGTTTCGCACCCAAGCGTTGCCGAAAGCGCGGTGGTCGGTCGCCCCGACCCGATCAAGGGCGAGGGGATTATCGCCTTTGTGACCCTCAAAGCAGGCAAAAGCGCGACTGCCGAAGAGCTGCGCGCCCACGTGACCAAAGAAATCGGCGCGATTGCCCGCCCCGACGAAATCAAATTCACCGATGCCCTGCCCAAGACGCGCAGCGGTAAAATCATGCGCCGTTTGCTGCGGCAAATCGCTGCAGGGCAGGCGATGAGCGGCGATACGAGCACGCTCGAGGATATCGGTGTGGTGCAAAAGCTGCAAGCCGCCGCTGACGAGGAGTGAGGTGAACAACATCTTGGGTTCGCAGGTTTTTCTGTGCAAGCGAATAGAAGCGACTCCATGCCCCCTGACTCCCAAGGAGATTTGGCGGATTGCCGTTGAAAAAGATTATGTTTCTCGAGTTGGCTCAAAAGGTCAAACGCCAGAGGATACGTTGAGTGCACATTTACACGAAGTACCCGTCAAAAAATGGTTATGCTGCCGCTCTAAACTGAAAATTCAAAACCCCCGATAGCGCTCCCACTTCTGCAATTGTCTGTCCTCGAGTTCTACCCCCAAAAGCCGCAGCAGTGCGTCTAAATCCTGCCACAAAAGCCTTGGTAACTCGAGCAACTCGCCTTGTGTGAGCTTTGTAGATGTGTCCTCGAGTTCGGGTTGGTCGTCGGTCTCGAGCACGGTTAAATGAAAAGCATCGTCGTTTTTTTGCAGCCCGACTGTGCTATCGCGTTCGCCCAGCAGCAGCACCGCGTCGTAGTGACCGCGCCAGCGCACATAGAGGTGGTGGCTGTTGCCAAGACTTGCCGTGCCGAGCACGCGCGAAAAAAAACTACCCCGCCCGGTTTTTACCCACTGCGCCAACTCGAGTAGTGGCTCGAGACCATGGCGTACGGGGTTGCTGCACGAAAGGCGCAGAGGCGCTTTTAAGCCAAGCTCGAGTTCGAGCCAGCCGCTCAGCTCCCAGACTTCGCTAACACGCTTTTCTGTTTGCCCTCGAGTGAGCAAACGCAACTTGTATTCGCTCGCCTCGCTTGGTACAAAGTGAACACTTGGCACAACGCGCAGTATACGCCGGGGACAATCTCTAAGACAAAGCATGTTAGCGTGCACACCATGAAGTCTGCGCCGCCAGTTGGCGAAAACCCCGAAAAGGCTGCTCAAGTCCAGGCGATGTTCGATTCAATCGCCGAGCGCTACGACCTCTTGAATCGCGTGCTCTCGATGGGTGTAGACCGCGCTTGGCGTGCTGCTGCCGCTCGAGCGGTGCTCGAGCACAACCCGCACGACATCCTAGACATTGCCACAGGCACGGGCGACTTTGCGATTGCTATCCAGCGCCTTGCACCGCAGGCACGGGTGGTTGGTTCGGATTTTGTACCCAAGATGCTCGAGCTTGCGCGACAAAAAGCCAAAAACCTTGGGCTTGAGATTCCCTTCGAGCAAGCCGATGCACTCGATTTGCCCTATGCCGAGGGCAGCTTCGATGCGCTTTCGTGTTCTTTTGGCTTTCGCAATTTTGCCGATTTTCGGCGCGGACTCGAGCAGTTCCATCGTGTCTTGCGCGTCGGCGGCAGGTGCGTGATTCTCGAGTTCCCGCCGCCGCCAGAAAACCTGCTCGGGCGGCTTTATGGTGTTTACTTCAGGTATATTTTGCCTAAAATTGGCGGTTTGATTTCCGGTCGCCCTGAGGCATACAGGTACCTGCCCGAAAGCGTGATTGCCTTTCCTAAGCCCGAGGCGCTCGCCGCGCTGATGCGCGAAGTTGGCTTTGACTCGAGCTACACCATTCTGAGCGCGGGCTTGGCGGCAATTCACGTTGGTATCAAAAAGTAACTAAGCCTCGATGCGTTTTTTGCTGCCGGGTTGCTTTTGCATTTGCGAAGCAGCTTGCCCAACTTGCACACCGAACATCCAAGCTAATCGGTGCATAAAAGAAACTGTTTCAACATCTCCTGCCAGCACACGTTCACGCATATAGGCATCTA
Organism: Deinococcales bacterium; assembly: GCA_046289535.1. GTDB lineage: Bacteria > Deinococcota > Deinococci > Deinococcales > JAAFIG01 > JAAFIG01. Next base: position 14,865 of record JBKBVO010000004.1, on the reverse strand, counting down.
CACCGACAGGAAATTGCACGCTACGGACTTCATCGCCGTTGAGTTGCTTCATGCGTTCGACAAAGGCGCGAACTTCGGCAAGACCTTCAGACTCCTTCATGGACTTAGTGTAGCGCGTTTTACATGGCAATGCCAGAGATGATTTGTTAGACTGATTTGTGAGGAAACCGCGATGAAACTCTCCATTTACGATTGTACCCTGCGCGATGGTACCCAAGGCGAAGGGTTTAATCTTTCGCTCGAGGATAAGCTCGAGATTGCTAAAGCGCTTGATGCTTTTGGGGTGCAATATATTGAGGGCGGCTGGCCTGGCTCGAATCCCAAAGATGCACGGTTTTTTGAAGCAATGAAGCGCGTGCCGCTTCGCCACGCCAAGCTCGCGGCGTTCAGTTTCACCCGCCAGTCGCATCTTCGCCACTGCGAAGATGACCCCAATTTACGTTCCTTGACCGAAGCCGAGACTCCAGTGGTTACCTTGGTGGCAAAAACATGGGATAAACACGCAACCCATGCGCTCGGTGTCAGTCTCGAGGACAACCTAGCAATGATTAAAGACACTGTGCGGTACTATAAAAACCTTGGACGGGAGGTCGTGTTTGATGCCGAGTTGGCGTTTGCGGGTTTTCGGCATAACCGCCCGTATGCGCTCGAGGTGTTGCGAGTGGCAGCGGGGGAGGGTGCGGATTGTCTGTGCTTGTGTGACACCTTGGGCGATGTTCTGCCCGAGGAAGTTCAGGAGGTTGTCGCAGCCGCGCTGCGTTTGGGTGTGCCTGTAGGTATTCACACCCACAACGACCTCGAGATGGCTATCAGCAACGCGCTTGTCGCAGTGCGCAGCGGCGCAACACAGGTGCAGGGCACAATCAACGGTGTGGGCGAGCGGGTCGGCAATATGAACCTGATTACCTTCATCGGTTTAATGCAAGCCAAGTTGGGTGTGCAATGCGTACCCGACCTGACCAAGCTCACGGAAATGAGCCGCTTTGTTGATGCTCGAGCCAATCGAACCCCACAAAGCAATCAGGCTTTGGTGGGAGCGAGCGCTTTTGCGCACAAGGGTGGGATGCACGCCAGTGCGGTTGCCAAAGACCCGAGCTTATATGAACACATGAACCCAGAATTACTTGGCAACCAGCGCAGAATTTTAATGTCTGACCTAGCGGGACGCAGCAACTTGGTGGCAACCGCCAAGCAGTACGGTATCGAACTCAGTGGCAAAGACCCAGCCGTTGCAGGGGCTGTTGCCCGCCTCAAAGAACTCGAGGATGAAGGCTTTACCTTTGAAGGTGCGGATGCCAGTGTGATGATGCTTTTGCGCCAAGCCAGAGGTGAACCAGAATTCTTTAAGGTCAGTGTTTTTCGTGCCCAAATAGACTCCTTTGCCGATTTCGATACCGAAGCCGAAGCCAGCGTTCAAGTCTTTATTGGTAAAATACGTGAACACGCCGCAGCCCTGGGTGATGGACCAGTTAATGCGCTCGACAAAGCCCTGCGCGCCACGCTCGAGCGACACTACCCAATCTTGCGTGAAGTTGAGTTGCTCGACTACAAAATTCGCGTGCTCGAGGGTTCGCAAGGTACGGCAGCTCGAGTGCGGGTTCTGATTACCTTTGGCGACAAAAAAGCGCAGTGGACGACGGTTGGTGCGAGCGAAAACAGCATCAAAGCCTCATTTATTGCTTTGTGTGATGGCTTAAGTTTTAAATTGGCTCAAGAAAAAGTCCAGCCTATAGCGCTCGGTGTTGCGTAAGCTTGTTGGTATTGTGGCGCGGCAACTTTTTGACCAAAAATCGCGTATTGTGGTGCATGGCTAGAATTATCATCATTGAATTCTTGATGTTTATCGGTGCTTTGCTGTCTACTTATGCATTGCGTCGCTTGTTGGGCAAACGCATTTCTGGACCGGCTGTGATTTTGTGGTGCTTGTTTTTTGCCATGGTTGGCGCACAACTGATGAGTTTTTTCTTGCGCCAAGCGGCATTTGATGCAGATTTTATTGACTTGTCGGGTGCAAGTGTGCTGAACATTTTGGCAATTGTTGTTGTGCGTTTTTGGGAGAATATTGTCTTAGGCGGTTTACTCGGAATGGTTTTGGCATTTTTTCCACTGCAAAAAGCCAAAAAAGTACCCAAACTTTAAGGACACGTCGCCCAATTCTACAAGCAATACTTAGGCTGTGAATCTCAGGGATTTTTTACCCCAAGAACAGAGCCTTTACTCGAGAATTAGCGCTTCTAACTTACGGAAAATTGTCGAGGCATTTTATCCGTTGGTACAAGCAGAGCCACTTTTGGCAGAACTCTTTCCAGACAATCTGTCCGAGACCATGAATAAACAAGAGGCATTTTTGACTGGCTTTTTGGGTGGTCCGCCTTTGTATCACCAAATTTATGGTAACCCGATGCTGCGCTACAGGCATGCAAAGTTTGCAATTACGCCAACTCGAGCAAGGGCTTGGTTTTCTTGTTTTCAAGACGCGGTGCGGAGTGTTGGTTTAGAACCTGCCGTCGAGCAAGAGTTGCTCGAGGCTGTGGCGAAAACGGCTGCCGCATTGGTGAATACCCACGAAAAAACGTAAACCTTAAACTCGAGTATACTTGAGCCACCTATGGAATGGATTTTTTTAATCGTGCTCTTTTTGGGAATCGTTGCCTACCGAGATTATACTCAAACCAAACAAGCGATCAGACGCAACTTCCCAGTCCTTGGTTGGGCAAGGTATTTTCTTGAATGGCTTGGTCCAGAGTTGCGTCAGTACATCATTCAACCCAACAATGCCGAACGCCCATTTACTCGAGACCAGCGCAGTTGGGTCTATGCCAGCGCTAAAAAACAAAACAATTACTTTGGCTTTGGAACCGATAACGACCTTGAAATAAGTCCTCATTATCTGATTATCAAGCACAGCGCTTTTCCGCTGCCTGAAGCGCACGACTCAAACTATGTTATTCCTTGTGCCAAAGTCATGGGTGAGTTTCACAATCGCCCTAAGGCTTTCCGTCCAAATAGTGTTTTTAATGTCTCTGGCATGAGTTTTGGCTCGCTTTCCGCACCTGCAATCGAGGCGCTCAATCGTGGTGTGGCATTAGCTGGTGCTTTGCAAAGCACTGGAGAGGGTGGAATCTCGAGGTATCACAAAAGTGGTGGCGACCTCATCTGGCAGATTGGCACGGGCTATTTTGGGTGCCGCAATCCCGACGGCAGTTTCAGCTTAGAGCGTTTCCTCGAGACGGTTCAAAGTGCCCCTGTACGCGCTGTGGAAATCAAGCTTTCCCAAGGTGCAAAACCTGGTTTGGGTGGCGTGCTGCCCGCACATAAAGTCACAGAAGAAATCGCCCAAGCTAGAGGTGTGCCTGTTGGTCAGGATTGTTTGTCTCCAAGTCATCACAGTGCATTTTCTGATGTAGATGGACTGATAGATTTTCTAGAACTTCTCGCAGAAAAAACAGGGCTGCCTGTTGGCATCAAGAGTGCTGTGGGTGATCTCGAGTTTTGGAAGCAACTCGCCGAGCGGATGCAAGCTCGCAAGCAGGGACCAGACTTTATTACCATAGATGGGGGAGAGGGCGGTACGGGTGCTGCGCCACTTGCCTTTAGCGACCACGTGAGTTTGCCTTTTAAGATTGGGTTTTCAAGGGTCTATGCCGAGTTTGCAAAGCGCGGAATGCAGCAGCAAATCGTGTTTATTGGCAGTGGTAAATTGGGCTTTCCCGAAGAAGCATTTTTTGCCTTTGCCTTGGGCTGCGATCTAATTAATCTTGCTCGAGAAGCGATGTTAGCCATAGGTTGTATTCAAGCGCAAAAATGCCACACCAACCATTGTCCAACCGGCGTGGCAACCCAGAATGCTTGGCTGATGCGCGGGCTAGACCCGACAGATAAAAGTGCAAGGTTAGCTAACTATCTTGTGACGCTGCGCAAAGAGCTGTTGCGCTTATGCCATGCTTGCGGCGTAGCCCACCCAAGTTTAGTCTCGAGCGACCATCTCGAGTTAGTCAATGATCGCTTTGGCACACAGAGGATCGAGGATGTTTTTGGCTACGAGCAGTCTTGGTCAAAGCCAAGTGTGTCTGAAGTTGCTGCTGCACGGCAATTGATGCAGCAATAGCCCCAAAAGCAAAAGAGGCAACCATATAGCGGTTACCTCTTTCTGGTTGGTGCCGAAGACGGGACTTGAACCCGTACACCCTTGCGGGCGCTAGCCCCTCAAGCTAGTGCGTCTACCAATTCCGCCACCTCGGCAGGTGTGGTGTCACGCAGCCGCAAGAGAATACAGAGCGAGCAGCAGTTTTGTCAACTGTGTTAATCTAAAAGGGACGTGAAACCACGAATTGGCATCACCGTAAGTAGTTCCAAAGACGGTTCTTTGCAGCGCGCTTGGAGTGGCACAGCATTGGCTTACTCGAGTGCCATTGTGGCTGTTGGTGGTGTACCAGTGATGCTTCCGAGCATTGTTGGAACCGCTGGTGAGCAGCTTGCGCATTTACAGGGTGTGCTCTTTTCTGGGGGTGTAGACCCAGACCCCGAACTCTGGGGTGCAGACCACGAGTCTGGTTTAGGCGAAGTGGATCCCCTGCGCGATGCCTTTGAACTTGAGTTGTATGCCGCAACTCGAGCCGCCAATAAACCAATGTTGGGCATTTGCAGAGGTTTTCAATTGCTTAATGTCGCTGAAGGTGGCAGTTTGCACCAGCACATTCCCAGCGCAAATGGTTTATGGGTAGATCATCGCCAGAACGCTTTGCCCCCAAGCCTTGGGCATCGAGTTCGTGTTGTTGCAGGCACAAAGTTATCTGCCGCCTATAAAGTGGAAACCTTGCGTGTGAATTCCTATCATCATCAAGGTGTCAAAGACCTCGCCCCTGGCTTATCTGTTGCCGCCTATGCCCCAGATGGTCTAATCGAAGCCATCGAAGGCGAGTTGCTCTTGGCGGTTCAATGGCACCCTGAACTGCTCTTTGAAAAGTATCCCGAACATTTAGCCCCGTTTTGGGCATTGATGTCTATGCTCGAGTCAAAGCCTGTATGAGAAGCGCTCTGGATTGCTACGGAACAGCGTTGCTGCATCTGGATGGCAACACAGGTGGGAAGCGTGATGTGCTGTGCCTATGCCCGCTAGAGCGAGCGCAACCAGCGCTCGAGATACTCCAGCAAACCAGCTTTAAGGGTTGGGTAACCCTGGCGGTGCTGCCCGAGACACACAGCACTCCGGTGCTTGCCCTGGTTGCCGAGGTCAAGCCAACTGTGGTCGTTGCACTGGATGCAACCGAGCTGCTCTCGAGTGGCGAAGGATTTGTGCAAGACCACCAAAAAGCCACAGCGACTACAGGTTTGGTTTACGAGTACGGAGGTGAATTTCCGGCTTGGCAATCTCAGTTACTCCAAGCTAAACATGGCTTGAGTATCTTGGCGGCAATTGCCGCCAGCGCCCATAAAGCTGTTTTAGCGTGTTCTGTGCGCGAATTACCTGAGGTTTTTGCGCTTTTGAACAATACTTGCACAGAAGTGCAAAACCAAATCAGTGCCGTTTAAAAATTTCGATACCAGATTCAGAGGCAATGATTGCCATATTTGCATAACCGACAAATAACCCCGTTCCAACCACACCAGGGACATGGCGCATACGTGCATCGAGTTCTCGAGGGTCAAGAATCTCGCGGAATTTGCAATCGGCAATATAGTTGCCATTGTCTGAAACGACCACTTCTCCATCTTTCATGCGTAAACGCACTTGTACCTGCGGTGCAATATCGGCAAGTTTGAGCATCGTGGCTCGAGACCCCCATTGCAAAATTTCCACGGGAACTGCCCAGCGATAACCCAGCATTGGTACGAGTTTGCTGTGATCTGCGACCACAATAAAGCGTTTGGCGTTAAATTCGACCAGCTTTTCGCGCACCAGTGCACCGCCACCGCCTTTTATTAACTCTAAATTGGGGTCTATTTCATCGGCTCCATCTATGGCGAGGTCAACTCCGGCAGCCGAGAGTTCCATGAGCGGAATGCCGCACTCGAGTGCGAGTCTTTCCGATTCTAAGCTGGTTGCCACGCCCACTACATCTGCCAAGCGCCCAGACTTTAAGCGCCGCCCTAGCTCGAGGATGGCGTGTTTAGCGGTGCTGCCAGTACCTAACCCGACAGTCATGCCTGTTTCGATAAAGTCAACAGCGCGGATTGCAGCTTGTTCTTTCAGTGCCTCGAGACTCATGCTTGCGCCTCTTGCAGCGCTTTTGCGACATCCTCGGCGTGGGTTTCGACATCCACTTTTTTCCAGGTTTTGACGATTTCGCCGTTTGGGTCAATCAAAAAGGTATAGCGAAACACACCTTCAAAAACGCGCCCGTACATATTTTTACTGCCGTATGCACCGTAGGCTTTGGAAACCTCTGCGCCTGAATCGGCTAACAGCGGAAAATTGAGGCTGTACTTATTGGCGAATTTTCCGTGGCTATCTACGTCGTCGGCGCTCACACCCAAGACCGTTGCCCCAAGCGCTTTTAGGTTGCCTAGTTGATCGCGGAAATTACAGGCTTCTTTGGTGCAGCCAGGGGTGTCGTCTTTGGGATAGAAATATAGCACTAACCAAGAGCCTTTGTATTGCTCGAGCGAGTGCTGGACGTTGTTTTGATCAAAAAGAGAAAATGCTGGGGCTTTCATCGCCTTAAAATTATACCCGCTTGGTGTGATTACGAACGTCTCGCGCTATAATTTATAATCGGCAAAATCTGTTATGCTCCATACATATGAACCCAGCCCAAGCCCGAATTCTCGAGTTATCTGATATTCTCAATCGCGCCAATATTGCTTATTACGAACAAGACAACCCCGAGTTATCCGATGCCGAATACGATACCCTGATGCGCGAACTGCGAACACTGGAATCCGAACACCCAGAATTGGTTACACCTGACAGCCCCACACAAAAGGTTGGCTCGAGCACCAAAATCCGCACGCTTTTTGCCCCAATCAAGCATCCTACCCCAATGATGAGCTTGGATAACGCTTTTGGGTTAAGCGACTTAGAGAGTTTTGAAGACAAAATCAATAATGTTATGGGTGTAAAAGGTGTCTCGAGGCGGTATACCTGCGAGCTTAAAATTGATGGCTTGGGCATTAACTTGCTTTATCAGAAAGGCAAATTGGTTTGGGCTGCAACAAGGGGCGATGGTGAAACGGGCGAGGATATGACCGCCAATATACTGACCATTAAAAGTATTCCACACACCCTGACCGAACCAATTGATCTCGAGGTGCGTGGGGAAGTGTTTTTGTCTCGAGCTGAGTTTGCCCGCATCAATCAAGAACTCGAGGCGATAGGAGCGCCACTCTTTAAGAATCCGCGCAACGCGGCTGCGGGCAGTTTACGCCAAAAGGACTCGAGTAAAACCGCTTCGCGCAACCTAAAAGCTTATTTTTATGCCTGTGGTGCAATTCCAGCAGGTGTAACCACCCAAAGTGGTTTGCTCGAGAAGCTGAAGGCGTTGGGGTTGCCAGTCTCTTCAGATTATGTTGTAGTAGATGGTATTCAAGGCATCGAAGCCTATCACCAGCGCATGGCTGCAAGCCGTGCCAACCTAGAATTTGATGCTGATGGCAGTGTGGCAAAAATAGACGACCTTGCGTTGCAAGCTGAACTTGGTGCGACCGGACGCGCGCCACGCTGGGCGATTGCTTATAAATTTCCTGCCGAAGAAGTGCTGACTAAACTGCGCAATATTGTTGTACAGGTTGGGCGAACTGGCAAAATGACTCCCGTTGCCGAACTCGAGCCAGTGTTGCTTGAAGGCAGCAGTGTCGCTCGAGCGACACTGCACAACGAGGATTTTATTGCTGGGCTAGACCTGCATCTTGGCGATACGATTGTGATTCGCAAGGCAGGCGGTGTGATTCCCGAAGTGGTGCGTGCTGTCAAAGAAGCGCGCGGCAGCATGGCTACCCCGTGGGTCTTTCCTGCTGTTTGCCCGATTTGTGGCTCAGCGCTTGAAAAAGTTGGGGCGCACCATTTTTGCACCAACCCAGATTGCCCCGCCAAGCAACTTGAACGCATCAGGCATTTTGTTAGCCGCGATGCAATGGATATTCAGGGTTTGGGCGATGAGCGCATTCAGCAACTTCTGGATACAGGCTTGATACGAGATTTTGCCGACCTCTATAGCCTGACCCTCGAGCCGGTTGCGGCGCTTGAGCGCATGGGTGAAAAGAGCGCCAAAAAGCTTCTAGAGCAGATTGAGCAGAGCAAAAATCAAAGTCTGGCTCGAGTGATTTATGGATTGGGTATTCCGCTTGTTGGCGAGAAAGTCTCGAGTATTCTAGAGCGTGCTTTTCCGGAAATGAGTGCACTGCAAGCCGCGACCACAGAACAGTTAAAAGGTATCCAAGGTCTAGGTGAGGTGGTTATTGACAATCTGCTTGCTGGCTTGGCAAACCCGCGCACTCAAACCCTGATTGCCAAACTGGGGGCAGCAGGTGTGAACCTGAGCAGTCGTGCCAAACCAATCGGCACGGCGCTGGCGGGGCTGTCCTTCGTTCTAACTGGCACATTAAGCAAACCTCGAGACCAAATCGAAGCACGACTGGCTGGGGCAGGTGCGAAGGTTTCGGGTAGTGTGAGCAAAAAAACCAGTTATTTGGTGGCGGGTGAAAGCGCAGGGTCGAAGCTAGATAAGGCTCGGGAAGTTGGTGTAACGGTGCTCACCGAAACCGAACTCGAGGCACTGCTGCTCCAAAAGGGTGTGCAATAATGACACCTGATTACTGGGAAAAAGCTAAAAAAGCCTTGTCCAAAGCAGACCCTAAGCTGAGAGAAATTATTCAACTCTACAAAGGTGAGGGTATGGTTGGTCGCGGCGACGCATTTCATACGCTCATGCGTGCCATTGTTGGGCAACAGATTAGCGTCAAAGCCGCCGATGCGATTTGGAAGCGTCTCGAGCTTGGCTTGGGTGGCGTAACTGTAGAAAACTGCCTGTCAAAATCGCCCGAAGATTTTAGAGAATTTGGGCTGACAAGGCAAAAAAGTGTCTATGTTGCAGACTTAACGCTTTATTTTGCACACAAAAATCCAACTCGAGCGATGTGGGACAGTATGGACGATGAAGCTATTATCCGCGACCTGGTGCAGATTAAAGGCATTGGGCGTTGGACTGCAGAAATGTTTTTGATGTTTCATTTACAGCGTCCCGATGTGTTGCCGCTTGGCGATTTGGGCTTGGTGAAAGCCATGTATAAGTTTTACAACGGTGGCGAAAAAATGAGTCATAGCGCAATGCTCGAGTACGCCGAGCGTTGGAAGCCGTGGCGCACAGTGGCGACGTGGTACTTGTGGCGGACGTACGACCTGGAAGCAATTAATTACTAATTTGGTATCAGTTCTCATACCAGAAGGCGAAGTTTTCACTTTAAAGTTTTTCACGAACCACAATAATGCGTCGGTCAAGCAGGTGCAGAGCCATACTGACGAGCTTAACTTGGTCTAATTTGGCTTTTACGCAAAGAACAACTGTATCCGAGCGTGTTGTTTAGAATTTACCCAAGGGGTCAGACTAACCACTATGAGTCAGGGACAAAAAATTACAGTGACCGGTGCGACAGGATATGTAGGGCATCATGTTGTGCGCGAACTCTTAGAGCGCGGGCATCAAGTGAGCGCCGTCTCGAGAAGCGGTGCAAAATCCAGCACTGCGAGTGGCAAAACCTTAGCCACTTTTGAAAGTGTGAACTATATTGGTGGCGATGTGGTTACGGGACGCAACTTAGATCAAGCCTTTGCAGGCGCGGAAGTTGTCATACACTTGGTTGGTATTATTGCCGAGCATCGCGACCAGACTTTTCAGAATGTGCACATCAATGGTACCAAAAACGTACTTGAGGCAGCAAAAAAGGCAGGTGTCAAACGGTATTTGCACATGAGCGCTTTGGGTGCTCAAGCAAACGCAGCAAGCGGTTACTCGAGCAGCAAATTCGCTGCCGAGGAATTGGTGCGGGCAAGCGGGCTGGATTACACGATTTTTCGTCCGAGCTTAATTTTTGGCGAAGGTGACGACTTTTTTGGACGAGTCTTAAAAAATCTTGTCTCGAGTGCTCCCATTGTGCCGCAAATCGGGGATGGCAGCTTTCCTTTTCGCCCTGTGTGGGTAGGTGATGTCGCAAAATGTTTTGCGCAGAGTCTAGACATTCCAGCTACGATTGGGCAAGTGTATAATGTTGTCGGCGCTCAGGAGTTTAGTTTCCGCGAATTGCTATTACTCGAGATGAAGGCACTTGGCATCAAAAAGCCTTTGGTGCCAGCACCGATTTTTTTAATGGATATTGCCGTGCCAATGATGCAGATTTTGGGTTCTCTGGCACCGATTACCACCCACCAATACGCAATGCTCAAAGCTGGCAATACCGCGGACCCTGCTCCTGTCAACGCTGTGTTTAAGCTCGAGAACCGTTCGCTCGAGTCGGAGTTGCCAAAGTTATTGGGGAAGTAGGGGGGAACGGTTGCCCCCTACGTTGTAGGATGATTGTTTAACCCAACAAGCGGTTCAAGCGCTTCACAAAATCTGCCTTGTCTGGTATTTCTGCGCCTTCAAGCAATAAAGACTGTGCCAATAAAACGTGGGCAGTGTCCTCAACTCGAGCATCGGAAGCGTCCTTTAAGCCAGTAATGAGCGGATGACTGGGATTCAACTCGAGAATTGGCAAAACAGGTGGCAGTTCGGATTCGCGCCCCATCTGTCTGAACATGGCTTGCATTTGGAACGTCGGGTCTGAGTCGTCGGTGACAACACAAGCTGGCGACTCGAGCAAGCGGCTTGAGGCTTTGACATCTTTAACTCTATTTGCCAAGGCATTTTTGATGCGCCCAAGGATTGGTTCGGCTTCCTTGGCGGCTTTTTCGTCGGTTTCGGTTTTGAGGTCTTCGCCTGCATTGGCGCGGTTGATTGGTTTGAGGTCGAAATCTTTGTATCTGGTGTAGCCTTGTAGAACAATTTCGTCTATTTCATCCGAGGCAATCAGCACCTCGATCCCTTTTTTGTTGTAGGCTTCAAGCAGCGGGCTAGCGCGCAGTACATTCTCTGAGCCACCCGTGAGATAATAAATCACTTTTTGTTCGGGCTGTATTCGCTCGACGTAATCCTTAAAGCCCACCAAACCAGATTCTTTGCTCGAGTGATAGCGTACCAGTTCGGCAATCGCATCACGGTTTTCATAGTCTTGGTACAAGCCTTCTTTTAAGGGGCGGTTAAATTGCTGGATAAATTGGGCGTATGTTTCTGGCTCTTCGCTTTGGATTCGAGCAAACTCGGTCAGAAGCTTTTTTATTGTTGCTGTGCGAATCTGACGCATGACCTTGTTTTGCTGCAAAATTTCTCTGGAGACATTGAGCGGCAAGTCTGAGGAGTCAATCACCCCACGCACAAAACGCAACCAAGTCGGCAACAACTCTTTTTCGTCGTCGGTAATAAAAACCCGGCGCACATAGAGCTTCACACCTGCTTGATAATTGGCGTAGTACAAATCGAACGGGGCTGTCTTTGGAACATACAACAAGGAAGTGTACTCGAGTGTGCCTTCGGCTCGGGTATGCAGCCAAAACAGTGGCTCGTCCATGCCATGCGACAGGCTTTTATAGAATTCGCTGTAGTCTTCTTTGCTTAAATCGGCTTTGTTGCGTGTCCAGATTGCATTGGCGGAATTGATTTGTTCTACGGCTTGGGTTTTGGCACCTGGCTTACCTTCTTTGTCGTACTCGGTCTTTTCGTAGTGCAAAAAAATCGGGAAAGCGATGTGGTTTGAATACTTTTTGATTAGTTGCTCGAGCTGCCAGCGATTGGCGTACTCTTTGCCTTCTTCGTTGAGGTGCAAACGCACCAATGTGCCGTGTGTGGATTTCTCGAGCGGGGTAATTTCAAAACCGCCGCTGCCGTCCGAGGTCCAGAGAAAGCCCTGCTCTTCACCAGCTTTTTTGCTTTCGACTTCGACTTTGCTTGCAACCATAAAAGCAGAGTAAAAACCCACGCCAAACTGTCCAATTAAATTCGAGTTGGCTTTTGCGTCTTGCGACAGCTGTGCCATAAAGTTTTTGGTTCCGCTTTTGGCAATCGTGCCAAGGTGCTCAATCAGGTCGGCTTCATTCATGCCGATACCGTTGTCCTCGATTTCGAGCACTCTGGCTTCGCCTTCAGTGAAGCGTAAATCTATGCGTCCAGACCACTCGAGGTTCTTAAAGCGCTCATCGGTGAGCGTGGCATATTTGAATTTATCTATGGCATCCGAGGCGTTAGACACAAGCTCGCGCAAGAAAATTTCTTTGTGTGAATACAGTGAGTGGATAATCAGTTGTAGCAATTGTGATACTTCGGTTTGAAATTGGTGTTGTGACATCTTGACCTCCAAAAATAGGTGTATATCAAACTTAACCTTGGACTCATGCCCCAGCCTCGAGGTGCAGGACTCATGCCCCAGCTTCGAGGTGCAGAATTTACACTTCAGTTTGAAAGCCACACCAACGCACGTCTAATCCGCCTTGGGTGAGGTGCGAGGTTTTGGTCAAAAATCCCGCCAGTCCAGCCCGAAAAGCGCGCCATGTTTCTTCTGTAGGGCATAAGCAAAAGCCACAAACATCTGACTCGAGTGCCCAAGCTGCCACACGCTTGCCAAGGTTTCGGTAGAGGCTTATGGGTTCTGTCTCGAGTCGCATACCGTAAGGCGGATGTAATGGGAGTAAAGTTTTTTGATTGGCGGGGAGTTCATAGCTAAAAGCATCGGCAAAAATTGTAGTCACATTCTCGAAAGCTGCCATGTTTTGCTCGAGTTCCAAGAATTGTTCAGGGTCGTTTTCGATCAATACGAGCGGCGGAAGTCGAACAGCGTCGACAGCACTCTGAATGCGCCTTGTCCACCAATCTTGGGTCGCGGGTTTTGGCATGGTGAGGCGCTGCCAAGGGCGTGGATTGCCCCAAATGGCAGGAGGTAAGCCAAACAAGCTGTGCCACGCTTCTATTCCCAATGTTCCACTGCCCGCAAATGGGACTAAAACCTGCTGAACTGCCCGAGCCTGCGGGGCAAACTCGAGCAAGCGCCGCAAGGCAGCGCTGGCTAAATCTTCGCGCAAGGGCGCAAGTGTGCTGGTGGCTTTGCGCCAACCGCGTTTATGCAGTGTATCATTGCCTAAACTCACACTTACACGCAGGTATTCCCCACTCGAGGTCAGGCGAATCTGGGTAAACGGCTCTTGGTCGCTGTGTTTAAATCCATTTTGGATAAAAAGTTCGGCTGCAATCTGCTCGAGTCGCCCAGCATGTGCTAAGTTGCCATAAGCTCGTGCGCGAAAATCTACATTTTCATTTTCAGGCAATAAGCCTGCCCAAAGTTGGCGCTCCAAGATACGCGCTACATCAAACCAGCCTTTCACTTTGGCAGCAACCAGGTGTAGCCGAATATCATGCAGTGTGCTGGCTCGAGCTGCGATTTCACAGCCAGTGTCCCAACTGGCGTGACGCAGGCGTATAAAGCCGTTTTGCGGCTCGACCAGGGGGCGAAATTTGAGTGGTTTCCACGGTGTGCTTAAAATTTCTTTGACCTCGAGTTCGGCTTCTTCTAAACAACCAGGGGCGGTGTACAGTTCAAAAGTTTGTGGTCTGGCGAGAAATGGATTCATCCTCGTTCAGTCTATACGCAGATTCTGGTATTTTTGAAAATGTGATTACCTTCTTTCAAGAAATGATTACCTTTCTTCAAGAAATTTTGCGTATAGAAAGTTATACCTACTCCGAAAGTGCCCTTGCTGCTCGAGTGGTGCAAGAGATGCAGCAGCTTGGCTTTGATGCCGCTTGGACAGACCAGACTGGCAATGCGCTCGGTTTGGTGCGCGGGCGCGAGCGGGGCGCTGCAACAATGCTATTGACCCATTTAGACCATATTGCCACCGGAGACCTCGCTCTTTGGAAGTACCCACCTTTTGCGGGAGTGCTCGAGAACAGTGTGCTTCACGGACGCGGTGCTGTGGATATCAAAGGACCTTTGGCAGCCCATATTTATACGCTTGGCGCGATGCTGCGCGTTGGGAAGCGACCCAAGCACGACTGTTTGGTCGCCATACCCGTACAAGAAGAGACCGGTGGTTACGGCATGGCAAAGTTGCTCGAGCGGCTACCAATTGTTACGCCACTTGGCGACCTGGAACTGGGTGCTTGTCTTGTTGGCGAACCCAGTCATAACCAAATCATGCTTGGGCATCGTGGGGTGTGCCGTTGTACGTTGCGGTTTCACGGGCGGGCGCACCACGCAAGCCTCGGGCTTTGGCAAGAAAATCCGCATTTTGTGTATGCCGAGTTCTTGCGCCGTTTGGAGCGTATCCCGTTGTTTGAACACCCGATTCTAGGGCGCTCGAGCATCTCGCCAACGGTGCTCAGCACCGACACGAGCAGCAATAACCTGACCCCGAATACAATTACTTTGACGCTAGACTGGCGCACCGTTACAGAAACGGGTTCGGATGTGCGAAATACACTGGGTGAGCTGACCAAAAACCTCCCTATCAGCTATGATTCTTTTGATGACTGGACAAGTGGTGTGGGCGGCATCAAGCACCCCGGTTTCGTGACCGAGCCGCAACACCCTTTAGTGGTGGAGCTGCACCAAACCAGAGATAAGCACCTTGGGGCATCGGAAACCGGCATTTGGCAATTTGCGACCGATGGTCGTTGGGCGCATAAGGTGGGTATTCCTTGTGTGGGTTTTGGACCCGGCAATCAACTCTTTGCTCATACCACCGAAGAGCAAATCGGTGTCAGCGAACTCGAGCAGCACGTTTTGGTGTTACAAGATTTTTTATTGGATTGGTAAACGTATGGAAAAACTGATTCTGCTGTGCAA